>NZ_JAGLBG010000016.1:0-33042 GCF_018260405.1 Deinococcus sp.
CCGTAGTTGTCGAAGCGCGGGGGCAACATGAAGGTCAGGGGGTTGTTGTTGTTCAAAATCTGCGGGTCGCTGCTGTAGGCCAGCAGCAAGAAGTTGGGGTCGCGGGTGGTCATAGGCTGGACCGTCAGAATGCCCCCGGCGTGCGGGATCAAGATGAACTTGACGCCCTGACCGGTCAGGCGCTTGACGTTGGTGGCGGTTTCGTTGGGTAAGTAGCGGTCATCAAGCGCCATCAGCTTGAAGGTGACCTTCTCGCCGCCGACCTTGATGCCGCCCGCCTTGTTGATGTCGTTGATCGCCATATCCAGACCGCTCTGGACATTCTTACCGTAAGACGCCGCGCCGCCAGACAGAGGGCCGGAATAACCGATGTTGACCACCTTGTCGGCGAGGGCGGGACTGACCATTAGGGAAAGTAGGGCGGATAGGGTAAGTAGTTGCTTCATGGGAACCTCCACGGTGGGGCACTACAGCCCGGCGCACCGTTGTTCTACAAATTATGGTTGTTGCGGTCATCCTGACATGTTCAAATATTCTGTGTCAATGAGCACCTTTCGGTGTGGGCCTCCGTTCACGGCGTGTCCAGAGCCAGAATGTCGGCCCTCTCTGGCCGGGGAGGGCAAAAATTTGTGACGTGCAGGCGATACTGATTCCGTTAAATTCTGGTACATTCGGGACGCGGGCAGGCTTGCTCAAGCGAGTCCGTTTTGGAATTCGTATAAGGACAACCAAGTTTGTCTTTAGACAGGCCGAGCGGACTCGTAGAGCTGCGCCGCAGAGCGAGTATGGGAAAAGGTGCGGCCCAGTGTGAGTGTAGGGATGACCCAAACATCAGGTCATCCCTACACGGCAACTTGGTCGTGCTTAACAACTATTTGTAAGTTGCTGGCATTCGTGGAGATGTATAGATAACAGGCCATAGAAGTGATTAGGACTGTGGGTGACGGTGTGCGGCAAAGTCACATGGCATAATTCTGATTGATGACCGAGAAGAAGCTGCCCGCCCCCCTGACGCCCGCCCCGCGCAGTCGCGCCCGGATGTTAGAACTGGTGTTTCCCAAGGACACCAACTATCACGGTACGGCGTTCGGGGGCTGGGTGCTGGCCCTGATGGACAAGGTAGGCAGCGTAGCGGCGGTGCGGCACGCGCGGGGCAGCGTGGTCACGGCCCGCAGCGACGCCGTGGACTTTCACCTGCCGATTCGGGTGGGCGACGCCGTGGCGCTCGACGCCCGCGTAATCCGGGTAGGGCGCAGCAGCATGACGGTGCAGGTGGACGTATACCGGGAAACCATGGCGTCCGGCGAGCAGCAACTGGCAACCAGCGGGTTATTTGTTTATGTGGCACTGGACGAAAACGGTCGCCCGCGCCCGGTTGACCCGCTGCTCCCGGAAGATGATCAGGACGCCGCCGACGCTACCTCCGACGGACGCCCGTAAAGCTACGCAAGTGGTAACCCTCCGGCGCAAAGACAGTCGGTGGAGCCGCGTCCTGTCTCATGACTGCCTGACCTGGGGGGCGCAGTATGGCAGCATGACCCAGTCCGCCCCCGCCCTGCAAGCGACCCGCCCGGAATTTCTCGACCTGTTTCCCACCGGGGCAGCGCCCGAACAACTGGGCGACGGCTTCGTCTGGACTGAAGGCCCCTGTTACGTGCCCAGCCGCCAGGCCGTCATTTTCAGTGACGTGCGAACCAATAAAACCTGGCGTTATTCCGACGCCGGGGCGCTGGAAGTGGAACTGGAACGCAGCGACCATCAAAACGGGCACTGTCTGGACGCGCAGGGCCGCCTGGTGGCCTGTTCGCACGGGCTGCGCAGCATTCTGCGCCAGGAGACGGGGGGCGAGTGGACCATACTGGCCGACCAATTCGAGGGCAAGCGGCTGAACAGCCCCAACGACATCTGCTTGCACCCCGACGGCAGCCTGTGGTTTTCGGACCCGACCTACGGCATCGACAAGCCCGAAGAAGGCTACGGCGGCGCGATGGAATTGCCGGGCCGCTGGGTCTTCCGGCTGGCGCCCGACGGCACCCTGACCGCGCCCATCCGAGACCGTACCAAGCCCAACGGCCTCGCGTTCGCCAGCGCCGACACGCTGCTGCTGGCCGACACGGGCGAGAGCAAGGTCTACCGCTACAGGGTCACACCGGACGGTCAGGCCGGGAGCGAGGGCGTGCATTTTGAACTCAGCCCCGGCAAGACCGACGGCCTGCGGATCGACGCCGCCGGGCGCATCTGGAGCAGTGCCGGGGACGGCGTACACGTGCTTTCGCCGGACGGACAAACTGAACTGGGGCGCATTCTGCTGCCCGCCACCTGTGCCAATCTGTGTTTCGGTGGGCCGGATGGCCGCACGCTTTACATGACCGTCAGCACCACATTCTGGCGTATTCCGACCACGGTGCGCGGGCTGAGCTGGCAGGCCTGAACTGGCCGGGGCTGAACTGGCGGGGCCGAGCGCCCCAGTAAACATCAAGGTTTTCCTTACCTTTTCAGCGCAGCCGCCTGAAGCGGGCCTCTACTATGCAGGTATGCAGATTTTGTCCCGCGCCCTCTTCCTGATCGGTCTGATTGTGGTCATTGCCAGCCTGGTGTACCTCGGCATGAATGCCATCTCGATCAACCAACTTCACGCGGTGGCGTACGCCAATAAGAGTAACGAAGGCCCCAACCCGGTCAACAACATCATGATCATGACGGGCCTGAGCATTGTCGGCAGCTTTCTGGCGGGCCTGGGCCTCAGTATGCCTAAGCGCTAAAGCTGTCTGGCGCGGTCTGGCTGCCGTGACCGGGTGGCAATAGCTCCTGGGTAGGCAGTTAACGCGCCTGCACTCTACCGGGCTGGCCGAGGCTCTGCGCGGCCAGCCCGAAGTCGGGGCATGACCGGAAGTGACGCCGCATTGGGCGCAGGCGCGGGAAGCCCAGGCACTGATGAAACGGACTGCCGATTGAACCAGGCCGTTTTGGCTTCAATCCGAGCGAACGCGAGTAGGAAAAGCTACGGGTTGTGGGTACAGTTCCTACAGCGACCACCCTTGGCTGCTTCCTTCAGTCGGGGTTCAACCAGGCTCCTACCCGTTCTGCACCCGGCAGCTCCTTAGAGCAGTTCTCCGAATGATGGGCACGTCGGAACAACACCGCCGCCCCCTTCATGCTACGTTCTGCTCTTTTTTTTCACTTGTTCCACTCGGCAAAAAGATGGTCAAAAGAGTACCATCTTTTTGCAAAATCCTCTAAGTGCGCTGTGCTAAGTACGGCATTTTACCCGCACTTGCTGTAGCCACAGGCCTGGCATTTCAGGCAGCCTTCTTCCCGGATGACCGCTTGGGCCTCGCACACGGGGCATTTTTCCTTTTGCATTCCGTCGGTGCTCACGCCGTGTGCCGCTGGCCCGGCGGCTACGACGCTGCTTTCGCCACTGCCTCCGGCTAGGGGGGGCAACTGCGCGGCGGCTTCCATGTCCTTTTGGAAGGTGTCGAGGGCCACCGCGATCAGGTCGGCCTTACTGCCTACCAGCCGCCCGTTGTAGCTGCCGTACAGCCCGCCGTTGATGCCCCGTAGCGTATGCACCAGCGCCTGCGCCGGAACGCCGTGCTGGAGGGCAATGCTCACCACGCGGCCCAGCGCCTCGGAGTCGGCGTTGGCCTCGTCGCCCGCGCGGCCCGAGATGACCATAACCTCTACAGGTTTGCCGCCCAGCTGGTTGACCGTCACCAGAAAGCTGCGGCGGTGGCCGCTGGTCGGGTCGGTCAGCTTGACCATATCGGTAATCCCGCTTAGGCGGGCGGGGCGCTCGTACTGCGGGCGGGCGCTGCCTGAAGCTGGGGCAGCAGGAAGCTGCGGGGTCACGGCAGGTTCGCTGGTCGGGGTTTCCTGGGACTCTTCCGTTTTGGCCTTCTTCTTACTGGTGCTCAGCACCTGGAACTGGCGCGAGCCGTCGCGGTACACGGTAATGCCCTTGCAGCCCGTTTTGTACGCTTCGGCGTAGGCGTCCTGCACATCCTGAACGGCGGCGCTGTTGGGCAAGTTGATGGTTTTGGACAGGCTGTTAGCCGCGTGCTGCTCGCCGTCGTCAAAGGCCCGCTGCACGGTGCCCTGCATCCGCACATGGTCGACCGGGCTAATGTCGTGGGCGCATACGAACACCTGCTGAATGGGTTCAGGAATAAAGCTGAGGCCCATCACGCTGCCGTGGTTCTCAGAGACGGCCTCCGTCACCTTGTCCCAGTCCCAGCCGCCGTCTTTTTCCATGCCCTTCGGTGCGGGGTAGCTTTCCAGCAGTTCCACGAACAGCGGGGCCAGCAGGGCGCGGTACTCGCTGCCGATTTTGCGCCAGATAAACGGGCTGAACACGGGTTCGATGCCGCTAGAGACGCCCATCAGCATGGAGGTGGTGCCAGTGGGGGCCACGGTCAGTACGGCCACGTTGCGGCGCGGCTTATGCGGAATCTTGCCAGCGTTGCGCTCGTACACGGCGTAGATGCCGCGCTCCTGGCCCAGGCGTTCGCTCTCGGCCACGGCTTCTTCCCGCAGCGCACTCATGATGTCGTAGATGGCCCTGCGCCCAGCCTCGTTGTCGTAGCGCAGGCCCATTTTAATCAGGGCGTCGGCCAGCCCCATCACGCCCAGGCCCAGCCGTCGCAAATCCTGCGAGGCCACGCGGTTGTCTTCCAGGGCGAACACGTTAACATCAAGCACATCATCAAGGAAGCGCACGCAGGTGCGAACGTCGGCGCGGAAGGTCGCGTAGTCGAAAGTGCTGTCCTTGACGTAGGCTGCGAGGTTGATTGCGCCGAGGTCGCAGGGTTCGCCCACGGTCAGGGGAATCTCGCCGCATGGATTTGTAGACTTGATCTCGTAGCGCTCACCCAGGTTTTTCAGCGCCGAGTGCTCATTGACCCGGTCATTAAAAATCAGCCCCGGTTCGCCGGTGCTCCAGGCGTGCTGGGCAATCTGATCCCACAGCCACTGGGCCGGAATACCGCCGCCGTACACCGGAACGCCTTTGGCCCCGTCCTCGGCGCGGTCGGGCAGTTCGGGGGGGGCGGCGCTGTACTCGCCTGGCTGCGGCGCGAGGTAATACTTGCCGGGCACGTCCTGCGCGTCAATTTGCCACAGCCCGCCCGCTTGCAGGGTCTCCCAGAACTTGGTATCCACCAGAATGGAGATGTTGAAGGTGGAAATGTCGCCCTCGGCGGCCTCACGGTCAAGGTCTTTGGCGGTCAGAAAGTCCAGCACGTCGGGGTGCGCGATAGAGATGGTCGCCATCCCAGCGCCCCGCCGCGTACCGCCCTGGCGCACCACCCGCAGTACCGGCGCGTACACGTAGCGCAGCGTGTTGATCGGCCCGCTCTGTTCGCCGCCCCGGTTGGCCCACTCTAGAAAGTTGTCGAAGATTTCCAGCAAAAAGCTGACCGGCCCGCTGCTGGTGCCGCCCGAACCTTGAATCGGCGCACCCTCGGCCCGCATCTCGCTGAGGTCAAGGCGAGGTTCCACGCCCAGCTTGGCGGTTTCGGCCACCAACCGCGCCGCGTCCACGATGCCGCCCATGTCGTCGGGTACAGTCTGTACGCCTTCGGGTAGCGTGCGCACAATCTGCACGCCGTTGGCCCGCGCACTGGCGACCAGTTCGGGCAAAATGGCCTGACCGTAGACCACCCGCGTCCAGTTGCGCACCGCTACCGGTTGCTTTTCGCCGTCGGGCTGGGTGGGCGGGCGCATCAGGCCCTCGATAAAGTCCTGCACGTCGGCATGCGTGGCGCTCATGTAGACCCAGCCACGCACGCCGTTGTCGCTGCGACTGTTCTTGGCGCGGGGCGTGTACACGTCCAGGTTTACGCCGTTCCCGCCGCCCACTTTGGTCACCAGGGCCAGCTTCTTGGCGACTTCCATCACGCCCTCGAAGCTGCTGGCGTCGTGCTCGGTGGCTCCCTGCACAAAGCAGTTGAGCACGTTCCCGTGCTGCGTCCCCGCCCCCGCCAGCACGCGCCCACCGGGGCAGAACTTCTTCTCGGCCATCAGGTCGTAATACTGCTGCGCCCAGTTCAGGCGGGTTTCGGGGGCCTCGGCACTCGCCACCCAGTCGGCAATTCGCCAGAACATGCCGCTGATATCGCCGTCGCTGGGTTGCAGGTACTGGCGCTTGGCGATGTGCTGGGCGTTCTCGTCGAAATGCTGGGCGGTCTTGTCGGTGCGGGTCGTGGTGGTCATACAAACTCCTTGAACTGAGGGCGGCCATAAAAAGCCTTCCATCTTTTCAAAAGACGGAACAGGCCTGGAACGAACTGACGGAAAAACCATGAGGACGCGACCCTTGAATCGCTGTCATCTTCGGTAGTCGACTTTATCACCGGGCCTTGAAGGGCACAATAGCCCGACATACAACTGCTTGTACGCACGCAAAAAAAAGATACAAGATGGGCCTCCAACTGCTCTCAGCCAGAGGCCCCCTGGGACGGAAATTTTATGTTCTGCCCCCTAATTAGGGACTGTTTTTACATATCCAGACGAATAAGGAAGCGCCCGCAGCTGGGGCACTTCACGGGTGGAATATTCCCGAGAGCGACCTTTTGCTGAATGTTAACGGGCAGCATCACGTTGCAAGCCGAGCAGCGCCCCGCCTTGACCTCGGCCAGACCCAGGCCCTTCTTGGCCTTGCGAATCTGGTCGTACTCTTTGACGGTGCGGCTGTCGAGGCCGCCGACCAGTTCAGCGCGTTCGGTGCGCGAGTTCTCACCCTGGGCATGCAGACCCTTGATGCGCTTTTCGTCGGCTCCTTCCAGTTCAGCCAGGCCGGGGCGTCCGGTGCGGTGCTGCTCGCGCAGGCCACTGGCTTTTTCGGTCAGTTCGCGCTGGCGCTCGCGCAGGGGGGCCAGGTCTTCTTCCATTTCTTCAAGGCGCTCTTCGAGCTGCTGAAGGCGGCTGCCGTACTGGCTCTGGGCACGGGCGTCGAAGGCGTTTTTCTCCTGCTCCTCTTTGGCGCGGGCAATCTGGTCGCGCACGCTGGTCAGGTCGAACTCGGCCTGCTTGACGCGTTTTTCCACGCCCTCAAGGGTAATCTCGGTTTCTTCGAGTTCGTTGTTCAGGCGGTCTTGCTCAGCGCGGGCGGCACGCAGCGCTTCGGGGAAGTTAGCTTCCTCGTCACGCAGACGGTCGAGACTCAGGTCGAGTTCCTGAACTCGGTGCAGGCGCTGGAGGGGGGTCTGGTCAGTCATCCTTCACAGTTTACCCCCCTCCAGCGCTCTATGCCCCTGCGCCGGGCGATATAGCCCCAGATAAATCGCCGTGACGCTTGCGGCATACAGCACCAAAGTCCAACCGAACAAGACATTGAAGGCCAGCGTAAAGGGCAGCTGTGCCCGGACTACGCCCGAAAGCACGCTGCTTAAGGCCCAGCCCGCGTCCCAGGCGATCGTGTTGACCGCCGAATACATCGGGCGGTCTTCTTCCGGCAACGCGGTCATGGCGTAGGCCCCGTAGACCGGCCCGGCGGCGTTCATCAGCGCCCCACGCGTAAACAGCGCCAGCACAACCATCCACAGCTGCGGCGCAAAGCCCAGCAGCGCCAGAAAAGGCAGGCTGCTGGCCTGCACGACCAGCACCGCCTGAAGCTGCCCCAGGCGCTGCACCAGCAGCGGCTGAAGCAGCGAGGTAGCGGCAGTCGCCAGACTGGTCCAGGCAAACAGGCTGCCCAGGCTGGCGTAGTCGGTGTGAAAACGGCCCTCGATATACACGTTCAAAAAGGGAATGCTTGCGCCCGCCCCCAGCCCCACCAGAATGTTAGGCAGCACCAGCCGCGCCATTGTAGCCTTGTCCTTAATGGCAAAACTGCGGCCCCCCGGCCTGGTTTTGCCGGTAGGGCGCAGAAACAGCACCGGAATAAGGCCCAGAAATTCGATTCCGGCGGCCACCAGCAGCGCCGTTCGCAGGGCCTCGACCCCGTGCGCCGAGGTATGGGTCAGCGCCGCGTAGGTGTCGGGCACGCGCCCGCCGATCAGGTTGCCCAGAAAGCCTGCCCCGGTCATCAGGGCGCTTTGCACGCTGAAAAGGGTCACGCGGCTTTCCTCGTCGCTGTTGTTCGCCATAAAGGGCGACCCGGCGACCACGCTCAGCGCCGCGCCTGCCCCGGTAAGTAGAGAAGCCGCTACCACCAATTCTGGCCCATGCGACAGCGCCAGCAGCAGCGTGCCCAGCACGGTCAGCGCCGCCCCGATTTTCAGCGTGTGCGCGTTGCTGATGCGCCGGGCCAGCGCTACGGCGGGCAGGCTCAGCAGCGCCAGCGTCAACGCGGGCAGTGCATTCAAAAACCCCTGCCACTCGGCTCCCAGCCCCAGTGCCCGCAGATAGAAGTTAAGAAACAGTGACAAAAACGCCTGCGACAGCCCGAAGCTAAACGCCGACATCAGGTACAGCCAGACCTGACGCGAGAATTTCCAGGTCATGGGGAGCGCCTCTGGCAGGTCAGTGGGAAGGAGTGAGTGGCCAACAGGCAAAAACAACAGGCGAAAGCGTCATTTTTCAACGGTCTCCACCCCGATTTTCGGACAGAACCCAGCCATTAGGCAGCCGGGGCAGTTGGGCTTGCGGGCAAAGCACACCCGGCGGCCATGCAGGATCAGGCCGTGGTGCGTAAAAATCCAGTGGTCTTGCGGGAAAATGCGTTCCAGGTCGGTTTCTACCCTATCGGGGTCGGTCTGCGCGCTCAGGCCCAGGCGGCGGGCGAGGCGGCCCACGTGGGTATCCACGGCAATGGCCGGGTAGCCGTAGGCGTTGCTGAGCACCACGTTGGCGGTCTTGCGTCCGGCACCGGGCAGCGCGACCACTGCGGCGAAGTCGTTCGGCACCTGCCCGCCGTGGCGCTCGACCAGCCCCCGCGCCAGCCCGACCAGATTTTTCGCCTTGGCGCGGTACAGGCCAATGCGGCGGATGTACGGCTCAATGTCCTCGGGTTCAGCCAGGGCCAGCGCGTGGGCGTCGGGGTAGGCACCGAACAGTGCGGGCGTCGCCAGATTCACACTCACGTCGGTGGCCTGGGCACTAAGCACTGTGGCGACCAACAGCTCGAAGGGCGTGCGGAAATTGAGTTCGCAGACTGCGCCGGGATACAGTTCCTGAAGTGCCGCGAGCACCAGCGGAGCGCGGTCTTTCGCGCCGCTAGGCAGCCGGGCGGCAGGCTTACTGGTCTGGGCTGCCCGCTTGGAAGATGGACGAGTCACGGTTTCCAGCCTACACGCCCCGCGCAGAACTCCCAACGGCCAGATGGCGTAGGGGCAGGGGCGGGTCACTGGAAGCAAGACAACAAAAAACGCCCACTCGGGGCGCTCGCTGCTGAGACTGATCTCTTTTGATGGCGGTCCGGACGGGATTTGAACCCGCGACCTTCTGCGTGACAGGCAGATATGCTAACCGCTACACTACCGGACCAGCGGACAAAAGAGTACCCGCTAGGCTTAGCGGAAGTCAAGGGCAGGCTTTTGCGGGGCGTACCTCGCAACTGCGAGATCATTACACGTTGCGCTCAATTCCGGCACATCCGCCAGCCCGCTGACAACGCTGATGGCCAGATCGCTGGCCCCCATTTTTGGGTCGGTCGGTACTGGGATTGGTTGGTACTGGCACTGACACTGGCACCGGGTGCGCGGCGTGAAAGTGCTGTTGCCCGACTTCGAGAGCGTCAGCGGGGCCAACCGCGCCGCGATGACCCACAATCCGTTCAGAAAGTGGGACTCCAGAGGTCAAAGCGCGTGCCCTGGCCCAGTCCAGCGGCGCTGGCCCACTGCTGGGCGGGCTGGGCCTTTTTCGTTTCTGGCTGAACCTGGGCAATGCTGACTGCGCCACGGCCACACGCCACGACCACGCGGCCTTCCCCGATTCGCAAAAGCTCGCCGGGTTGCCCCTGCCCCTCGGCCAGCTGCAACCCACCGAGCTTGACCCGCGCTCCACCGAGAAAGGCAGTGGTCTGGGGCCACGCCGCCACGCCCCGGAAGCGGTTGACCACCTGCTGCGCCGCGTCTTGCCAGCGCACGAAGCCGTCTTCCTTGACCAGCATCGGGGCGTGGGTGGCCCCGGACTCGTCCTGGGGCGTGGGCGTCAGGGTGTCCAGGCTACAGAGCGCCTGCACGATCAGCCGCGCAGCCTGGGCGCTCAGGGCGTCGGCGAGTTCGTGGGCCGTCCAGTCGGCGGGAATGGGCAATTCCTCCTGAAGCAGCACCGGCCCGGTGTCCATGCCCTCGTCGGTCTGCATGATGGTGGTGCCCGTAACCGCCTCGCCGCCGATCAGCGCCCACTGGATCGGGGCCGCGCCACGCAACTTGGGCAGCAGGCTGGTGTGGGTGTTCAGAAAACCGTAGCGCGGAATGTGCAGCACGCTGGCGGGCAGAATCTTGCCATAGGCGCAGGTCACCGCCACGTCTGCGCCGCAGTCACGCAGTTGTGTGGCAAATTCGACGTTGTGGCGTAATTTTTTCGGCTGGGCCAGCGGCAAGCCGAGTTCGGCGGCGCGGGCGGCCACCGGCGGCGGCGTCAGCTTCAGGCCGCGTCCGACGGGTTTGTCCGGCTGGGCGACGACCAGCACGACCCCAAAGTGTTCCCGCACCGCGTCCAGCACCGGCAGGGCAAACGCAGGAGAGCCGAAGAAGGCGACCCGGAACGTCCGGCCAGGGGGCAGCTTGGGCGTCAAAGGTTCTCCCGCGTGTGCTGGCGCTGTTTTTCCCAGGTCGTGAGGTGATGCAAAAAGTTCTTGGAGGCCTGCTGAATCTTGAGCAGGTCGCGGCGGTGCTCGTCGGTGATCTCGGCGGGCAGATGGTCAAGAAACAGTTTGCCGTCGAGGTGATCGGTCTCGTGCTGGAACACACGGGCGAGGTAATCCTCGGCGTCCAGGGTCCGCGCCTGACCGTCCAGATCGGTGTAACTGACGCTCACGCGCCGGGCGCGGGGCACGCCTTCCTCGTAGATACCGGGAATGCTCAGGCAGCCTTCTTGGTACGACTTATCTTTTTTCTTGTCGAGCACCTTGATGACCGGGTTGAGCATCACGTACTCGCGCAGCACCCGTGAACGCAGCGGCTTTTCCTGGCCCTCTTTTTCTTCCTCATCATCCTCGTACTCGACTGCCACGAACATCCTCACCGGCAGGCCGATCTGGGGGGCCGCCAGACCCACGCCGCGCTCCTCGAACATCGTTTCGAGCATGGTGTCGGCCACTTGGCGCACCGTCTGCGGCTCGTAACCTGGCACATGCAGGGTGTCGCTAGGCTGAAGCGGCTTAGCCTTGCGCCGCAAGATGGGATCGCCATAAAGCCGCATGGGATAGATGCGGGGTTTGCCGCCGAATGAAAGGGTGGGGGTCGGTTCGGGCGTGGTCACAATGCCCCAGTTTAGAACATTCGCTTTCTGGACCAGAAGTCATACGGACTGCCGTCTGTTCCGTTGACCACCCGCAAGGACGCCGGGGTGCCCACTCCACGCCCGGAACCCCATATGAGCCACTGGCCGCCCGTAGGATTCCCGTCCCCAGGCTGCTTCAGTACCCAGACTTCAGGCGCCGAGGCTGATGACGTTGCAGGTGCAGCGGGCCAGACTGGTGACGCGCCCCTGCTCGTCGCGGATTTCCACGGTCCAGACCATCACCGTGCGGCCCCGGTAGGCCAGCTTCGCCTCGCCGATGACCACGCCCTCGCTGACGCCCCGGACGTGGGTGGCATTAAGGTCCACGCCCACAGCCATTTGCCGCGCCGCGTCCAGATTGGCCCACGACCCCACACTCGCCAGTTCCTCGGCCAGGGCCAGATTTGCGCCGCCGTGCAGGCGTCCGGCGGGTTGCAGGTTACCCGCCACCGTCATCTCGGCCACCAGCCGCTCACGCTCTACCCTCAGAAAGCGGATGCCCAGGCGCTCGCCCAGGGTGCCCGGCAACCCGCGCCCGCCGGGGCCATTGATCAGCGCCGCGACCTGCTCGGGCGACAGGCGTTCAAACTCTTCGGGCGAGGTCGGCAGCGCCTTTCTCAGTTCGGGGTGCAGCGTCATGGCCCCAGCATAGACGTTCGGCGGGCCTTCAGCCGTAGCGGGCCGCCAGCGCCGCGCCGATGACGCCCGCGTCGGTGCCCAGCTGGGCGCGGCGAATGGTCACGGGCGCAAAGCCCTGCGAGTATTCGTTGGCGGCCTTTTGCACGCCGTTAAAAAAGTAGTCGCCAACGCTGGCGACCCCGCCGCCGATAACAAACACTTCCGGGTCTATGATCTTTTGCAAGTCGGCCAGCGCCACCCCGATGTGTTTCATGGCCTGCTCGACCACGCGCCGCACGGCAGGTTGCCCCTGCTCAGCAAGTTGAAAAGCCTCGGGCGTGCTGACCTCGCGGTTCAGGGCGTAGCTGGCGTCCCGCGCGATGGCCGTGCCGCTGGCGACAGCTTCGAGCGCGCCGTCCAGCCCCACGCCGCTGACCGGGCCGCCCGGTTTGACGGTCATGTGACCGATCTCTCCGGCAATGCCGTGCCGCCCACGCCAGAGTTTGCCCCCCAGCACCAGCCCCGCGCCGATGCCGGTGCTGACCGTTACGTAGATGCTGCTCTCGGTGCCGCGCGCCGCACCCAGATGTGCCTCAGCCAGGGCGGCGGCCTTGGCGTCGTTTTCCAAAATGATGCGCTGCCCCAGGCGTTCGCGCAGCCCATCGACCAGCGGCACATCGGTAAACCCGTAGATGTTGGGCGCAAATTTGACGCGGGTGCGCTCGGCGTTCAGCGGGCCGGGCACGCCCACACCAATCAGCCGCGCTCCGGGCTGGGTTTCCTGAAGGGTCAGCACCTGCGCGGCCACCGCGTCAAGCACCGCTTCCCAGCCTGTTTCGGGGGTCGGCTGCACGTGCCGCCCCACCAATTGATCGCCGCGCAGCACGCCGCAGGCAATCTTGGTTCCACCGATATCCACACCAATGCTGATCTGTTCTGTCGCCGTCATCGTGAGCCTCACTTTGAAACTGAATAGACCTCTTGCAACAGCCGCCCGGTTATTCTAATTAGAGCCGTTCTCCGAAGTGATGGGCACGTCGGAACAACACCGCCGTCCCCTTCATTCTACGTCCTACTCTTTCTTTTTCACTCGTTCCACTTGGCAAAAGCGGGGATTGGGGGCGCGGCTTGCCCACAGGTTATGGAGTTGGGCCGGGGCGTTCCTCCAGGTCTTCCAGGTCTTTACCGTCCATGATCGCCACGGCTTCTTCCCACTGCACTTCAGGCACGTAGAGGCCCACGTTGCCCAGGTAGCCGCCCGTTTCGATCTCGATCACCGGACTCGCCATCACCCAGTTGAAGGGGGTACGCATAACGCTGACTACGCCGCCCTGCGCCAGGGTGCGCCGCCAGCCCTCGGCCAGCAGGCGCGGCAGGGTGTCGAGGCGCACCCAGATGTCGCCCTGGTAACGCACCTTGTCTTCAAAGGCAGGTCCGGTCACAATGTCGTCTGCTGTGGCCCGGCAAACAGTGGCGCCAAGGCGGCCTTGACTTCGTCTGGCAGGGGGGTGGGGCGCAGCGCCTGATCGACATGCACTTCCACACTGCGGGCTACTGCACTGACCACGCCGTCGGCCAGCATCCGCGAAGCGACCGTCCAGGACGAGGTGCCGACGCGCTCGATGACCGATTCGACCACGACCTCCTGGCCCAGTTTGATCTCTTGGCGGTAGTCCAGTTCGACCCGTGCCAGCACGGTACGGAGCGGGGCCGCAAGGGTGTCGCGCAGCATGATCATGCGTGAAGTTTCGAGGTATTGCACATAGATGGCGTTGTTCAGGTGGCCCATGGCGTCGGTGTCGCTGTAACGCATCTGAATGGGGGTGCGGTGCGCGCGGCTCCAGTCAAGGCGCTGAAGCTGACGTTCCAGGCTCGGCTGGGAATTGGGGGCGGGATTCTGGCTCTGAATAGGTGTCATACTCATCCCCCTTAGTGTAGACGGCGTATTCTCTTAAACCGATGCGTGCCGATTTTGATGGCCAGACTGCTGCTCCGACTGTCCCCGATTCGGCGGGGTCAGGCGCGGCGCCTCGACCGGCACGTAAAAGCGCCCCTGAACCTGAAACCGAGTGGACGCCCGAGCAGGGGCCAGAAGACAATGGAAGCCCAGACCCCGACCTGTCTGGGGAAAACGGTGCGGACGCGGATACCGGCGAGCTGTTCCCGCTGGGCAAGCGCGGCAGCCTGCTGGGACGCTGGGAAACGCTGAGCCGCCTGCTGGGCCGCTTGCCAGTTACCATGATGATGACCAGCCTGCTGCTGGCGCTGGGCATCGTGCAGCTCAGCTTTCAGATCGGCAACAGTATCTACCGCACGGTGGTCTGGACCGAGGATAGCCGCGCTGCCCAGGGCCGTATCGCGGGCCTACAACACGACGTGCAGGTGCTTCAGGAAGCCCAGAAGATGGCGACGGACCCGGCCTACTTGGAACAGCTGGCCCGCTGCCAGGGCTATGTGGGCGGCAAGGAAACCGTGGTGGTGGCGACCAACGCCCCGGCCAATCCGGGGTCAAGCTGCGACGCCGTGCGACTGCCCTGAGGCCTAGCCGGAAAGTGGCAACTGTCGAGTCAGTCGGTGAGCGGTAGTCTCGTGGATGCCCCACTCACTTCCCAAATGGCAAAAAGCGCGGTATTCACGGCAAGATTTAAAGCGGGTATACGCCCATACGACGCAAAAATTGCTTCCGTTTAGAGCATTTTGCAAGTAACTACTCAGCACGATGAACACGGCGAAAACCAGCCTCTAGATAGGTTTCTGTCGAAATCCGGGCTAAGAATATGTCCAAAACATCGCACCGCCAGTACACCGACTATAAACTTACTGCGATTTACTATCTAATTTCCCCAGATTTACGTGCTGAGTAGTTATTTTTGCAAAAAGATGTTCAAACGAGCACCACCTTTTTGCAAAATGGAACGAGTGAAAAAAAGAGCAGGACGCAGCATGAAGGGGGCGGCGGTGTTTTTACGGCGTGCCCATTCGGAGAACTGCTCTAAGCTTCAAACTGCGTGCTGCACAATCATTTTTCATCCTGTTGGCCTACAAAATTATTTGCGCAAGAGGTCTGATGAACAGGGCTTAATCCGGCTGTGGCCCAGACGAACGGCGACGGGCGCTACAACAGCAGCCAGGAGGCCCACCATGACGACCCTCAGCCAGTCCTTCGAGCAAGCAGTCACCGCGCCGCCTGCCGTCAACGACCTGACCACGCAACTTCTACCACTGGCACGTGAACTGGAAACCCGCTTGCCGCCAGAGGTACGGGACATTCTCCTTAACGACGGAGTCGGCCACCCCCTGCACCCCGTGCTGATTCACCTGCCCCTGGGCGGCTGGATTCTGGCCGCCGCGCTCGATTTCTGGCCTGGCGCAGGCCATGAACAGGCCGCCGACCGCGTGCTGCTTCTGGGAACGCTGGGCGCGGTGCCGACCGTGGCGGCGGGCTGGACCGAGTGGACCTGGCGACCCATGTCCCGGCAGGCCCGCAACACCGCTACCGTCCACGGCCTGGCCGAGGAGACTGCCCTTTTCCTGAACGTGGCCTCGTTGGTGGCCCGCCACCGGGGCCAACGCGCTCTGGGTAAGGCGCTCTCGCTGGCGGGGCTGGGGCTAGCTCTGGCGGGTGGGATGCTGGGCGGCCAACTGGTCTATGGACACGGCGTCGGTATGGCGGGGCGCAAGTAAACACACGTCAAATACGCTAGTTAGAGCAGTTCTGCGAATGATGGGTACGTCGGAACAACACCGCCGCCCCCTTCATGCTACGTCCTGCTCTTTCTTGTTTACTCGTTCCACTCGGCAAAAAGATGGTCAAAAGAGCACCACCCTTTTGCAAAATGCTCTAAACGGGCTACAGCCCCCCACGCGGGTTGACGTCTACACGCACGCGGGCTTTCCAGGTGCGGCTATCGAGGATACGCAGCAGTTCGCCGAGGCGCTGGTCGCTCCTGGCCCGCAAAAAGATGTGGTAGGGATACACGCCGCGCAGCCGGGCCACCGGGCTGGGCGCTGGCCCCAGCACCTCGGTTTCGGTGGCTCCCGCGCCGTGCAGGGCGGCGGCCAGTTCGTGCGCTGCCAGCTGCGCTTTGTGCGCCTCCCGCGCAGTAATTTCGATCTGGGCGAGGCGGGCGTGCGGCGGGTAGCCCAGTTCCTTGCGGGCGCGTTCCTCGGCCAGCGGGTAGGCCAGGGCGTCCTGGCCCGCGACCAGCACGCGCAGCGCCGGGTGGCTGGCCTGAAAGGTCTGCACCAGCAACAGTGGGGCGCGGCGGGGGTGCCACTCGGCCAGCTGGCGCAGCAGGCGGTGGTAGCGCTCGCTGGCGCGGAAGTCCGACACGCTCAACCAGGTGTCGGCCAGCGTAACCCCGATCAGGGCCAGATTTGGCGGCGCTTCTTGCGAAAGCAGCAGCTGCGTGGCGACCACTACCCCCGGCCCGCCCGCCTGCCACGCCGCGAGGTCGTCCTGATGGTCCTTGTCGAGCCGCAAGACTGGAAAGCCGGGTAGCAGACGGCGCACCTCCTGGGCAATCCATTCGGTGCCGGGGCCACGCGCCTTCCACATCCGTTCGCCGCAGTGGTCACAGCGGTCGGGGATGGCCTCGTGGTACCCGCACTGATGGCAGGTCAGCTGGCGGGTTTCCTGGTGAAAGCGCAGCGGCACGTCGCAGTTTTTGCAGTGGGGCGTGTGCTCGCAGTTCGGGCAGCGCAGCAGCGCCGAATACCCGCGCCGGGGGGCCAGCAACGCCGCCTGTCGCCCCCGTTCCTGCACCTGCCGCAGCAGCCGGGCAAGGTCATGGCTGAGCGGATAGCCCAAGTCGCCGGGCGTCAGATGCACGCTCGACAGCGGCCCCAGTTCGGGCTGTTCGGGCGGACTGGCGTAGTCCACAACGTGAATCCGGGCGCGGGGGGGCGCCAGCACCACGCCGGGCACAGGAACGCTCTCGGCGGCGGGCACACTGCCCACGTAGGCCAGCGCCGCCCCGTGCGCCGCCGCGATCCGGGCAGCCACGTCCGGCAAGAAGGCCCGCGAGCCGCTCAGGAGTTTGTGGGCGTCGCTGCCTTCTTCGAGCACCACGACCAGCGCCGGGTCTGCCAGCGGGGCCAGCAACGCGTGCGAACTGCCGATGACCAGCCGCGCCGCGCCCGTGCGCACAAGCCGCCAGCTTTCTTCCCGCTGCACGTCGCTTAGGCTCCCGGTGAGCTGTACGGCCTGCGTTCCGGCCCGCGCCGCCAGTCCGGATAGCCCGTCCCAGGCGCGGCGCAGCGTGGCGTAGTCGGGGGCCAGCACCAGCACGCCCCGGCCCTGTTCCAGCAGCCGCAGCAGGCGCGGGGCCAGCGCCCGGAACCGCTCGGCGGCGCGGCCCCCATGCAGCCGCCAGACCGGGCCTTCGGGCAAAGTATCGGTAGGCGCGGCGGGCGAGCCGGGCACAGGGGCAGGCAATGCCGGAGCAGGCGCGGGCAGCTGCACGCTGTCGGCCCAGCCACGGGCCAGCAGCGCTCCCGCCGCCGCCGGGCTAAGGTCCGTGGCCCTAGCCCACGCCGTGACAGTGGCCACCGGGCCATGTTCCCGCAGCCAGTTCCACGCGGCGGGCGGCGGCAGCTCGGCGAAGCCGTATTCGGCCCCGCCCGCGTTGAGCAGCCGGGTCACCTCCGCGTTGCTCACCCCGGCAGCGCTGGCCCACTGGCTAAGGTTTTTGACCGTGCCTGCCTGCTCCAGCCAGCGCCACGCCCAGCTCGGGGGGCGCTCCTGCGTGGTCTGGGTGGCCGCGCCGTACTCCAGCACCTTCTGCGCGGCGGCAGAAGTGACCCCAGCACCCCGCGCCCAGGCCGCGACCGAGAGCTGCGGCCCCTGCTCAAGCAGCCAGGCGTGGGCCTGCGCCTGCCTGACGGTCAGAGCCGCGCCGTGCGGCGAGAGTGCCGAGACGGCCTTGTGCATTCTGAGCGCCTCATCGACGTTGGCCCAGGGCCGGGGCACGATCACCGTTTCACTGCGGGCGGCGGGTGGCACCTGCGCCAGTTCCCGCGCCCGGATCATGGAAACGACGCGGGGAACAGGCAAAAATTCCTCGTCCAGCAGGCCCTGTTCACGAATCCGGTCGAGCAGCGCGGGCGCAAAGGCCCCGGCGTCGGTCCAATCGTGCCCCGGCACCTGGCGGGCAAACGGCGCCAGGTCTGCGCCTTCCACCGCCCGTACCCGGTGAACATAGTCGGCGTTCCAGCCCACGCCCAGCAGGTCAGACCACACCAGCCCGGCGGGAATGCGGGCGTCGGCGGCCCAGGCGCTCACGCCCTGCACGGTGGCAGGCGGCACCCAGGGACAGCCTGGCGCGTCGAGAAGGTGTACGGCCTCGCGCAGGCGGTGTGCGCCGTGCCCGTCCGACGCGCCGACCACCAGGGCCACGACCAGCTCGCCGCGCCAGGGCACCAGCACCCGGCAGCCCAGCGGCGCAGCCCCCTGCCAGTCCTTTTGCCAGCCGCTTTGACAGCCGCTTTGCCAGCCATGCGGCGGTAAAAAATCCACGGCTGGGACGGGCAAAGGCACGACCACCTGCCAGCTGCCCAGCAACGTCTCTGGGGGCGGGGAAGGGGCAGCAGCGTCGGCGCTCACAAGTTCAAGGCTAACGCGGGAAGGGCTTTTGAGAATGGAAGCTGCGGCCTTGTGCCCTTGCCGGGGTGCGGCCCGAACCTACTGACGTGCAAAGTCGGTCATGCCTGTCTCTCGGATTTGCCCCTAGTCTGGAAAAGCACCAGACGGGCCTCGGCCAGCAGCGCCTTACCGCGAAACCCGTAGCTTCCTCCCTCGTCTCTGCTCGGACTGAATTTGAAACGGCCCGGTTCAATCTCAATCCGTTGAGCACCAACCGCCGGAAACGAACCTACCGCGTGATCAGTCGGCGCCTTGCACTCAGCCCTCTTCCAGCGGATAGGTCCGCGCCGCGTGGAGCGCCAGCCAGATCAGGTAGCTGTAGAACGCCAGCACGCCCAGCAGCACCAGCCAGCCGGGAAAATTGCCGATGTCAGCCAGTGCCAACAGGGCAGGGGTGTCCAGTACGAACCCCTTGGGCACGCTGAGGTCGAGTTTGGCGAACCACGCCAGCAGCACCGCCGTGTAGATCCACAGGTAGTTGCGCCCCAGCCGCCAGCCCAGCGCGTCGTTACGGCTCATGGGACTTCGCGGCTTGGCGAGTTCAGCCAGCAGCAGCTGATGCCAGCCGGGGTCTACCTTGTCGCCCAGCATGGCCGGGAAAAAAAAGCGCTCCATAATCCTGACCCGGTGATGTGCGATCTCGTAGGTGCGAAACCGCCGCGCCTCTAGCCGCAGAAAAAAATAGTTCATGAACATGGCGAACAGAAAAGTCGCGTGACTGTTGTCACGGCTGCCCAGCGCAAAACTTGCCAGCCCCGCCGTGGTCACCACCGACCAGTTGGTGGTCATGTCGAGGCGCTGGCGGTACGCCGTCATCTTGCCGACCTCGGCGCGGTACAGGTGAATCAGCGCATTGGCCTGATTGGTGCTGTAACTGACTTCCGTCAGCCCCGACGCCTGGCCCGCGCCCGGCCCTCCGCCCGCGCCTGGCATCAGCGCCCCGGCCTCCCCTGACTTCCCGACTGCTGCGCCTTCATGCCCCCAGCGTAACGCCAAACGGAGCCAGACCTCTGCAGTTAAGCCGTGTCCGGTCACGTTTGCTACCCTCGGAAGGATGCGTCTCGCCGAGCTTGCCCACGCCCTGAACCTGCCAACTTTTAATCAGGCCGTCTCCAGTCGGCCCGGCGCTGCTCAGCCTGGCCCTAGTCCAACCGACCCTGCCTGGAACACCGACGTGACCGGAGTGACCCACAACGCCGACTGGGTGCAGCCCGGCGACGCTTTCGTAGCGATTCGCGGCGCGAAGTTCGACGGTCACGGGTTTATCGAAAAGGCGCGGGAACGCGGCGCGGTGGCGGTGCTGGGCGAGGGCCTGCCACAAGGACTGACCCCGGCCCTGCCCTACTTGCAGGTCACCGACGCCCGCGCCGCCCTGGCCGACGCGGCGGCGGCCCTGGCCGGACATCCCAGCCGCGCCCTGAAGGTCGTGGGAATTACTGGTACCGACGGCAAGACCACCACCAGCTGGCTGGCCCGGCACCTATTGCGCTCGGCGCAGCTAGCAACGGGCCTGCTGAGCACGGTGGGCTATGAACTGCCCGACGGCGAGCTGCGGCATTTCCCGGCCCACTTCACCACGCCCGAAGCGCCTCAGGTGCAGGCGACCCTGCGCGAGATGGTGCGTGCGGGCGGGCAGGCGGTTGTGCTGGAAGCCAGCAGCCACGCCCTGGCGCTCGACCGGGTGCGCGGCGTGGACTGGGACGTGGCTGTCTGGACGCACCTGAGCAGCGAACACCTGGATTTTCACGGCACGGTCGAAAACTACTTTGCCGACAAACGCAAACTGATCGAGCAGTCCAGATTCGCTGTGCTGAACGCCGACGACCCCTGGACTGCCCAGCTGACCAGAGTAGCCCCCGCCGAGACGACCTACAGCACCGAAGGCGTACAGGCCGACTGGCAGGCAAGCCAGATCGGGGAACGCGCCACTGGCCTGCACTTTCAGGTTCGTTCACCGCTAGGCGAGTTTGCAGCCCGCCTGCCCATGATCGGGCGCTTCAATGTCGCCAACGCGCTGGCCGCAATGGCCGCCGCCGCCCACCTCAGCGCGACTGCCGAACAGCTTCAGGCGGGCCTTGCCAGCTTCCGGGGGGTGCCGGGGCGCATGGAGCTGGTGCCCGGCGTAGCAGGCAGCCCCCGCGTGATCGTGGACTTTGCCCACACGCCGCCCAGCCTGGAAAAAGCCCTGAGCACGCTGCGGGCCACCACGACCGGGCAACTGTGGGTGGTCATCGGCTCGGCGGGCGGGCCACGCGATCCCTACAAGCGGGCGCCGCTGGGCGAGGTCGCCACCCGGCTGGCTGACCACGCCATTTTTACCGAGGAAGATCACCGCGACACGCCCCTGGCCGACATCCTGACCGAAATGGAACGCGGCGCGAACGACGCCGGGCGCAGTAATTACGCCAGCATCGGCCACCGCCGGGAAGCTATCCGGTACGCCATCGGGGCGGCACAGGAAGGCGACACGGTACTGCTGGCGGGCAAAGGTCCCGAGGATACTCTGGAACGCACCACCGAGACGCTGCCCTGGGACGAGGTCGCGGAAGCGAAGGCGGCTTTAGAGCACGACTCTCAAACCTGAAACCTTGCCAGCAGCCTCTTTTGGCCTTCTTCCGCTGGTCGGGGTAGAGCTGCGCCATGTTGCCCGGTGCAATCGGCAGTCTGTACTAGAGCAGTTCTCCGAATGATGGGCACGTCGGAAAAACACCGCTGCCCCCTTCATTCTACGTCCTGCTCTAAACCGCCCTTCACGCCGGACTTGTCAGCGCGGCACAGGCCAAAGCGCAAGCTGCGGGGCGTGAACACGACCCCGACCCCAAACGCCCCACCACTGAACGCCGTGCGCCCTGCCGGGGAGCGGGCCGAGCTGCTGACCTGGATCAAAGACTGCCTGCGCGAAACTTACGGCGAACTGGCCCTGCAACCACGCCGCGAGCCGATGCACGAGCTGATTTCGACCATCCTGTCGCAGCGCACTACCCACAAAGATGAGGAAGCCGCCTACTACAGCCTGAGCGAACTGGGCGACTGGGACGCGATCATCGAGGCGCCCACCGAAGCGGTCGCCCACGCCATTCGTCGCAGCAACTACCCCGAGAGCAAGGCCCCACGCATTCAGGAAACGCTGCGCCGCATCAAGGCCGCGCCCGGCGGCTATGATCTCGAATTCCTGCGTGAACTGCCCCTCAAGGAGGCGCTGAAGTGGCTAACTGACCTGCCCGGCGTCGGCGTCAAGACGGCTTCGCTTGTGCTGCTGTTCAATTTCGCGCGGCCCGTGTTTCCGGTGGATACCCACGTCCACCGCATCAATACGCGGGTCGGCACCATTCCTAAAATGGGCGAGCAGGCCGCGCACCGGGCGCTGCTGGCCCTGCTTCCACCCGACCCGCCTTTTTTGTTCGAGTTGCATAAGAACTTGCTAAAGCACGGCCAACAGGTCTGCCAGTGGACGCGCCCCAAATGCGGCGTGTGCGTGCTGCGCGAACGCTGCGACGCCTACGCCATCCACGGCGACCGGGTGCCCAGTTTCGGGGAAAAGTAGTTGGCGTTACTCCCCGGCCACCTGCACCACCACGCGCCCACGCACCTTTCCGGCCAGAATGTCCTCGGCCAGCCGGGGCAGGTCCGCGAGGCTGGCGGTGCTGACGCCCTCAGCCAGCAGCTTTTGCGGCAGGTCGCGGCTCAGGCGTTCCCAGGCCTGCTGCCTGCGCCCGGCGGGGCATGTCACGCTCTCTACGCCGCGCAGCGTCACTCCGCGCAAAATGAAGGGGGCCACGCTGGTCGTCATCTTCATGCCCCCGGCCAGTCCGCACGCCGCCACCTGCCCGCCGTAACGGGTGCTCGCCAGTACGCCCGCCAGCGTGTCGCCGCCGACCACATCTACCGCCGCCGCCCAGCGCTCCTTTTCCAGCGGCTTTTTCAGGGCGCTTAGTTCGTCGCGGTGAATGACGCTTCTGGCCCCCAGCCCGCGCAGATAATCGCCCTCTTGCTCCACGCGCCCGGTCGAGGCGGTCACGTCGTAGCCCAGCGCCGCCAGCAGGCTGACCGCCACGCTGCCCACGCCGCCTGCCGCGCCAGTCACCAGCACCTCGCCGTCACCCGGTTTCAGGCCGCCGTCTTCCAGGGCCAGCACGCAGAGCATCGCCGTCAGGCCCGCTGTGCCGATAGCCATAGTATCGTGCGCCGAAAACCGCTCAGGGCGCCCGACCAGCCACTCGCCCTTCACGCGGGCCAGTTCGCTGTAGCCGCCCCAGTGCCGCTCGCCCACGCCCCAGCCGGTCAGCACCACGTCGTCGCCGGGCTTAAAGGCCGGGTTGCCACTCTCCAGTACCTTGCCTGCAAAATCGATGCCGGGCACCATCGGATAATTCCTGACCACGCCGGGGCGGCCCGCCACCGCCAGCCCGTCTTTGTAGTTCAGGCTGGAGACCTCGACCTGCACCGTCACGTCGCCCACGGGCAACTGCTCGGTGGGCACGTCGGTCACGGCGGCCTGCACTACGTCGCCGTCCTTGGTCAGCAAAAGGGCCTTGAAGGTCTGGGGCAAGCTGGCCTGAAACGCACTGGGTTGTGTCATGTGTTCAGGGTAATGCATCCCGCAGCCCGGCACAGCAGGAAAACTGCGAGCGGAATTGAGCGCAGTCCGAATTATCTTTGACCGAGTACCAATAAACGTGTGCCAGCTTCAGAAGCCGCGATACTGATGCAGTATCCTGGGTTTCACTCTCAATTATCATGTTTTGCCCAGACCCTCCGAGGACGTTATGACTGAATCAACATCTATTTCTGCCGCGACTGGTTCTTCTGTCACTACGTTGCCCCGCATCATTCAGGGGGGCATGGGCGTCGCGGTTTCAGACTGGAGGCTGGCCAACGCCGTGTCGCGCACCGGCGAACTCGGCATCGTTTCGGGCACTGGCATCGACACCGTGCTGGTGCGGCGGCTTCAAGACGGCGACGAGGGCGGTCACAGCCGCCGCGCCCTGGCCGCCTACCCCAACCAGCAACGCGCCCAGGCCACGCTTGACAAATACTTTTTACCCGGGGGCCGCCAGGGCAAACCCTACAAGCGCGTGCCCTTGCCCAGTCTCAGTAGGCACCAGGAAACCTGGGAACTGTCGATTATGGGTGCCTTCGTCGAGGTCTGGCTGGCCCGCGAAGGCCACAGCAACCCGGTGGGCATCAACCTGCTGACCAAGCTGCAACTGTTTAATCTGCCCTCGCTGTACGGCGCAGTGCTGGCCGGGGCCGGAACGGTCATCATGGGCGCGGGCATTCCGCGTGAGATTCCGGGTGCCCTCGACGCCTTTTCCGCCGGAAAACCGGGTTCGTTCCGGCTGGACGTCAAGGGCGACCCCCAGGGCGAAACCCCGGTCGTGACCCTCGACCCCGCCGACTACGGTCTGGGAGGAATTGAGGTGCCGCGCCCCAGTTTCTACCCGATCATCACGTCGCATGTGCTGGCGAACGTGCTGCTCAAGAAGGCCAGCGGCAGCATCCAGGGCTTCGTGATCGAGGGGCCGACCGCCGGGGGCCACAACGCGCCGCCGCGTGGACAGGTCACCTACGACGACCTCGGGCAACCGATCTACGGCGAGCGCGACATCTGCGACCTCTCGGAGATGCGTAAGCTGAGTGTGCCGTTCTGGCTGGCCGGGGGGCAGGCCTCGCCCGAGTCACTCCGGGCCGCACTGGCCGAGGGCGCGGCAGGGATTCAGGTGGGCACGCTATTTGCCTTTTGCCACGAATCGGGCTTCCGGGCCGACTTTCGTCAACGGGTGCAAGTCCAGGCCCAGCAAGAGCGCCTGAGCGTGTTTACCGACCCGCTCGCCTCGCCCACCGGCTTTCCGTTCAAGGTGGTGCAACTGCCCGATACGCTGTCGAACCCGGCGGTCTACGCCGAGCGCCAGCGCGTGTGCGACATCGGCTACCTGCGCGAAGCCCACTGGGACAACAGCGGCAAAGTCGGCTGGCGCTGCGCCTCTGAGCCGGTAGACCAGTACCTCACCAAAGGCGGCAAGCCTGAAGACACCGTGGGCCGCAAGTGCCTGTGCAACGCGCTGATGTCGGACGCGGGGCTGGCCCAGATTCAGAAAAACGGCGATGTCGAAAAGCCGCTGCTCACCAGTGGCGACGGCATCTATGCCCTCAGCGACTGGAAGGTGGGCTACACCGCCGCTGACGTGATCGCCTACCTGCGCGGCGACGCGCCCCCGGCCTGAGCCGCCAGTACCTGATTGTGCTGGCGGGCGTGCGCCTCAAAACTGGCGTAATAGCGCCCGGCCATCAGCAGCATCAGAGTGACGGTCAGGGCCACGGCCAGCAGAGCCGTCCAGCCCGCTGCCCCACCCGTCAGCAGACTGTTGAACACAAAATGCAGCGCCACGCTGAGCAGTAGCCCCCGTAGCACCCATAGGCGCCCTTGCTGGCGGCCCAGTTGCCAGCGCTGTCCACCCAGCGCGTAGCCCTGCGGCGCACTGAACAGGGCGTGGGCCAGCGTGGTGAGCAGGGCGTGCCACGCCGCTACCCTGGGGCCGAAGCCCAGCACGTAAGTCAGGTTCTCGACCAGCGCGAAACCCAGGGCTGCCGTCACCGCGTAGACCAGACCGTCCATCGGTTCGTCGAAGTCATCCTCGGTGACGGCGGTGCTGGCGGCCAAAAACTTGCTGACTTCCTCGATCAGCGCGGTCAATAATGCGACCAGCAGCAGCAAAAGCGGCTGGTGAGCGCCCAGCAGCCTCCCCAGACTAGCTTCAAAAGCCGCCGCCACCAACCACGCGAACATGCCCCAGGCGAAGGTGCGGGCCAGCAGCCAGCCGGGTTCGGGGTGAATGTCGCGGCGCACGAAAAACCACAGCCACGCCAGCGTGATCGCGGCACAGACCAGCAGCGAGAAGGCCAGCATCAGGTCAGGAACGCACCAACGTTCCGGCGCCTGTGCTGGTGCCTGCGCTGGCCGCTGTCCGGGCCTGCATCGGCGCGTGGGCGAGGTGAGTCAGCGCCAGCGCCAGCGCGTCGGCGGCGTGGTTGTTAAACAGTTCGCGGATGCCAAGCTGCGCCTTGACCATATAGATCACCTGTTCTTTCTCGGCGCGGCCCGTACCGACCAGCGATTTCTTGACCTGCATAGGGCCGTAGGCATGCACCGGCACTTTGGCCTGGGCGCAGGCGAGTTGCACCACCCCGAACGCCTGCCCGACCTTGAACGCCACATCCGCCTGCTTGCGCAGAATCTGGTCTTCGATAGAAACAGCGTCAGGCTGGTATTCCGCAATGAGCCGCGAGACTTCTTCGTGGAGGTACTGCAAGCGCCGGGGCATGACCCAGGCACTCTCGGTGGTCAGGCAGACGTGGTGCAGGTGCCGGGCCTTACGAATATCCCCTTCCACCAGCCCCAGCCCCAGGTTCGCCAGGCCGGGGTCAATTCCTAAAACGATCATGACCGCAGGATAGTGCGCTTGCGCGGTAAACCTTCGCAAGACCACAAAAAACAGAGGCCGGAGCCTCTGCGTGTGCATCACCGGAACTGCCGGGTCAGTGCCGGGCGCGGGGATCGAAGGCGTCGCGCAGACCGTCGCCCAGAAAGTTGAAGGCCAGCACGGTAAACAAAATCGCCAGACCGGGGTAAAAAGGCAGCCAGGGGTACTGGAGCACCACTTCCTGCGCGTTCGAGAGCATGTTGCCCCAGGTCGAAACGGGCGGCTGAATGCCGAAGCCCAGGAAGCTGAGGGCCGCCTCGCCCAGAATCGCGCCACCGACGTCAAAAGTCGCGCTCACGATGATAATGCCCAGGATATTCGGCACCAGATGCCGCCACATGATGCGGTTGTTGCTGGCCCCCAGCGCCCGCGCCGCGTCCACATATTCGAGGTTGCGGATTCGCATGACCTCGCCGCGCACCAGGCGGGCATTGGTCATCCAGCCGAAAATCACAAACACCGAGATGATGATAAACACGCTGGCCGACGGCCCCATGTTGTTGCGCAGATTGACGATAAAGGGCTTGTCGCTGCTAACGAACAGCCCCGAGATCACCAGCTGAAGCGGCAGCGTCGGCAGGCACAGCATGAATTCGATAAAGCGGCTGATGACGGTGTCGGTGCGGCCACCGAAAAACCCGGACAGCAGGCCCATGAAGGTACCCAGCAGCGCACTCATGATCGCTACCGAGAAGCCCACCGCCAGACTGATCCGGCTGCCGTAGATGATGCGCGAGAACAGGTCGCGCCCCAGATCGTCCTGACCAAGCGGAAAATTACGGCTCGGCGGCCCGTAGGTATTTGCCAAATCCTGCGCGTTGGGGTCGTGCGGCGCGATGACGCCAGCAAAAAGGGCGACTAGAGTGATCAGGAGAATGAAGGTGAGGCTAATCATAGCAGCGCGGTGGCGGCGCAGTTTACGCATCGCCAGCTGAAAGGTCGAGTAACTTTTCTGTTCGGCGGGAGCCGTGGTTGTGGCAGTCACATTAACCTCAGTTGTACCGGATGCGCGGGTCAACAAGCCCGTACAGCAGGTCGGTGATCAGCTGGAAAATCACCGTCAGGAAGGCGAGCGTCATCAGGCAGACCATCACGACATTGAAGTCCTTCGACACCAGCGAGTCGAGCAGCGCACGCCCGATGCCGGGCCACGAAAACACCGTTTCGGTCAGCACCGCGCCGCTAAACAGGCCCGGAATCGACAGGCCCAGGATGGTCACGATGGGAATAAGCGAGTTGCGCAGGGCGTGCTTGTAGATCACGCTGCGGTTGGGCAGCCCCTTGGCCCGCGCCGTGCGAACAAAATCCTGGTTAATCACGTCCAGAAAGCTGGCCCGCATGTAGCGCAGCGTGCTCGAAATTTCACGCAGCATCAGCACCATAACCGGCAGGATCATGTATTTCAGGCGGTCGCCCCAGAAGGCCGCAAAGCCCGCCGAGGGGTCCATGCCCGCGCTGCCCAGGCCGCCGGGCGGCAGACTGATCGCGCCGTTGGTCGCCTGCGGCAGCCACACGGCGAACAAGAACAGCACCATCACGCCAATCCAGAACACTGGGGCACTCGAAGCAATAAAGCTCAGGAAAGTCAGGATGTAGTCGGGCAGGCTGTACTGCCGCACCGCCGAAAAAATGCCCAGCGGAATGGCGATCAGCGTGCTGAGAATCAGCGCAGGAACGGTCAGCAGCAGCGTATTGGGCAGGCGCTGCTGAAAAATAAACTGGGTCGCTGGAATACTGAAATCCCGTGAATACCCGAAATCGCCGCGCATGGCGTGGGTCAGCCAGGTCCAGTATTTTTCGAACCAGGGGGTGTCGGCACCGTACGCTTCACGCAGCCTCACCACGTCTTCCGGACGAATATGGGGGTTCCCGAAGATCATCTGGTCGACCGGGTCGCCTGGTTGCAAGGCCGTCAGACCATAAATCACCAGACTGATGACGAACAGCAGCGGAATCATCTGCAAAATCCGGCGAAGGGCATAACTTAGCATCGGCTTTTCCTCATCGGCATTATCCTTTTGGCGCAGCCCCCCATTCGGGGCAGGCCGCGCACCCTACAGCAAAAAAGAGGCAGGAGGAAGCGACTGTTTAGCCCGCTTCTCCCCTGCACCGTCACTTCGTCTAGCACGCCCTTTCAGGCACCATCTTGGGCCACAGGGGGCTTTTACTTCTGGGTGTGGGCCGACACGGCGCCCTTGCTGGCCCAGCCGATGCGGTAGGCGTCCCACGTGGGGTACTGCGTGATGGCGGTCATGTCGTAGTTGACCAGATCATTCACGCGAGTGTAGGGGTTGGCACGGAAGTACATCGGCAGCGAGGGCAGTTCCTTGGCCCAGATGGCCTGCATCTGCGCGAACTGCTTGCTGCGGGCCGCGGCGTTGAACTCGGTTTCCGACTGCTTTTGCAGTTTGCTGTACTCGGCGTTGCTCCAGCCCGAGTTGTTCTGGCCCGAGTAACCGTTGGCGGCGTTAGGGATGGCACTGGACTTGAACAGGTCGCCACCTTCGAGGGTGGGGTCAGCGCTCCAGGCGTACATCGCCAGATCCCACTTGCCGCTTTCGCCCTTGCTGAGCATATCGGGGCCGAAGAACACGCTGGCGGGATAGTTCTGAATGTTGACCTGCACACCCACGGCCTTCCACTGGGCCTGGAGAATCTGCTGCACGCGCTCGCGCACGGCGTTCCCGGCGGTGGTGCTGAAGTTCAGGATCATCTTCTTGCCGTTCTTTTCCAGAATGCCGTCGGCGCCGGGCTTCCAGCCAGCAGCAGCGAACAGCGACTTGGCCTTGGCCGCGTCGAAGCCGTAAGCCATGACGTCCTTGTCGTAAACAGGGGCCAGAGGGTTAACGAAGGTGTTCGACACAGGCTGCTTGCCCTGGAACATCGCCTTGACCAGTGCGGCGCGGTCAACCGAGTACAGCAGCGCCTGACGCACACGGGCGTCGTCGAGGCCCAAATCCTTGGAACGCTGACCACGGGTGTTGACGTCGATATGCTCCCACACGGCGCCGGGGGCGAAGAAGGTGGTGAACTTGTTGCCCTGGCGCTTTTGCATGTCGAGCGCCTGGTCGAAGGTCAGGCCCACGGTCGCCACGGCGTCGAGCTGGCCTGACAGGATGTTGACCTTCAGGGTGTTGGTGTTGGGAATAAAGCGGTAGATAACGCTCTGGATGTACTTGCTCTCGCCGCCCTGGGGCTTGCGCCAGTAGTTGGTGTTGCGGGTCAGCGTCAGGCTGTTGCCGGGCTTCCAGGAGGTCGGCTTGAACGGCCCGGCGACCACCTGGGGCAGGTTGCTGCTGGTGGTGTACTGGCTGATGAACTTGGTCCACTGGTCGTTGAGCGCTTCACCGGGTTTCATCCCCTTGGTGGCGCTGTCGAACGCGGCCCAGCCAGCGGCCATCTGCTTGCTGGGAGCCAGACCGGGAGCGCCTGCTACCTGGGCAAACAAGTAAGGTGGGTTAAAGGTGATGGTAAAGGTCTTGTCGTCCTTCTTGGTGATCTTTGCGCCGTCCCACGGGTAGCGCTGGGGGGCGGGCACGCGCTCGTCAAGTTCCACCTTGAGCCAGAACTCGAAGTCGGCGGTGGTGATGGGGGTGCCGTCGCTCCACTTGGCGTCGGGGCGAATGGTGTAGGTCAGGCTGTTGCTCACGACCTTGCCGCCCGACTTGTTTTCCTTGTACAGACCATTGGCGAGGGTAGGAACGGTGGTCGCTATATCCGCGTACAGGCTGCCGTCGTTGTTACGGCCCGTCAGACCTGCGCCCATCCATTGGTTGACTTCAGTGGAAATTGCCAAGTTATTAGTTACCCAGGGGTCCATAATGTTTGGCGGCTCCTGCGAAGTCCCGATCACAAGGCTGTTGTTAGCCGGGCTAGCCAGGGCAGCGCCGAGCAGGAAGGCGGAAAGAGCTACGATTTTTTTCATTAGTGGTCCTCCGGGGAACAAGGGTAAACTCTTACCCTATCTGTAGTTGGTCAAGGCAGTATAAGGTCTGTTTAAGAGGTGTCAAGGCTAAAAGCGCTTTCTAGAATTCTGTGTGTGAGACGGCGAAAGGCCGACCGCAGGCCGTGACCCCACTCACCTTGAAAAAGAAAGCCAAAAAGGACTTTCAGGCCGCCCCCGAGAAGGTAAACGGTCAAAAGCCCTTTCAATCAATAAGTTGTTTCGGAAGTACTAGGAGTACGCCCTGATGACTGCCGATTAATGACTGCCGCAGCCGCCGCTGTTTTCGCCATCGGGAGACTGAGTGCCATCGGTACGGAAAGAATGCCCGCAGCCGCATGAGCTGGTGGCATTGGGGTTGTTGACGCTGAAACCGCCGCCCATCATATTTTCGACAAAGTCGACTTCGCTGCCGCGCAGCAGGTCAATGCTCATGCGGTCGACCAGCAACTTGATTCCACGGTCGACCACGATAGTATCGCCGTCAAGTTCACGGTCATCAATCGCCATGCCGTACTGGTAACCGCTGCACCCACCACTCTTGATAAAAACGCGCACACCAGCGTTTTCCTTGCCGCTTCCGGCCAGAATATCTTTGGCCTTCTGAGCACCGAATTCACTGATGGTAAGGGGCTTGAGGGTGATATCGCCCTGGGATTCAGAGTGAGTCGAGGCTGTCATGAGTGAAGCGTAACACTTTTGCGCCAATACAACCGTGCCAAAAAAGCAAAGGGAAGTTAAGAGCAGTTCTCCGAAGTATGGACACGCCGGAACAATACCGCCGCCCCCTTCATTCTCCGTCCTGCGCTTTCTTTTTCACTCGTTCCACTCGGCAAAAAGATGGTCAAAAGAGCACCATCCTTTTGCAAAATGCTCTAAGAGCCTGCCGGGTTAAGAGGGCGTCATGACGCACCTCTATCCCGAGTGGAAAGAGAAGGCAAAAAGGAGCTGCTAGTAGAAATGGCCTCATATTCCTTGAGTGTAGTCATGTTAAGCTTAAGCATGACTGCAAATGCCCCGACCAATCCGTATGCCGAATGGTTCGAGCAACTGCGGGCCGAGTATGGCGATCAGCTCAGTGCTATGCCTCTGCCTGATGGACTGCCCGAATACCTACACCAGCTCGTTCAGACGGGCGATGAAGAAGCCATCAAATTTATGCTGCGGCTGGCCTGGCAGCTCGGTGCCCAGGTCGGTTACGCCGCCGGAAGTCGTCAGGGCGAGCAGGTCAGCGTGATGCGTCCCGATCACCTGAAAGCCTAAGCGACACACCAGCCGCAGCCCATGAGACGTTAAGTCATGGGCTGCGGCTGCGCCGTATCGACGTTTACGTCATACGGTACTGAGTCTAAGGTCGTGTGCGTGCCGCGCCAGTAAAGGGGCCAGATCATCCATACCTCAGGCTAAGGCAAACAACCGCAAAAAGCGCCCCACACCAGGTGGAACGCTTCATAGAGGAACGGAACGGTTTAGTCGTGCGAGTGCGCTACGTGATCTTGCCCACGGGCCAGACGTTCACGCTTGTCGGCGTCGTGCATACGGCCAATCAGACGCACGATCGCCAGGGTCAGGAAGTACATCACGACAGGAACGACGAACACGAGAATCCAGAGCACCGTGTTGGCGTTACCGCTGTTCAGAACGCCGCCGCTGATAAGGTCGGGCTTGTACCCGGCCAGCGACATGACCAGCATAAAGGCCATAAACGCTACCCCCGCCGCCAGACGTTTGGGGTGGTTGGTGGGATTCTCGGCGTAGTAGAGGTTTTCCTTGCTTTTGTCGAGCAGAGGCGTCAGGAACAGCAGGGCCAGCGGAATGGCCGGGAACAGCATGGCCCCGATGAATTCGGAGGTTAGGGTGCCGTTGCCGGGCAGGTGAATGTCGATACTGGGAATAATAGCCAGCGCACCGAAGACCCACAGCAGATACCAGTCGGGCTTGATGTTGTTGATGGGCACGGTGCTGGGCGGCCCGAAGAACTCGACAGGGTGAACCGGCATATAGGCGGAAAACAGCATCACGATGCCGGCAAACAGCAGCGCCAGCAGCAGCATGATCGGAGTCTGCTGGGTCATCAGTGGCACGCCCACGATTTTCTTGTAGGCCAGTCGCTTGGCGTACTGCGGCTGGGTGTGCTTCTGCTTAATCATGAGGAGCATGTGCGCCCCGGTAGTCGCCAGCAAAATCATGGGCAGCAGCATGATGTGATAGCCGTAAATACGCGGAATGATCCCGTCGCCAGGAAAGTTGCCAGCGAAAGCGACCTGCGCGAGCCAAGCACCAACCCAGGGAATCGAAGCCACGATGCCGTAGATCACCTTGACGGTGTTATAGGCGTAGTTGTCGTAGGGCAGGATGTACCCGGTCACGGCGGTTAGCGCAGCGAAGATCATGGCGAGCAGCCCGATCCACCAGTTGATTTCACGCGGCTTCTTGAAGGCGCCTGTAAAGTAGACCCGCATCATGTGAACCACGGCGGCGGCGACCATGATATTGGCGCACCAGTGGTGAATGCGGCGCAGCATGTCGCCGTAAGGCATGGCATTGATCTTGAGGGCCGAGTGATAGGCCGCCGGAACCAGGTTAGGCTTGTCCGCGCTGCCAGGATCGAACGAATTGATAACCAGCGAGTTGCTCGGTTCGTAAGACAGCGCCAGCAAAATGCCGGTCAGAATCAGGATAACCAGACTGAACAGCGTGATTTCACCCAGAAAGAAACTGTGGTGAACGGGGAAGGCTTTACGCAGGAACTTGTCGTTCAGGCGCGAGAGGTGCAGGCGTTCATCGAGCCACTGGTTCATCCGAGAGCACTCTCCACTGCTTGCTTACGGGCTTCCCATTCATCCTTGCTAAAGCCGTAAGGGGGGGTCAGGAAAAAATCGCTGACCACGATCTTATCGCCGTCCATCTTGATCGGAAGCTGCGCCAGGGGGGCAGGAGGTGGCCCGCCCGTAACCCGGCAGCCGTGC
>NZ_JAGLBG010000016.1:33052-34730 GCF_018260405.1 Deinococcus sp.
GTACTGCCCCGAGTGGCACGGGCACTTCATCTGCCCGGCCTTCTGATCGTCGTCGGCCACCGAGCAGCCCGCGTGCATGCAGATATCGCTGTAGGCCACAATACTGCCGTCGATGGTGGCTTCCATGTTGGTCGGCGCACCAATCTGGCCCTGGGGGAATTTGTAAAGCGCAATGACGTTGTTAGGGTCGGCCTTACGCACAAGCGGATTGCCGTCCTTGTCCTTGCCCTGCGGCCAGGCACGCAGCAGTTTTTCACTGAGATCAGCGACCTGAACCGGCTGGCCGTCCTTGTCACCGCCAGCGTAGACCAGAATGTCGCCCTTGGTGGGGGGCATCTTGTCGCGGGTCAGGCGGAACACCGGATTGGCCCCGCCCAGGGTGCTGACCAGGCCCAGCACACCGATGGTGGCGGAGGCACCGACCGCCGTGTTGATGAACTTGCGGCGCGTAATTTCAGGATCTTCTTTTCTGTAACGGGTCATCGTTTAAACCTCTCTGTATGACGTAGGCACGGATTACCAGGGGAATTCGCCGGTGGCGTCTTCGATAACCACTTCGTCGTCCATGAAGTACTTCTTGTACAGCGCCAGCGTTCCGGCGATCATCAGAATAATCATGGCCGAGTAGAAGCCTTCTTTGGTTACGTTGGGCATGACGGGTTCTTTGGCCGCCCAGCCCTGATAGTCAATGTTCATCTGGCGCACGAACAGGATGGTGAACAGCACCGTCAGGGCCATGGTCGTGCCGATGAGCAGGGTGGCAACCGGGGTAGCGCGGACCTTATGAATGCCGGGGTGCAGTTCGGCACCTTCGGCCCAATGGCTGTACAGCCCGATCAGGCCATAAGACAGCAGCACCATGATGAATGTACCCAGGAAGATCTCGGGCAGCTTCAGGTCTTCAGGAACCATACGGCCACGGTTTTTCAAAACCGCCGGGTCGATCTTGCTCTGGCCCGCCGCGACGATATCGGGGGTCAGGGGTTTTTCGACGGTGTTGCCCCAGCTGTGCAGAACATAGTTGGCGACCGCGTAGATTTCCTTGTCGTCCAGCTTGCCCTCGAAAGAAGGCATGCCGCCCTTACCCTTGGTCACAATGGTGTAGACGTAAGCCGGGTCCTTAAGAATCTTTTCGTCACCAGCCAGCTTGGGGCCTGCCCCGCCCTCCCCCTGTGCGCCGTGACAGCCCTGACAGGCGATGGCCCCTTTAGCCGGGTTTCCCGCCTCGTAAACCTGCTTGCCAAGCACCGGGTAGTCTTTGCTGATACTGGCCACCACCGCGGGATCGACCGCCACAGGTTTGGGGGCCGTTTCCGCGTTAAATTGCCACAGTAGCAGGACCGCCATGATAGCCGCACAAAAAATGGCGACCAGTGGCATCGTTGCGTCGTTTCTTTCCACTATCCTTCTCCCTTGAACGTGAAATGGCCTTATATAACGCTACCGCTCCGCTCGTTTGTTTGGGCAACTTCTCAGAGTGGCCTAATACGGCGCAGCATAGCACGGGGCTGAGGCCCTCCCAGCAGCGCCCAGTCGGTGCCCAGGTGGACTCTGGCAGCGTTTATGTTGCGCCTTACCGGGCGGTTAAATGTCCCCCTGAAGGCAGGGCTTCCGCAAAGTCGGTTCAATTTTCAACCTGGATCAAATTGCTTCTGATATGGAATCGAAAAAGTCTGTT
>NZ_JAGLBG010000170.1:0-950 GCF_018260405.1 Deinococcus sp.
TCCAGCGATTGTGCGCCTGATGAAGAGGGCAGCATGGATACTCCGACGATATGGGCCTCAGACAGCCTCTTAGAGCAGTTCTCCTTTTTGCAAAATGCTCTAGGAAAATGTAACCGTATCCGGTGCCGTTCTGGATAGGGGGGCGAATACGGCAGTCCGCAGAGGGCGTCACGCAAGGAAGGAGCTCGAGTCCAGCGGCGCGGTCTGGTCGCCCAGCCATATTCGCCCCCCCGGACAACCCGCGCAGTAATTCCGCCGTGGCCCCGCACCGCGTTGTAGCCGCCCGGCCCCAGGTTTTCTTCCATCCGCGAACAGGGGTGGCATTCGCCTGTGCCTTCCAAAATGACCTCGCCGATCTGGAAACGGCGGTCCTTAAGGCCCAGCACAGAAATCCCGCTGACCGTGATGTTGCGCCGCAGCAGCTCAGGTGCCACAGTTTCAAGCCCAGCCAGCGCGGCAATAACCGGTAGATGCTCGGCCTGAATCAGCGTGATCTGCCGCCTGCCGGAACCACCCAGAACTGGCGGCGCAGGCGGATGGGTCATGATCTCGCCGCCGGTCGGGGCCGTCAGACGCGGCGGGGCCAGCTTGCCATGATCGCCCAGCAACCCGGTTAGCGGGTGCAACTCGGCTTCGGCCACCGCCTGAACGGGCAGGCGGCGACCGGTTCGCAACCCAATCCACTCGACCCGGCCCGCACGCGGAAAAGTAGAGCGTAGATCGCCAATGGAAATCACGCCCCACATGCTAGCGGAGCGTGAGTGGCCAGAAGTGCCACCTGCCTGACGGTATTCACTGTCCCGCGCTATAAACGCCCCGTTTTACGCCTAAAGCTCGTGCGGCAGACATTAAGGAGTTCCCCGGCTACCATTCCGCGCCTCCAGGGTAAACCACCCTGCTGAGCTTCACCCTCTTGGTCAAAATGGCATCCGTATGGGGCCTGACCGCTG
>NZ_JAGLBG010000170.1:1049-2847 GCF_018260405.1 Deinococcus sp.
TTCTTGGTCAAAACGGCACCCGTATGGGGCCTGACCGCTGTCTTGGTCAAAACGGCACCCGTATGGGGCCTGACCGCTGTCTTGGTCAAAACGGCACCCGTATGGGGCCTGACCGCTTCCGCCAGCCGCTCTAGCTGGGCAGGCGCTCGATGATCGCGGCTTCACCCTGGCCAACGCCCACGCAGAGCGCCGCCAGACCGTAGCGCCCTCCCGTTTCGGCCAGTTCGTGCGTGAGGGCCACGATTAAGCGTGCGCCGCTCATGCCCAGCGGATGCCCCAGCGCCACCGCGCCGCCGTTCACGTTGACCCTGTTTTGCTCCAGCCCCAGCTCCCGGATACAGGCGATGGCCTGGGCCGCAAAAGCCTCGTTCAGCTCGATCAGGTCCAGATCCTCGACCTTGAGGCCAGTGCGCTCCAGCACCTTGCGGGTTGCCGGAATGGGTCCCAACCCCATGACGCGGGCATCGACCCCTGCGGCGGCCCCGCCGAGCCAGCGGGCCAGCGGCCTGATGCCGAGTTCCTTGGCCTTTGCCGCGCTCATCAGCACCAGCGCCGCCGCACCGTCGTTCAGGCCGCTCGCGTTGCCCGCCGTCACCGTGCCGCCTTTGCGAAAGGCTGGCTTAAGACTGGCCAGGGTCGCTTCGTCTGTCGCCAGCACGTACCGGTCGCCCTCTTTTTTCATGCGCGGGTGCTCATCGGTATCAAAGATGGTCACCCCCTTGCGGCTTTTGACCTCGATAGGCATGATCTGCTGCTTGAATTTTCCGGCATTGATCGCGGACACGGCGCGGCGCTGCGACTCCAGCGCAAAAGCGTCCTGATCCTCACGGGTAATCTCGCCGCCCCGATACGCTCCCTCGCGGCTGCGCTCGACGATGTTCTCGGCGGTCTCGCCCATAGCTTCAAGTGGAAATTTAGCTTCCATGGCCGGGTTCGGGTAACGCCAGCCGAGCGTCGTGTCGTAGGCCGTCACATTCCCGTTGGCAAAAGCCTGTGCGCCCTTGGGCATCGAAAGTGGGGCGCGGGTCATGCTCTCGACACCGCCCACCACATAGATGTCTCCATCGCTGTTGCGAATGGCCCGCGCCGCCATGTTCACCGCCGCCAGCCCCGAGGCACACAGCCGATTAACCGTGACCCCCGCTACACTGTCGGGCAGCCCAGCCAGAATGACGCCCATACGCGCCACATTTCGGTTGTCCTCACCCGCCTGATTGGCACAGCCGAAGATCACTTCCTCGATCTGCTCGGGGGGAACTCCGGCCCGCTTGACGGCTTCAGCGATGACCAGACCGGCCAGGTCGTCGGGACGCACCGACGAGAGGCCGCCACGAATGGCCCCGATGGGGGAACGCACAGCGGAAACGATAACGACATCACGGTCTTGCAGCGGCGCTGACTGGGTCATGGAACTGCTCCTTGGAATGTAGAGAACGGGTAGCCCTGCGAGGGGCAGAGCCGGTAAACAACCTGGGTTAGCCAGCACAATAGCGCCATGTGGACTACAGAAGCCATCAGTTGCATTCATGCCGTGCGCTGAAGGCCCAGCACGCGAATACGTTGCACCGGGAAGCGAGAGGTTTGGGCGCTGTTTTGGAAGCCCGTAATGTTAGAGCAGTTCTCCGAACTATGGGCACGTCGGAACAACACCGCCGCCCCCTTCATGCTACGTCCTGCTCTTTCTTGTTCACTGGTTCCACTCGGCAAAAGAGGGTAAAAAGAGCACCATCTTTTTGCAAAATGCTCTAAGAGGCTGTCTGAGGCCCATATCGTCGGAGTATCCATGCTGCCCTCTTCA
>NZ_JAGLBG010000171.1 GCF_018260405.1 Deinococcus sp.
ATCATCTCGTATCTCGTTCACGCTTCGTTGTCATGCATCGCGCCTCAACCGAGGCTCAGAAACAATACAGGCCCACGTAAATTCTGTCAACCCCTGCGAACCCACATCCTCTTAACGCAGCTTGTGGCCAAAGGCCTAGAAAGAGAAAAACGCTGACCTGGACGTCATTCAATCCGGTGTATGCAGGGGGCTGAAAGGTTGGCAGCAACCGAATTTAGCGGCAGGCAAGTGGAGTATGGTGTAGGCATATGTCACTCGTCGTGCTGGTTACGGTTCCTCCCGAACGTGCGCCGGAAATGGCCCGCACCATAGTTGCGGAGCGCTTGGCTGGTTGCGTCAATATCCTGCCAGGCGTGCAAAGCGTGTACCGCTGGGAAGGCGAAATTGCCGAAGACCCGGAAGTGCTGCTGCTGATCAAGACCACGGGCGAAAAATATCCCGACCTGGAAAAGCGCCTAAAGGAACTGCATACCTATGAGGTGCCCGAAATCTTCGCGCTGCCTTTTGACCGGGCGTTGCCTGAGTTCCAAACGTGGCTACGAGAAGCGCTTGAAAACGATCATTGACCGCTTTGACCGTCTAAGAAGACCCGCTAACACGCAGAGCAAACGTCCCTTGTTTATTGCCTCAGGGCTACTAGCCTGAGCCTATGAGATTCAATGCCATGCAAACTGGGGCTTTTCTGGCTGCCCTTGCCGTCGCCCTGGGCGCTTTCGGGGCACACGCCCTGAAAAGCAGACTTGACCCGCACATGCTTGCCAACTTTGAAACCGGGGTGCGGTATCAGATGTACGCGGCGCTGGCCCTAATGATTCTGGGCACCCAGGCCGGACAGACCCGCGCTCCAGCCTTCTTGCTTTCCGGGGCCCTTATTTTCAGTGGGTCGCTTTACCTCCTGTCGCTGACCGGGGTAAAAATGCTGGGCGCGATCACACCAATCGGCGGCGTGCTGCTGATCGTGGGATTGGTGCTGGCCGCACTGGACGCGGGCAAACTGTAAGGCTTAGCGCCCGCCACCGGCCTCACCGAAACGGCGCAGACGCTCAGCGGCGGCCTGTAACACTTCCGGGGGGTGAACCAGGGCAAAGCGCACAAACCCTTCTCCTTGTGCGCCGAACGCCCGACCAGGACTGACCAGCACCCCAGTCTGCTCGGCGGCCTGCACCGCGAACTGCACACTGTCGGTTAGGCCCGGCACCCTGGCCCAGGCATACATGCTGGCTTCCGGCCACTGGACTTCCCAGCCGATGCTTCGCAGGGCAGGCACCAGAGCGTCCCGGCGGGTTTGGAACGTGTCTGCTCCGGCGCGTCCTACTTCGTCCAGCAGGCTGAGGGCAAGGGCGGCGGGCCGCTGAATCCCCAGGTACGGGTGAAAATCGGTGGCTCCCTTAACGCGGGCCAGGGCAGCGATGGCTCCGGCGTCCCCAGCAGCAAAACCCACGCGGAAGCCGCCCATGTGGTGGGTTTTGGAAAGCGAATGCAGTTCGACCACGCCGGACAGACCCGTTTGCAGGGCGCTGGGCGCACGGTAATCGCCAAAAGTCAGGTCGGCGTAGGGGTGATCGTGAATGAGGAGCGTGCCCTGTTCGCGGCACCAGGCCGCCGCCTGCTGAAAAAACTGGAGGTCGGCCACTGCCGAGGTCGGGTTGTTGGGGTAATTGAGCAATAAGACGCGCGGTCTGACTTCCAGATTTAAGGCATTCAGATCAGGAAGAAAACCGTTTTCCGGCAGCAGTGGCACCGTGACCACGTTCAGCCCGGCAACGGCTGCCGCGCCCCAGTAAGGGGGGTAACACGGGTCGGGAAGCAACAAGGTATCGCCCGGATCGGTCACGGCCAGCAGCAGGTGAGCCAGCCCCTCCTGCGCCCCGATCAGCGGCAGAAGTTCGGTACCGGCGTTCAGGCCCACCCCGAAACGGCGCTGCATGTAGCTGGCCGCCGCGTCGCGCAGCGGAGCTGTATCCGAAAAAAGGGGGTAGCGGTAGGTGGCCGGGTCAAGAACCGCCTCCCGCAGCACCTCCAGCACGGCTTGGGGCGGGTGCAGGTCGCTGCTGCCGATGCTAAGGTCAATGATATCAAAGCCCCGGCCCAGTGCCCGCGACTTGGCGGCGTCCATCAGGGAGAACACACTGCCCGGAACATTCGCCGCCCGCTGGGAAGACCACATAAACGCAGTTTAACGCTGTAAGACTGGCGAACCAGCTCTACAAAAGACTAGGCAGCTATTACACGGATCGAGGCGGCGCAGATTTCAAGTCTGCCGGTTTCAAGCTTGTCAGTTTCAGGCTTGCTGGAGGGTTACTCGCCGCCTTCGGCCTTGGCGACGTCGCGCGGCGCAGTGGGAATGACCAGCCCGTCCGGTTTGCCGTCCTTGAACCCAGGGCCGAGCAGTTCCACCGTCTGGTGATTCGGCACGATGTCGCCCTTGAGGCCTTTGCCCGCGAGTACCGGCACGAACTCAGCCATCACGCCCACTTCACCGTGAACCAGCCAAACGTGTGGATTGCCGGTGGTACTCAAAAAGGCCAGCAGGTCGTCTTGGTCGGCGTGGGCCGAGAATCCGCCGATGGTATGCACCTTAGCCCGCACCGCGATGTCTTCACCCATGATCCGCACCGAATCGGCCCCCGCCACGATTCTGCCGCCCAGACTGGTCGGGGACTGATAACTGACGATAATCAGATTGGTGCTGGGCTTCCAGAGGTTGTGCTTGAGGTGATGCTGAATGCGCCCGCCGGTCATCATGCCGTTGCCCGCCATGATGATCGCGGGGCCGTCGTACTTGTTCAGGCGCTGCGACTCGGCGCTGGTCGGCACC
>NZ_JAGLBG010000172.1 GCF_018260405.1 Deinococcus sp.
TTCAGCGTGAGCAGGCCGGGATCGCCAGGGCCAGCCCCGATCAGCGAAACGAAGGCGCGGGAAACACTCATGGCCCTACCCTACGGGCTAACGGCGGTCAGGGCGCACAAACACATAGACCCCTGCGCGACCCGCAGTAGTTCAGTCAGGTCTGGAACCTTCCTGAGCCACCAGCTTAAGCGCGTCTTCATAAAAGAGTTTCGTCTGGTAGGCGCGAATCTGTCCCGCCGCGTACAGCCCGGCAAATTCGGCGCGGCTGACATAGCGGGCCACGGCGATCTCGTCGCTCAACTCAGGCGCGATGGTCTGCCCCGGCAGTGGCTCGGCCAGCCAGACGTGCCTCAAAATCAGCTCGTCGTCTTTGGGAATGCGGCCCAGATAAGCGCCCAGAAATTTGATCAGCCGGACGCGCAGACCCGTTTCCTCATGGGCCTCGCGCACCGCCGCGTCCTGCGGGTTTTCGTCTTCCTCGACGCTGCCCGCCGGAATGTGCCACAACCCGGCCTTTTCGGGTTTGTCAGGGGTACCGCGCTCATGAACCAGCAGAATGTCGCCCGCCGCGTTCAGAATGACCACGCCCGCCGCCTTACGGGACACCGGAACATGAGTGGATTCACCGTATTGCATTACCAGCGCCGCGCCTCTTTCAGGCTATTGACGTGGGCCACGTGGTGCTGCCCGTGCCACGCGTACATTGCCAGCAGGGTATCCAGCGTCCAGGTGCCGCTGATTGGATGTGTCCAGGGGCGCTGCCAGTCAGTTACGCTTGCCAGCACGTCCACCCAGCGCATGTGCAACTGCTCGAGCAAAAGTAGGCTGATTTCCGGGTTCAGGCGTGAGTCGGGCAGCTCGGCCCAAAGCTGTTCCTCATAGGGCTTGACGACTGGGTTGGCCTCGGTAAGTGCCAGTTTGGTTCGCACATAAGCGTTGATATGACTGTCGGCGACGTGGTGAACGACCTGGCACACGGTCCAGCCGCCCTCACGGTAAGGGGTGTGCAGTTGCGCCGCCGACAGACCGGCCACGGCCTGACGCAAGTCCTGGGGCAGCGCAGCGATGGCGGCAATGGCCCGTTCACGCTCTGGCCGGGAGAGGTGCCGGGGCTGCGGCATAGGGCCGAGGGGGTAGCGCGGGTCGGTCATGCGGGCAGTCTACTGGCTCACAGGGGCGGCTCAGGGGGGCGGCTCAAGAGCAAGGTCAACCCGGCGTTGGTTCGCCTCACGACTGCTTTTTCGTCCAGCGGTCGGCGTCGCGCTTCTCGATCTTGTCCATCATGCGCCCGAAGCCGCGTTCGAGGTTCAGGCCGCGCTCGTTCGCCATACAGATGGTCACGAACAGCAGGTCGGCCAGTTCCATCTCCAGGTCGCCTTGCGCCTCGCCGGGCTTGGGCTTTTTGCCGTTCTGGTGGGAAATAACGCGGGCAATCTCGCCAGTTTCCTCGGTCAGGCGGGCCAGCATCAGCAGCGGCGGAAAATACCCTTCCTCGAACTGCGAAATATAGGCATGGACGCGTTCGCTGGCTTCGGCAAAGGTCAGGGGCATGCGGCTCAGCATAGCGGGCGACCCGGCCACGCAAAAGAGAAACCGGGCCACGCAAAAGAAAAAGAGGACGCGCCCGGCGTCCCCTCCGCACTTCTGCGGCACTCAGCGAATATAGATGTAGGTTTCCTGCACGTCGCGGTCGGCGGGCGCATAGGGCGTCAGGTAGTCGCTGGTGACGTTGTTCCAGCGCGTACCGTCGTAGATGCCCCCCAGCACGAGGTCGGTGGTGGGCCGGGGGCGCGTGAAGATGGCCCGGAGGCGTTGCAGGCCGCGCGGCGTCGAGACGTTGAAGGTCACGGCGTCCTCGGGGCGCGGGAAGGTCGTCGTGCCGCGCTCGACGTAGGCGTTACGCACCAGTACATTGGCGCTGCCGTTGGCATTTAGCGCCACCAGAGTGACGTATCCGGCGTCGCGCACCGTGACACTGACCCGGATCGCCTCGCCGACGTTATAGGCGCTGCCTTCACCACGGTCGGGGGTCACGCGGGCAATCAGGTTGCTGCTGCTGCCCGCCAGCCCGTAGTTCGGACGTGGAGCAACGGTACAGGCACTGAGGCCCAGAGCAAGTGCGCCGAGGGCCAGGGCAGAAATGGATGTTTTACGCATGGTTTAAGTCTAGTAGGTCGGTCTGACGAAAACCTGAGTGTTACAAACTTCACGTTTAGACTTCGGGGGCACTCTAGGTGGCCCGGCCCAGGCGCTAGCATAGGCCCTATGCGCTGGCTGCCACTGAAACACGTTCTGCTGGTGGGTTTCCTGATGGGTGGCCCGCTGCACGGCTTCCTGTACCCCCCTTTGCCGGGGGCGGCGCAGGCCCAGACCATTGACGTGACGCGCCCGGCCACTTCTGCCAGTGCACAGCTGCCGCTGCGAGCGCCGAATACACCGTACACGATCAACCGCTTTTTCAGTGACTTAGACGGTGGGCAAGTGCAGTCGGTCATGCTGAGCAGTTCGGGCGACGCGCAAATCACGCTGGTCGGCGGCGGCAAGCCTATGTCGCTGGTGCTGCCCCCCGACGGCGCTACCCTCGACCGCATCCGGGGCGCCAACGTACCGCTGCGAATCATGGCGGGCGGCAGCATGTTCGGCTGGGTCGGGCAGGTATTGCCGCTGCTGCTCACGGGCCTGATCCTGCTGTTCATGTGGCGCACGCTGCGGGGCGGCGCGGGCGGCACCAACCCGACCAACTTTGGGAAATCGAAGGCGGCGATCATCAGCCAGGGCCAGATCAAGCTCAACTTCGGTGACGTGGCAGGCTGTGACG
>NZ_JAGLBG010000173.1 GCF_018260405.1 Deinococcus sp.
GCTAGGGTAAGCTGCGCGTTCCACCGTTAAAGCCTAAAACATTTCCCATGGTTAGGGCCTCAGACAGCCTCTTAGAGTGTGCTTAATCGGACTGCGCTGGGTTCCGGCACATCTGGGAAAGCACCAGCTGGGCCTCTGCCCGCAGCGCCCTACCGCGAAATGCGTATTTTTCTTGCGTCCGCTCGGGTTGAATCCAAAATTGCCCGGTTCAATCGGCAGTCCGTATTAGAGCATTTTGCAAAAAGATGGTGCTCTTGTGACCATCTTTTTGCCGAGTGGAACGCGTGAACAAGAAAGAGCAGGACATAGAATGAAGGGAGCGGCGGTGTTTTTCCGACGTGCCTATCATTCGCAGAACTGCTCTAGCGCGCTGCAAAGTCCTGCACCCAGTAAATGCTGTAAAGGCTGCCCGGTATAGTCACGCTGCCCACGCCAAGTTCCTTGAGGTCTCGGCCCATCAGGATTTCACAGTGGTGGGGGCTGTTGACCCAGTTGGTCACTACCACCTGTGCAGAGGGGTATCCGGCGGCAATGTTTTCGGCAGATGTACGCCCGACGTAGCCTGCGGCCTTGATACGGTCACCGAAGGTAAGCCCACCGGGTGAAGTGTGGTCAAAGTAATTCTGCATGACCATGTCGGTGGCGTGGTTGCGGGCCGCATGTGCCAGCTGGTCGTTCCAGGTCAGGGGGGTAGTCGGCGCATAGACCGTTCCGCCGCAGTTGGCCCCTTTTGCCCGGGCCTCGTTGGTCAGGCGTAGCACCTCAAGCTCGTCGGCATTCGCGGGGCGGTCGGTGCCTGCATACCACTGATACCCGCTGCTCCCCACCTGTGTGCCGACATTTACGGGCAGGGTGACTGTGTGGTTCACGCTCCCCATGACTCCAGTCAGCGTCACGCTGTACTGGCCCGCTGAAGCGCCGGAAGTGTCTACATTCAGACTCGTACCGATCACGGTGGTCTTCAGCCCGGCGGGGCTGCTCGTGGCCGTCAGGGTGACTCCGCCGGTGTAGGTCGAGTTCCCCTGCAGAATAATGTTTGCTGACGCCCTCTGTCCGGTAGGGATGGTCAGACTAGGCACCGCTAGTCGAAGCGTAAAGTCCGGCGCAGGAGGCGTTGTCGTGGTTCCTGGGTTCCCTACTCTGGGAACCTTGACCGTAACGGTCAGCGGAACCATCAGTTTCATTTCGCCCCACTTCCCGCTGACTGTCAGAGCGTAATTCCCAATGGCGACGTTCTGCGTGGTGATGCTCAGCACGCCGCCTGCTACGCTGCCCTGCATTCCGTTTGGCAGATCGCTGACAGTGAAGTGATCGGCGGCGCGGTTGACCTGTACGGGCACGGTAGCGCTTCCGGTAGAGTCTACCAACAGGGAATCTGCGCCCAGCGTCAGGGTCGGTGCGGGAAGCGGGATGGGCGTTGTCGTGCCGAGAGGCGCGGGACCGGAGGGGCTCCCACTACAGGCGCTGAGCAGGCTTACGCCAAGCAGGAGAAAGGTAAGGCGAAGACGGGAAGACGGCTTAAGGCGGCTCGCATAGACCATGAGTAGACTCCTGGGCAGGGCCTGGCTATAACAGAGTCCGGGTGTGCCGCACCTGCTGGACCAGTCCTGAAAGTTGTGCCGCAGCTTAAGACAGCAAATAGCACACGATTCTCACAGCCCGGTTTTGTTTAGGGAAAGGCGGGCGGGGGCCTGTCAGACCACGCCCAGCAAAGCGGCACCTTTACGGGCCGCCCGTGAGGGGTAGCCTGTTGGTATGACTGCTTTGCCAGACATTCTGACCCTGGGTTACTCGTTCTGTCCCAACGACACGTTTATCTTTCATGCCTTACACGCGGGTCTGACGCCCTCGCCGCTGCCGGTGCAGGAAGTGCTGGAAGACGTGCAGACCCTCAACGAGTGGGCGGTGCAGGGCCGCCTGCCGATGACCAAAATCAGTTACCGGGCCTACTTCGGGGTCATGGAGGAGTATGTGGCGCTGCGGGCCGGGGGCGCACTGGGGCGCGGGGTAGGGCCGCTGATCGTTACGCGGGGCGACGTGCACGACCTCAACGCTCAGGTGGTGGCCTCGCCCGGCGCGCTGACCACCGCCGAACTGCTGCTGCGGCAGGTGTACCCGGACGTGCAGGTGGTTCACATGCGCTACGACGACGTGATGCCCGCCGTGCAGCGGGGCGAGTACCAGGGCCGCCACATCGCTGCGGGCCTGATTATCCACGAGTCGCGCTTTACGTTTCAGAACTTTGGCCTGAGCAGACTGCTTGATCTGGGCGCGTGGTGGGAACAAGAAACCAGTCTGCCGCTGCCTCTGGGCGCTATTCTGGTGCGGCGCAGTCTGGCCCCCGAATTGCAGTGGTCGCTGAATACTGCCGTGCGCCAAAGCCTCGAATATGCCTACGATCACCCTGGGGCGGCGATGGGCTATATCCGCCAGCACGCCCTGGAAATGTCCGGTGAGGTGATGCAGGCGCACATTGACCTGTACGTCAACAACTTTAGTCTGGACGTGGGCGAAGAAGGGCAGCGGGCCGTGCAGGAGCTGTACCGCCGGGCTGTGCAGGTGGGCGCAGTCAAAGCCAGTGACCTGCCTTTGTTTGTCTCGCAGCCCTGAGGCGCTTTGACCCGCGCCAACAGCGCTGGGGGCCGGTGTACCGCCCGTGGCTGTGCTTAGAGCCGTTCTCCGAATGGTGGGCACGTCAGAAAAACACCGCCGCCCCCTTCATTCTACGTCCTGCTCTTTCTTTTTCACTCGTTCCACTCGGCAA
>NZ_JAGLBG010000174.1:0-449 GCF_018260405.1 Deinococcus sp.
GAAACTAGAAAAACGCAGCGACGACCCCGACCTGATCGCGCAGGTGCTGGAGCGTGTGCAGGCGCTGGGCTACCAGCAAGACGCGCAGGTGGCCCGCATTGAAACGGGGCGGCGCGGGGTGGGACAGTTCCGGGTGCGGCAGACCCTACGCCGCCGGGGGCTGGACACCGAGCTGATTGACGAAACCATTCAGGCCATTGACCCCGACGAGGAGCGGGGGGCGGCGCTGGAACTGCTCTCACGGCGCTGGAGCAGCCTGAGCCGCAAACGCGACCCGAGGGCCAGCGCCTACGCCCTGCTAGCGCGGCGTGGTTTTTCGGGCAGCGTCATCTGGGACGTGATGCGCGAGGTCGCCGAACAACAGCCCGACGATGATTTTGTACCCGACGACGCGCATGAGGATGGCTGAAACCAGTTGTCTTCGGGGCGCTCATTTCCCTTGACACCCC
>NZ_JAGLBG010000174.1:459-2652 GCF_018260405.1 Deinococcus sp.
CTCCCGTAGCAAGACCGGGGCCGTGGTTGACGGGGCGTAGCGCAGCCTGGTAGCGCACGTCGTTCGGGACGACGGGGTCGGAGGTTCGAATCCTCTCGCCCCGACCACGAGCAGCAAACCTCCCCCCCACCGGGAGGTTTTTTTGTTTCCTCTCTTCCGCCTTCCTCCTGCTGGCCCCCTGCGGGTGACCTTATGCGCGTATTTGCCATTGCCGACCTGCACCTGTCCAGCGTGACGCCCAAGCCTATGACCATTTTCGGGCCGCACTGGGCCGGTCACCCGCACGCCATTTGGGCGGCGTGGCGCGAGCTGGTGCGCGAGGACGATGTGGTGCTGCTGCCCGGCGACCTGTCGTGGGCCATGCGGCTGCCCGACGCGCTGGTCGACCTGAACATCCTGAGCACCCTGCCCGGTAAAAAGGTGCTGCTGCGCGGGAACCACGACTACTGGTGGCCCACGGCCTCCAAGCTGCGAGCCGCGCTGGCCGGGGATCAGCTAGCGATTGTCAACGACGCCGTGAAAATCGGGAATGTGGTGGTGTGCGGCTCACGCGGCTGGCTGACACCGGGACACGAACCACTCAGCGAAGAAGACCAGCGCCTGCTGCTGCGCGAGGCCGAACGCCTGAGCCTGAGCGTGCAGGCGGCCCACAAGCTGCGCCAAGACGGCGACCACCTGATTATGATGCTGCATTACCCGCCTGCCTCGCCGCCTTACCCGGCCAACCCACTGACGGAGGTGATCAAGGGGGCCAGGCCCGACCTGATCGTGTACGGGCACCTGCACGGCGTCCCACCCGAGCGGGCCATCAATCATGTCAATGGTATTCCGGCGCATCTGGTGGCCGCCGATGCCCTGCGCTTCCGGCCCAAACTGTTGATCGGGTAAGGGGTCTGCGCGCTTCCCCACTGCGCTGGCATTTAGCGCCACCCGTATCAGACGGGGTAGGCACTCAACCGGATTGGGCCGCGCCGCCACTGGTTTGGGCGCGTTCGGCGTAGACCTCGGCAAATTTTTTCCTGAGAGCTTCAGCGCTGATGTGGGGCACCATCTCACTGATGTCACCACCGTAACTGGCAATTTCTTTGACCATGCTGCTTGATACGAAGCTCCAGCGGGTCGCCGCCATGATAAAGACCGTTTCGACTTCCCCGATCTGGCGGTTAAGATGCGCGATCTGCAACTCATACTCGTAGTCACTGACGGCCCGCAGCCCCCGGATAATGATGCCCTTTTGCTGCTGGGCCATATAGTCCACCAGCAACCCGCCAAAGCTGTCCACGGCTATGTTGGGCAGGTGAGCGGTGGCTCCGCGCAGAATATCCAGCCTTTCTTCCAGGGTAAACAGATGTCTTCCCTGCTTGCGGGCATTGTGCATCACGGTGAGGGTCACGTGGTCGAAAATGCGGCTGGCACGGATCAGCACGTCCATATGCCCACTGGTGAGGGGGTCGAAAGACCCAGGAAAAACGGCGTTCATTCTTCGCCCACACTAGCGGATTCATGGGCGCCGGATTGGTGACGGCCAGACTCTAGCGGCTCGGCCCCGGGTTCATGCCGCGTATACAGGCTAAGCACATTGCTGCCGTATTTGCGCGTTTCCAGCTCGTAGCCCGGAAAAGCGCCGAGAGTCACCTGAGTGGGGTGCTGGCAAATCAGCAGGCCGCCGGGGCGCAGCAGGTCAGCGTGAATTAGTAGGGCCGTCAGTTTGGGAATATCAGCTTCATAGGGCGGGTCACTGAACACGAGGTCGAATTTTCCGAGCTGGGGCAGCAGTTTCTCGGACTCCCCGCGCAGCACGGTAACTTGAAGGCCCAGGGCACGGGCGTTGCCCTCGATGGCTTTGCTGGCCCGCAGTTCCTTTTCGATCAGGGTCACGCGGTGGCCCCGGCTGGCCGCTTCCAGCCCGATGGCCCCGCTGCCGCCGTGCAGGTCCAGAAAAGCCGGAAACCGTCCGGCAGGGGCGCGGGCCGCCAGCAGATCGAACAGGCTTTTACGAATGCGCGCGCCGCTGGGCCGGGCACTTTCCGGCACGGTCAGGCTGCGGCCTTTGGCACTGCCGCCAAGAATTCTGAGACTCACTGACCCAGCCTAGCTCAAGCGCGGTAGATCAGGCGGGTGTGACCACTACGGCCCGACCTCGACGAGACCCCCAATAGTATCCAAACGCCACATCTGGGGCAGCCTGAATTC
>NZ_JAGLBG010000175.1 GCF_018260405.1 Deinococcus sp.
ATTTCGCCTGCCTTGCCGCTCTTGTTGATGGCACTTACACTGTCGCCGCCGCCGATCACCGTGTAAGCCTGCCCCTTGAGGCTGCCCACCGCCGCTGCGATCACATTGGTGCCGCCTGCAAATGGCTCAAATTCAAAAACGCCCATCGGGCCGTTCCAGAACACAGTTTTTGCACCTTGCAAGGCCGCCGCGTATGCGCTGACGGTGTCGGGGCCAATGTCCAGGCCCTGCCAGCCGTCGGGAATCTCGTTGCTTTTAACGACCTGAGTGTTGGCATCTTCGGCAAACTTGTCGGCGGCGATCACGTCTACCGGCAGCATGATCTTGTCGCCGTACTCGCTTAGCAACCGTTTGGCGAGATCGAGCTGATCGTCCTCGTGGATGCTGTCGCCAATTTTGCCGCCCTGCGACTTGATGAAGGTGTAAGCCATGCCGCCGCCGATCAGCAGTTTATCTACCCTGGGCAGCAGATTCTTGATGACCTTGATCTTGTCGCTGACTTTGGCCCCGCCGATAATCACCACGTAGGGGCGCTCGGGGTTTTCCAGCAGCTTACCTAAGGCCACGACTTCGCTTTCCAGCAGGCCGCCCGCCGCGTGCGGCAGTTTGGAAGCCACGCCACTGACCGACGAATGTGCCCGGTGCGCCGAACCGAAAGCGTCGAGTACAAAGGCGTCACCCAGTTTCGCCAGCTTGTCGTTCAGCGCGGCGTCGTTCTTTTCCTCGCCCATCTCGAAGCGCACATTTTCCAGCAGGGCCACGTCGCCGGGTTTGAGTTCCTGCACTTCCCGCAATGTTTCCTCGCTTCCCGGCAGGCTGCCAATAAATTTCACGTCGTGCTTGAGCACGGTTTCCAGAGCTTCGGCCACCGGCTTGAGGCTGTACTTTTCCTCGGGGCCGTTTTTGGGACGCCCGAAGTGGCTCATGAGCACTACGCTCGCGCCGCCGTCCAGCAGCTTTTGAATGGTCGGGAGACTGGCCGTGATCCGGGTATCGTCTTCGACTTTGCCGTTCTTGACGGGCACGTTGTAATCCACTCGCACCAGCACGCGCTTGCCTTTAAGGTCCAGATGATTCAGAGTTTGCATGTTTATTCCTCCAGAATGTGCATAGAAAACGGATGATGGATGATGGAGAAAACCTCCTATCACCCATCATCCATTATTTATCTCTGATCAGCCTTTTTGCTGAACCAGTTGCACGAGGTCCGCAATGCGGTTGCTGTAGCCCCACTCGTTGTCGTACCAGCTGAAGAATTTAACGAGGTTGCCCATCGCCATCGTCAGGCCGCCGTCAATGATGGCGCTGTGAGGGTCGCCCTGAATGTCGGTCAGCACGATGGGTTCTTCGGTGTAGTCCAGCAAGTTTTTGTACTTGTCGGTCTTGGCGGCGTCGCTAAATACCTTGTTCACTTCCTCTACCGTCACGTCACGCTTAAGCACCGCCGTCACGTCGCTGATGCTGCCAGTGGGCGTGGGCACGCGCAGGCTGGTGCCGTCGAACTTGCCCTTCAGACCGGGGTACACCTGCGTGACAGCCTTAGCCGCGCCAGTGCTGGTCGGGATGATGTTGATGGCAGCGGCGCGAGCACGGCGCAGGTCCTTGTGGGGCAAGTCCAGAATGTTCTGGTCGTTGGTGTAGCTGTGCACCGTGGTCATAATGGCTTTCTCGATGCCAAACGCCTCGTCGATCAGCCTCATCGGAACGCCCAGGCTGTTGGTGGTGCAGCTGGCATTGCTGATGATGTTGTGCTTGGCCGCGTCGTACTGCTCCTCGTTGACGCCCAGCACGATGCTGATGTCTTCATCCTTGGCGGGCGCCGTAATGATGACCTTCTTGGCGCCGCCCGCCATGTGCTTGCTGGCCCCCTCACGGCTGGTAAAGATGCCCGTGGACTCGATCACGATGTCCGCGCCCATCTCGCCCCACTTGATGTTGGCGGGATCGCGCTCGGACAGGGCGTGAATCTTCTTGCCGTTGACGGTCAGGCTGCCCTCGTCGTGCTCGACGGTGCCGTCGAAGCGTCCGGCGGTGGAGTCGTACTTGAGCAGGTGGGCCAGGGTCTTGTTGTCGGTCAGGTCGTTGATCGCGACGACTTCTACGCCACGCGATTCCAGGATGCGGAAAACCAGACGACCAATGCGGCCAAAGCCGTTAATGCCTACTTTCATGCCATACCTCCAGTATTGAGGGCCAACCCGCGTAAGGTCAGGGATGCGCCCCGCACCGTCAAGTTTAACCTCACTTCGTCAGTTCTGTATTAAGGAGCTTCCGGCTCCAGTCCTGCCCAAAACGGCACCCTTAAACCCTGTCCCAGACTTCAGCGGAATCCGTATCAGGGGCTGCCGAGTACAGTTCCGCCTTGCCCTGCTTGGCGAAAGCGGGGATTTAGGGCGGCCCGACCCCCACTTTCGCAAGAGATCCAGGGCAACCGCAAAGTCAGCTTAATGTGAATGGGTGAATGATTCCTCGTCTCAGAAGGTAGATATTCCTAGTCT
>NZ_JAGLBG010000176.1 GCF_018260405.1 Deinococcus sp.
CGTGCGCGGCGTGCGCGTCAACGCAATTATTCCCGGCCCGATCGACGGCACCGAGGGCATGGCGCGTCTGGCCCCCGACGAAAAGAGCCGCAGCCGTGTGGCGCAGGCCGTTCCACTTAACCGTCTAGGAGTGCCGCAAGACATTGCTAACGCCGCGCTGTTTCTGGTGTCGGACGCCGCCAGCTACGTTACTGGTGTGATTTTACCCGTGGACGGCGGTCAGAATATGCTGGGCGGCGCACCGCAGTATCAGACCTACCTTGCCATGCAGCAGGCCGAGCAAAAAGCCTGAGACAGCCCAGCACTTTCAAAACCGTTGGCCCCAGTTTTAAGAGGCGGGGCCAATTTTAGAGCACTTTGCAAAAAGATGGTGCTCTTTTTACCCTCTTTTTGCCGAGTGGAACGAGTGAACAAGAAAGAGCAGGACGTAAAATGAAGGGGGCGGCGGTGTTTTTCCGACGTGCCCTTCATTCGGAGAACGGCTCTAATGGTCAACAGCTGGCGAGAGTAGCGGCAGGTTCCGCGCTACCGTATCAGCGTGAATACTTGAGGATCACTTCACTCTCGGCATTGTTGAACACGCCGCGCACCAGACTCGACAGGCGGTGGTAGCCCAGCAGAATCTGCCCGTCGCCCAGCTGATACAGGCTGACCTGACCGTGAACGCCATTTTGCGCCTCGGCGTTGAACCCTTTGAAGTTCCACACAAAGCCGCTGCGAATTTCGATGCTGCGGTCAGGGCCGGTGGTCGGCGGGACCGAAATAGCCCGGAAGGTAAACCCCTCAGGCACGCGCAGATCACCTGTTTTCAGGTCGAAACTCAGGCCCCGGAAGACCGAGTTGGCGGGAGTATCGCTGAAGGTCAGGCGGCTGCCGTCGCGGATCAAGCTAAGCTTAATGGTCTTTCCAGTGGGCATCAGTACCGGCTGAAACGCCAGATAACGGGTAAATTCGTCGCGCGTAATTCCCAGACGGGCATCGTAACTGGGCGTTTCGCCCCGCGCCGCCGACGCCATAACCGTCTGAAGGGCCTCGCGGCTGCCGCCCGCCCCCACCACCCGCTGCTGAAGATCAACGATGGCGAGGCGCGACCCCAGCTTCATGAGCTGGCCCGTCTGCCCAGGGCTGGGCAACAGGGCGGGCAGTTTCGTCGCGGCTGCGGCAGCTAGCGGAGCAGATGCCCCGGCACTGGCCCAGGGTGTGCAGATCAGGGCAACGATCAGAAGAGGGCGAAGGGCCGACATGTCAACCGAGCATAGGGCGCATAAGTGAGAAAATCCGGCTCCCAGGCCGCGCCCTCTTAAGACTGAGGGTAAACCCTGGAACCGGACTTAGAACGGTGGTTCGAATGACACGCACGTCGGGAAAGCACCGCCGCAGAAGGGCAGCTGTACTTTAAGCGCTGCGCTCAGGCTTTGCCGACGCTGCCCAGCACACCCATCTTGTGCTCGACGATGCTGCTCATTACGTCGCGGGCCTTGCCGAACACCTTGCGGGGGTCGAATTCCTTGGGGGTGTCGCGCAGCACTTCGCGGATGCCCACTGTGCTCGCCAGTCGCAGGTCGGTGTCCACGTTGACCTTGGCGATGCCGTGCTTGCAGGCTTCGGTCAGATCCTCGTCGGCGATGCCCGCCGCGTCGCCGATTTCGCCGCCCGCATCGCGGAAACGCTGGACGATTTCGGCGGGTACGCCGCTAGAGCCGTGCGCGACCAGTGGAATGGTGGTCAGTTCACCGATTTTGGCAATGCGGGCCTGGTCGATATACGGGCGGCCCTTACCCTTGTACGCGCCGTGGCTGGTGCCGATAGCGATGGCGAGGTAATCGGTGCCGGTCAGTTCGATGAACTTCACAGCTTCCTCGGGGTCGGTCAGGAAAGCGTCTTTTTCATCGACCACGACGTGTTCTTCGATTCCGCCCAGGCGACCCAGCTCGGCTTCCACGCTGATGCCCATGGCGTGCGCGGCCTCAACGACCCGCTGCGTTTCCTTAACGTTCTCGTCGAAGGCGTAGTGCGAAGCGTCGATCATGACCGAGGTAAAGCCCATCTTGATGGCATTCAGCGCCGACTCGTAGCTGCTGCCGTGATCGAGGTGCAGCGCGACGGGCACGCTGGCGCGGGTCGCCATATCCTTGACGATGTTGGCGAGATCCTGGCCGCCGTACTTGATGGCCCCCTCGCTCATCTGCACGATCACGGGGCTGCGGAGCTTTTCGGCGGTGTGAATGATCGCCTGGGTGATCTCCATATTGTTGGTGTTGAACGCGCCGACGCCGTACTTACCGGCACGCGCCGGGACCAGAATATCTTTACCAGTTACGAGCATATTGCCTCCTTGAGCACAGCTATTTTATACGGACTGTGCCAAGAAAGCTGCCCGGCTGGGTTCAGTTTTGTCTCAGAGGCTGTCTGAGGCCCATATCGTCGGAGTATCCATGCTGCCCTCTTCATCAGGCGCACAATCGCTGGAG
>NZ_JAGLBG010000177.1 GCF_018260405.1 Deinococcus sp.
AGCCGGACACACCCTAGCGCGGGGGCTTCTCTTTGGCCCAGCATCTCCGGTGTGCTGGGCCTTGCTTCTTTCAGCCGGACTGGAGGCCCTTATGGCATACCTTACGATCGCTGGCTGGCTCATCACCCTGGCCCTCATCCTGGCAGGCTGTGCGCCCAGCCGCACCACGCCCCCGGTCACAGCGCCGCCTATGACCGTGCCGCCCGTCGTGACCCCGGAGCCTACCCCTACCCCCACGCCGGAGCCTGCGCCTGTGGCCCCGACGCCTACTCCTGTCCCGCCTGCGCCACCTGTCGTCACCGGGCCTGTGCTCACCATCATCCCGAACCACCTGATCGTGGCGACCCCTGACCCGATGGGGTACGGCGCTATGGCGATCCAGATTCGGCTGGCTGACCCGAACGGCACCGTCCGCGTGCGGATGCGCGCGCCGGACGGTAGTTACCCCGTCAACGAGGGCGGTGAGCATGGGCGGCTGGTCTCTCCGACTGGCGGCGGGGTGGGCCCGTTGCCTCCCGGCAGCTCGTTCGAAGTACTCGACGGCGACTGGTTCACGTTCGCCCGGTACCAGTAATGGGCCGCGCTCATCAGCTCCTGCTCAGCGCGGCCTTGCTCCTGCCAGTCGCGGCCCTGGCAATCAGCACCCTGTCTGCGCCGATGCCTGCCTGCCGCCTGCAGGTCATTCCCGACTACGATCTCAAATTTGCCTACCAGGCAGTGCTGCAACCTTCACCCGGCTGCCGTGAAGACGATGTGCTGCGGGTGCGCAAGTCCAGCACGACCAGCGTCAAACGGAACGGCGCTCGGTATCAGCCGATCAAACCAGACGGTACGGCCCTGTATGGCGGCCAGTACAGCTGGCGCCTCGGCAAACGCGTTTTCGGTGTTCCGACCTCGGAACTGTGGATCATCAATTCCTGGCGCTGGGAATACTGGGACCCGGAGGTCTGGAACCCCCGCACGCAACAGAAAGGCCGCTGGGCCGCTGGGGAGGTGCTGCGCGACCTCGTGTATGCCTTTTCGCACGACCTGCGCACACCGCTGCTGGCCAACGGCATGAACATGCGCTCGGCACTGGCTGGCGCTTACGGCGAATTGCCCGCCGAGTACCGTGCCAACCTGCAAAACGGCCTGGCCGCCAACGAGACCCTGCTGGCGCTGGCCGACCAACTCCTGCTGGTCGCCAAGTACGAGAGCGGCGAGAACGCGCAGGACGACACCCAGAGCGTGAACCTGCGCGACCTGGTGGTCAGCGTGCTCAGTGACCTGAAACCTCGCGCACAGGCGAAAGCCCTCACCTTCGACACGGCCCTGAGTGGCGTCACGGTGCAGGGCCGCAAGCACGACCTGCGCCGCGCCGTGCAGAACCTGCTGGACAATGCCGTGAAGTTCAGCCCGCCGGACGGCACGGTGTGGGTGACCCTCAGCGCCGAGTACGATGAAGCGGTGTTGACGGTGAGGGATCAGGGCCGGGGCGTGAGTGCCGAGCAGCAGGCCCGCCTGTTCCAGCGTTTCCGGGGGAGCGGGGCGGGCAGCGGCAGCGGTCTGGGGCTGTACCTGACGCGCCGGATTGCCGAAGCGCACGGCGGCAGCGTCCGTTACCACCGCCGCGCCGACGCCCGCAGCGAGTTCACCCTGACCTTGCCCCGGGGAACACCATGACCGAGAAGACACGCATCCTGCTGGTGGAAGATCACGTCTTCACCCGTGACGGCCTCAGAACCAGCCTGAACCTGGAACCCGACCTGCACGTGACCCTGGAAGCCCGCAGCGGCGAGGAGGCCCTGGAACTGCTCACGCACCACACGGTGGACGTCGCAGTGGTGGACATCGGCCTGCCCGGCATGGACGGCATCGAGACCGCCGCACAGATCAAACGCCGGTGGCCCGAGACCCGCATCGTCATGCTCACCGCCCACAACCTGCGGGAGGAAGTGTTCGCCTCACTGGCCTCCGGGGCGGACGCCTACTGCCTGAAAAGCGACAAGCCGGCCCTGCTGCTGCTGGGCATCCGTTCGGCAGCCGCAGGCAGCGCCTACCTCGACCCGCAGGTGGCCCACCACGTCCTGGGCGGTGTCCGTGCCCCGGAAGCGGGTTCGCCCCTGACGCCCCGTGAACTGGACGTGCTGCGCCTGATTGCCGACGGGCAGGGCAACAAGGAAATCGCCGCTGCGCTGGAGGTCAGTGTGGGCACGGTGAAACTGCACGTGCAGGAAATACTGGTGAAATTGCAAGCCTCAGACCGCACCCAGGCGGCGGTGAAAGCACTCCGGCAGGGACTGCTGTAGCGAGCGTTCAATCATTTCAGATAGTTTCGGAGTGCTGCGAAAACAACGACGGGCATTTTGAATGAATAGTTCGGACAGTGTAACTGCTCAGCACGAGAAGTCGAGTTTGGGTAAGACGCCACGAAAAACGTCAACTAAGCCAGTCCAAATGGATA
>NZ_JAGLBG010000178.1 GCF_018260405.1 Deinococcus sp.
GGGAATTCCCATTAGTCGGGCATCATCAAGGGGTGCGGGTAGCTGCTGAGGCCGGGGCCTACGGGCTGCAACTCGCTGCGGTAACGGTTCATACGGCCCTCGTCCCAGCGGCCTTCCAGAAAGCTACGGGCGTACATGCCGGGGCTGGCGTGGCCCTGGTAGAACACCAGATCGCGGTCCTGCCCAGCTCCATGCCCCCGGAAGAAGTGGTTGAAGCCCACTTCCAGCAGCTCGGCGGCGCTGGCGTAGGTGCTCAGGTGCCCACCGATCCCGTCACTGGCCTTGTTCGCCCGGATGACCATCGCCACGGCGTTCCAGCGGATGATATTGCGGATTTTAGCTTCCAGCGCGATGTCGCCGGGGTACTCGGGCTGGTCCTCAGTGGTGATGGTATTGATGTACGGCGTGGTCTGCTTGAACTCGATCGGCGTGCCGTAGAAGTACGCGTACTGTTCGAGGTCTTCAAGCAGGTTCGCCGCCCGCTTGACGCCCCCGTCGGCTATGACAAAGGCAAGCGAATCGAGCCATTCCTGGGTTTCGACCTTGTTCAGCTGCTGCTGCTGTTCAGCAGGCAGGCCCGCACGCGGCGGAGCTTTGGGGGGTAGTTTCGTCATACCTGCCCAGTGTAGCCCGACCGATACTGACCCTTCCAACATGAGAGAAGCAGGGGGGCCAACCAGTCTGGATGGTCGGTGGCTACCGGGTGCAGTTTCGGTCATCCGGGCGAAGCACCCGAATCTGTTCTGCCAGCAGCGCCTAGTTTCTAGGGCCGGTGCGGGCCACCTAGTTCGATTAGTTCATGCGCTGGTGCGTCTCGGCCCACTTTATGGCCGGTTTACGCCGCCTGCCCCGCAGGAAGCTACGGAAGTGCCCTGCACCGCCATACCGCGAAACCCGTATTTTTCCTTCTCGCATTGGCCCGCATCGAATCCAAAACTGCCCGCTTCAATCGGCAGTTCGTATTGGCTAAAATGGCTTGTAACAAATCTGTCAGCTTTAGCGGGGTTTACTGGCAAAGCAAGCGACAGAAGTCGCGGCCAGCAAGACTTCTTGGCACCTTCCCGTTTCGTCTTTCGCCCCCTCCAAGCTAGTTTTAAAGGAACCCATCATGACCGGAATCCAGAGCAAGCCCGAACGCCTCAACGCCATCCTCGTCAATCTCCGCAGCAGCCTTCCCGAACTGCGCGGCGCACTCGTCGCTACCGCTGACGGTCTGCCCATCGCCCAGTCCTTCTCCGATAACACCGATGCCAACCGCGTCGCTGCCATGGCCGCTACTGCCCTCGGTCTCGGTAAGCGCATCAACGATACCCTCGGCACCGGCAACCTCTCAGAAATGAGCGTCTCCGGTCTCCAGGGCCAGGTGTTCATTTACTCCGTCGGTGCCAAAGGCGTCCTCGCCGTCGTGACCCCCGCTGGCATGAACCTCGGTCTTCTCCACATGGAAGCCCGCGAATCCGCCCAGAACATCGCTAACATTCTCTGATTCTCAGACCCAAAGGAATACACATGACCAACCTTCGTCCTACCCTTGGTGATTACAGCTCCGTCGTTTGCTTCAAAGCCGTCATTACCGGCGTCGAGGATACCCTCGGCCCGGATGGTGCCGCCGTCGTCTTTACCCGTGCTGGCCGCGTCCGTGGTCACAGCCTCGCCAAAGAACTGGGCGTCAGCAATAGCAACCCTGCCACCGAAGAAATCACCAAGATTCTTGACGGCGCGCTCGGCAAGGACGGCACCCGCCTGACTGGTGTCGCCAGCGTGACCAAGCAGGGCGACGACTACATCGTGGACTGCTTCGACACCGTCTGTAGCGCTGGCGAAGTGCAGGGCAGCGACCGCCGCTGCACCTTCACGCTGGGCGCCGTGCAGGGTGCCATCGAAGAAATCACCGGGCAGACCTTCATGGCCGAGCAGACCGAGAGCGTGCTGCGCGGCGGCCAGTACGACCGTTTCGTCTTCAGCCCCCTGTAATAAGGATTCCGCTTGATTCCCCCACAGTGGGGATGAAATCCGTCTGGAATCCGTGTAAGAACAGGCGGCACAACTGAAGCGCTTGACCACCAAGCCAGGGCTAATGCTCTGGCTTTTTCAATCGTGCTTGCGAACCGGCCTGCCCCAATAGACCTCTTGCAAAAGTGGTTTTGCAAACGAGCAAGATGAAAAAGCCAAATCAGGGCGTCCACCCGCTTTGAGTCTTGCCGCCCAACTCTTGATGACCGTGAAGTTTCAGTACCGCACAATTTGGGTTTAATCTCGTCTGGAGCGAAAAACTCAAGTTGTCCAGTACTGAACTCAAGGTTCTAATACGGATTCCGCTAAATTCCGCCACAGTCGGGAAGACACCGCCTGCGGCTCCATACCGCGAAGGGGCGTATGTTGTTCCTACTCGCATCCGCTCGGATTGATTCGGAACTG
>NZ_JAGLBG010000179.1 GCF_018260405.1 Deinococcus sp.
GCTGCGTGCGCCGCTCGCGCCGATCATGCTGTGCTGCACGCTGGTACTGAGCCTGGAAATCGTGAACACGGCGCTGGAAGCCCTGACCGACCTCGCCAGCCCGGAGATTCACCCGCTGGCGAAGGTCGCCAAGGACGCTGGCGCTGGGGCCGTGCTGATCGCCAGTTGTGGGGCGCTGCTGGTGGGGCTGGTGGTACTGGGGCCCCCGCTGTGGGGGGCGGTGAGTGGGGGATGGTGAGTTGGTGTCTTAGAGCAGTTCTCCGAATGATGGGCACGTCGGCAAAACACCGCCGCCCCCTTCATTCTGCGTCCTACTCTTTTTTTTTCACTCGTTCCACTCGGCAACAAGAGGGTCAAAAGAGCACCATCTTGTTGCAAAATGCTCTAAAACACTACCGTTTTATTCCCGTAGACCAGCACACGGTCCTCTGCGTGGGCCTTGACGGCGCGGGCCAGCACCTGCCGCTCGACGTCGCGGCCAATTCGCATTAAGGTTTCGGGGGTTTCGCGGTGCGTCACCGAAATCACGTCCTGGGCGATGATCGGCCCAGCGTCTAGCTCGGCGGTGACGTAATGACTGGTCGCCCCGATCAGCTTGACACCCCGCTCGAAGGCCGCGCGGTGGGGGTTAGCTCCCACGAAAGCGGGCAAGAAACTGTGATGAATGTTGATCACCGGCTTACCGAACTGGTCCAGAAAATCGGTACTCAGAATCTGCATATAGCGTGCCAGCACCGCGAAATCGGCCCCGGCCTCGTGCATCAGGCGAATCTGCTCGGCCTCGGTTTTGTTTTCCTTGTTTACCGTGATGGCGTGAAAGGGGATCCCGAACATCTCGGCGTCGCGGCGCAGGGTCTCGTGGTTGCTCAGGATCAGCGGAATCTCGATGTTCAGCTCGCCCCGGCGCTTACGCCACAACAGGTCCAGAAGGCAGTGGTCGTACTTGCTAACCAGAATAGCCATTTTCTTGGGCCGCGCCGCGTAACTCAGTTGCCAGCTCATTCCGAAAGGCTCGGCGACCACCTGGGCAAACGCCCGCTCAAAGGTTCCGCGTGACACGCCAAGGCCCTCGAGGTAAAACTCCATTCGCATAAAAAACGTGCCGCCGCTGGGATCGGTGCTGTGCTGGTCGCTGTGAATGATATTCGCGCCGTGATTGTGCAGGAACTGCGACACGGCGGCCACAATGCCGGGCTGATCGGCGCACGAGATGGTCAGGGTGGCGGTGTTGTTCGTGGTGTCTCGGGGGTTTAGAGGGGAATTAGTGGGGGCCGGGGCCGTCATAACTACCCAGGATAGCGTGATTTGCAGGCGTGCTGGTCAGCGCCGCCGAACGTCCAGCGGCGGCCTGTGCGCGTGCGGGGGCTTTTGCCCCTATGACCTGTCCTGACCTCCTTGCCCCTGGTCAGGCCATCAGTCCTGTTCAGCGTCCCTGACTCCCAGACCCAGCTTACGGGTCAGGTATTGCAACTGCAACTGCTCCTGCGCTCCGAGGCAACTAAAGACTTTGCCAATGCCCTCGACATGCGCGGGCCAGATTTCCGCGATCAGCAGGCGGCCACGTTCAGTCAGGTGAACCATGCTGACACGTCGGTCGTGTTCATCACGGTGGCGCACAACCAGACCACCGCGCTGCAAATTATCGATCACCATCGTCAGGTTTCCACTAGAACGCAGAATCTTTTCCGACAGCTGGCGCTGGCTAAGCGGCCCGGCGTGGTAAAGCGCCTCAAGCACACCGAACTGACTGACCGTCAAGTGGTGCTTCATCAAGTGGCGGTGCGCCTCTGTCTCAACGGCGTGTGCCGCCCGCCACAACTTGATATAGGCGTTCAGAGCGCTCTGCTGCTGTGCTGTGGCACAAAAAAAATCAGGCATTTCAGCGGCCTGACCCAAAAAGAGTACTGAAAAAATCCATGTGGCACAGCTTAACAAGAATATGTTCCGACCGGAGAGGGGGGGGCCTAAGAACATTAGAGCTGCCCACCTCTGGAGCAAAAGAGAGGCTGGTGCAGGTGGCTGCCGAGCAGAGAGTGCAGCTTGATTCACCTCTGCCACGAGTGGAACGAGAAGGCAAAAACGAGCTGCTGGTAACAGTGGACTCGTAGAGCCGCGAAGCAGAGCGGACTTGGACGCTTTCCCCAGATACGCACAACCGTAACCGGAAGCTACTCACCGTGAAACCCGTATTTTGCCTACTCGCCTCTGTTCGGATTAAATCCAGAACTGCCCCGGCCACTTGGCAGTCTGTACTACTTATAAGGCTATGGATCTAAACACTGAGTAGTTGCAATAAAAGGTAACTGCTCAGCAGGGGGACTTGCGAAGCGGAAAGGGGTAGAGTAGGGACATTACGCAAAAGATCTGTCCCAA
>NZ_JAGLBG010000017.1 GCF_018260405.1 Deinococcus sp.
GCTGGGCGCAGGGCCATCTACGACATCATGAGTGCGCTGCGGGAAGAAGCCGTGGCCGAGAGCGAACGCCTGGGCCACCTTGACCTTGAGGTGCTCGACAGTCTGCGCGGCCTGACTCTTGCCCTCGCCCACGGCATCAATCAGTACGGGCGAGCGCAGGTAGTTGCGGGCCAGACGGTTGATATCGTTGGTCAGCGTAGCGCTGAACAGCATAGTCTGACGCTCGGCGGGGGTGGTCTTGAGAATCGTTTCGATGGCTTCGGCAAAGCCCACGCTGAGCATCTCGTCGGCTTCATCAAGCACGGCAAATTCGATGGCCGTCAGGTCGAGGTTGCCACGTTCGAGGTGGTCAATCAGGCGGCCTGGGGTCCCCACGACCACGTCTACACCGCGCCGCAGAGCATTTTCCTGCGGGCCGTAGCTCGCGCCGCCGTAGACGGTGACGGTGGTCAGGTTCACGCCACTCTTGCTGAATTCGTCGGCGACCTGCTTGGCAAGTTCGCGGGTCGGGGCGACCACGATGGCGCGGGGAGCGCGGCCACGCTCACGGCTAGGTTCGAGCTTCTGAATGATGGGCAGGGCGAAGGCGAGGGTCTTGCCGGTGCCGGTGCGGGCGCGGCCAATCAGGTCCTGGCCGTTCAGGGCGACAGGTAGGGCATCGAGCTGAATAGCACTGGCTTCGGTAATACCGCGTTCGGCGAGACGCGCCGCGAGTTCAGGCGCGATCAGTTGATCAAAGTTCATTTGTAGTCCTTTCGGGAAAGTCCCCTATTGACCAGCAAACGCTTGACCAGAATTGGGGGGAAACTCTCCAGCCGCCGGGTATCTCCCGAAGCGGCGCACGAGTAAGCAGCTTACCGCCATTGAGAAGAAAATGCAAGACCTACGGATAACAGACAACTGGACAACGGGGTTTAGAGCATTGTGAGGGTGCTCTCTTGACCCTCTTTTTGCCGAGTGGAACGAGTGAAAGAAAAAGAGCAGGACATAGAATGAAGGGGGCGGCGGTGTTTTGCGGTGTTTTTCCGAAATCCCATCATTTCAGAGAACTGCTCTATGTTTAGCGTAACTGGTCGCGCACCGCCGCCAGTGTTTCCCCGAACTGGTCAAGAAACTCATCCTCAAGGTCGCGGTCACGGATCAGTTCATCCTGGAGGCTCACCAGCTGCTCGCGTGCCCAGCGCACCCGCGCATTCTGGGCGCTGCTGACGTTGCCCAGCCCAGCCACGTGCCGCGCGGCGTAGCGCACCGCCTCACGCGGGTCGTCGGTGGGCGCGACATAGCTGAGGTTTCGCAGGCCGCCCCGGTCGTTAACCAGCGAAGAAATGACCTCGATACGCTGCCCACGCCGCGCCAGAAAAACCTGATCCACCCGCCACATGCTGGTGGCGCGAATCGGTTCATGGGCGGAAACAGGGCGTCGGCGCGGCATTTAGGCAAAGTCGCTAGAGAGAAGCGGAAAAAGCGGAGTCGCCGCCTGGGTCGTCACGCCCGCCGGAGTCCAGTCCCGCAGACCCTCGACACCGAACATGACGCGCCCGACACCCTCAGCCAGCGCTTCGAGTTCCAGCTCTCCGGGCACCACGACCAGCGGGGCGATCCAGGCTAGGCGGCGCTCGATGCGGTCGACAACAGCGTCCCATCTGGCAATGCCGCCGGTCAGGGCAATAGCGTCGGGACGGCCTGGCAGAGCGGTGCTCTGTTCACCGATGGCCTTGCACGCCTGATGCACGAAGGCGGCGGTCGCGGCCTGCACCACGGTGTCCTCGGCCTCCCGCGCCTCCAGTTCCTTGAGATTGGCCGTACCTGCCAGCGACTTGAATCCGCTTTCACGGGTCAGCAGGTGCAGCAGCTCAGACCTGGTATGCGTTTCGGCGAGGCTGAGAATGGCGCGGGTAGGTAAGGCCCCACTCTGCTGGGCACCGATGGGACCGCCGTCTGGCCCGGTGCCGGTGGTATCAATGGCGCGGCCATGCTCGAAGGCGGTGACGCTGCTGGTAGCCCCCAGATGCGCGACCACAATGCGGGCTTCCCTGAAGGTCTTGCCGATTTCGTGGGCGGCGCGGCGGGCCACCAGACGGGCATTGAGCGCATGGAACTGGGCCTCGCGGCGCAGGCCCGCGACCCCGGTCATGTGCGCCTCGGGCAGCAGTTCGTCTACGCTCTGCGGGTCCACGATAAAGCCGGGCACATTCCAGAATTCGGCCAGCTTCAGGGCCAGTGGGCCGCCCAGATTAGCCGGGAGTTCGTAGCCACCGCGTTCCAGCGCACGTCCGGCGAGTTCGGGAGTCAGGCGGTAGGTTCCCGCAGGCACGCGCCCGATCTGCCCACCGCGCCCCACCACCGCGTCGGGCCGGGGCCAGTCACGGGTCAGTTCGACGATCTGGGCGATCAGAGCGTCCAGCGTTTCAGCACTGGGAAATGATTCAAGGGGCAACTCAGCCCGTTCCAAAGTTAGACGAAGCTGACCCGGCAAAGCGGGGTTAAGGCTAGGTTCAATCGTGGCGCACGCGAGTTTCACGTTGCTGCTCCCCGGATTGATCACGTGCACGATCATGCCGCCAGCCTAGCACTGCGCGGCGGCAAATATAGAAAAGATGTACCCACCTGGAGACAGCTATACAGTGGGGTCACCCTGTCTCTGGAATGAGTCTCTGGAATGACCCCGTGTCTGGTTATCAGAGCATCTGATTGACATTGATCTGAGTCCCATAGAAATGTCTTGCGCTGCTCACCCTCCCCCGTTGCGGGCCTTGCAAAGCTGCGGAGTAAGAGGGTTCGGTGACTTGCAGAGCTACTTGCAGGGTGAGGCGACCAGACAACTTCTTTTCAAATGCTCTGGCAATGGCGCTTCAGCCTAAGCCCGGCTCGATCAGGCCATAATGGCCATCTTTGCGGCGGTAGACCACGCCGGTCAATCCCGAAGTCATGTTCTTAAACACAAAAAAATCGTGATCGAGGGCTTCCATCTGGGCCACGGCGTCCTCGGGCGACATGGGCCGTAGAGTAAAGCGCTTTTGGCGCACGATTTCGGGCCTGAATTCACTGACATTGTCCTGACCGGAAAGGACTGCGGCCTCTGCCGGACCAGGAGCGGGTGTGGGCACTTCCTGGCTGCGCTGGCGCATATAGCGGGTCTTGAATTTACGCAGCTGCCGTTCGAGCACGTCACTCGCCTTGTCGATGGCGGCGTACATATCGGTGTGGTGCTCCTCGGCGCGGATAATTCCGTGAGGCACGTTGACCTGCACTTCGACCCGGTTGCGCCGTCCGGCGTCACGCACATCGCGAACTGTCAGGGTAACCCGCGCGTCGGTGATCTGCTCGTTATATCGGTCGAGCTTGGAGAGCTTTTCCTCGACATAATCCCGCATGGCCTCAGTGACCTCGACGTTTCGACCCGACAATTTGTAGATGTGCATAGTCACGCTCCTTGTAAGACCTACTATTGTTGTGCCGAAGTCGTGTGAAAGGAACTCCGGTGCAGTGAATCTAGAGATTTCGTCAGGTGAATGTCAGTACGGCGGCTTACTGCGGAGCTGGCGTATTTGACGGTATGGTAAAAGGCGTGAGTCTGGAAAGCCGCCTGCCCCCCCCAGCAGCGCCCCGGCTGTTTCCGGGCAACGGATCACTGCAGCGGGTTCAGGGCGCTAGACTCAGCCGGTGAAGGTAGACCGCAGTGAACAGGACGAAGCCCGCCGCGAGCGCATTGCCCGCGCGGCCTTCGAGCTGTTCGCCCGTTTCGGGCTGGAGCACACCAGCGCCCAGGACATTGCCCAGGCCGCGTTTGTGAGCCGCACTAACTTGTACCGGTACTTCCCGAGCAAAACGCACATGCTCCTGGCCCACTTCGAGCGCTCGGTGGCCGACACGCGCAACGAGGCGTTGCGGCGGCTGAACAGCGGCACTGCGCCCCAGGCCGTCTGGAAACTGGTGACCGAGCGAATGGCCGATCTGGGCGTGCGCTACGGCCATCTGGTCGGCGCAGTCGGGAGCGCGGTGCTGAGTAGCTCGGCGCACAGCACTTCACCACGCCCAAAGACGACAGGCTCGCCAGCAGCGGACGCGGCAGAGCTAGAGATGCCCGTTGAGCGGCAGACCGCGCTTACGCTGGTGGCGCTGGTCGAACCCGTGCTAAGCGCCATGCGTGACCAGCGCCACCTGCACCGCGACGCCGATACCCGCCTGCTGGCTGCCCTGTTCGTGGACGCCTGTTTGCTGGCCCTGATGCACGGCGGCTACCGCGATCAGCGGGAGGTTTTGCGCGACTGGCAGGACCGTTTCAGTCTGCTGATGCACGGGGCACTGGCCCCCGGCGTGAAGTTGCCCGGCCCCGAGAACGGCCCTGAAGCTGACGACGCCTGAACGCCCGGCCCGCCAGATCGCTTAACATGACCTTTGAGATGCGTGTGCCTGATCCCTCTGCCCAGCCCGCTGGCCCGCTCCCGTCGGTGGCGGTAGTCATTCCGGCCTTCAACGAGGAATATACCGTGGGAGAGGTGGTCAAAATTAGTCTGGAGCTGACCCCGGAGGTCGTGGTCGCTTCTGACGGCAGCGCGGACAACACAGTGGGCGCGGCCAGAGCAGCCGGGGCGAAGGTGGTTGACCTGCAACCCAACGGCGGCAAGGGGCCAGCCCTGGAAGCGGCGCTGCACGCGACCAACGCCGAATTCGTGGTCATGCTTGACGCCGACCTGACCGGCCTGACCCGTGAACACCTGCTGACCCTGCTGCGGCCTGTCCTGAGTGGCGAACTCGACATGAGTATCGGGGTGTTCGAGGGGGGCGGCTTCGTGACCGACTGGGGCAACAAGCTGACCCCGCATCTTAGCGGGCAGCGGGCCTGCCGCCGCGCGTGGCTGCTGGATGTGCCGCACTTGGGCAAGGAGCGCTGGCCGGAACCGGCGATTACTGCGTACCTTAAAAGTACCGAGGCCCGCTGGGATTATGTCGAGCTGCCCGAAGTCGCCCAGGTGGTCAAGGAGAAAAAGCGCGGCTGGTGGAACGGCGTCAAGGCCCGCACAAAGATGTACGCCCAGCTGCTGACCTTCTGGGCACGCAAAAAGCGCCTTTGACCGGCCCGGCTCCGGTCACTGGGCGGCCCCCCCTTCATGGTTCGCGCCTCCGGCTGGGCTATGCTGCGGGGTAAGCATGGTTTTTGATCGCCCGATAGCCGCCCTCTTCCCTCCCGAACCTTCCCGGAGTCTGCCGTGATCGACTTCAACCACGTTACGCTGGAGTATCCGGTGACCCGCACGCTGGCCCTCGAAGACCTGACGATGCAGGTCGCCAGAGGTGAATTCATCTATCTGGTGGGGCATTCGGGCGCAGGCAAGAGCAGTTTCATGAATCTGGTGCTTAAGCGGGCGCTGCCCACGCGCGGCGAGGTCCGCATTGCCGGAGAGCCGCTCAGCCGCTACCGGGGTCGCCGGACTCCGCTGCTGCGGCGGCGCATCGGCACGGTCTTTCAGGACAACCTGCTGCTGCATCACCTGAACGCCTACGACAACGTGGCCTTTTCCCTGCGCGTGATCGGCGTGCCGCAGCGGGAATGGCCCCAGCGCGTGACCACGGCGCTGCGAACGGTGGGACTGGAACACAAGAAACAGGCGCTGCCGCTTCAGCTTTCGCTGGGCGAGCAACAGCGCGTGGCGATTGCGCGGGCCATCGTGTCGAACCCGCCGCTGCTGCTGGCCGACGAGCCGACGGGTAACCTCGATCACGAAAACAGCCGCGAGGTGCTCAAGATTTTGCAGAACGTGAATCTGCGCGGCACCACCGTGGTCGTGGCAACCCACGCCCGCGAACTGGTCGAGACCTTCCGGCACCGCACGCTGACGCTGCGTAAGGGCCGACTGGTGCGCGACGATCCGGACGGCGGCTACAGCCTATGATGTACCACCTGCGCCAGGCCCTACTGGCGATGCGGGCCAACTTCACGGCGACCTTTTCGACGCTGACCACCATGACCATTACGCTGCTGGTGCTGGGCGCGGTGCTGCTGCTGACGCTGAACGTGAACCGGACCCTGGAACAGCTCGAAGCGCAGGTCGAGGTCGCTGCCTTTTTGAAAGACGACGCCAACATTCCGGCGCTGCTCGGTCAGGTCAAGCTGTACCAGGGGGTTCACGACGCCCGGCTGGTCAGCCGCGAGCAGGTGCTGGCCGAGATGACGCGCGATTATCCGTATGCCCGCGACGCCGCCGCCCTCGCCGGAAACCCGTTTCCGAACACATTGAGGATGCGGGTCGAGCGGGTGCAGGATTCGCGGCGCATCGCCAATATCGTGCAGGCCCTGCCGGGCGTCGCTACCGTCGAGTACGGGGCGAACTACGTGGATCCCGCCGTCAAGACCCTGAACGCCATTCGCACGGCGGGATACGGGCTGGTGGCCCTGCTGCTGCTGGGCACGCTGTTCAACATTCTGAATGCGGTGCGGGTCGCCATGTTCGCCCGGCGCAACGAAATCGGCGTGATGCGGCTGCTGGGGGCGACCCCCGCCTTCATCCGGATGCCGCACCTGATCGAAGGCGTGCTGGTCGGTTTGATCGCCGCCGTAGTCTCTGTTTCGGTGCTGGCGGCCTCTTATCTGGAACTGGCGAAACGGGTCGCGCAGCTGGTTCCGGTCTTTCCTATCGTGACCGATCTAAACACTATTGCGCCGATTCTGGTGGGTATCGCCCTGCTGAGCATCGTCATCGGGCTACTGGGCAGCCTGTTCGCCACCAGCCGCTACCTGCGGGAATTGGAGTGAGCAGGCCGGTAGGCCACCGGCAGCGGGCGGCTGCCCTGGGAATCACGCTACTGCTTCTAACGGGTTTTTCCGGGCTGGCTCAGACCACCAGTGAGCGCCTGGAGCGGTTACAACACGACCTGCGCCAGAAAAAGAACCTGAACGACCAGCAGGCCAAGCAGCTCGAAACCCTGCGGGCCACATTGCAAAATCTGAGTGGGCAGCAAAAAGCGGCGCTGGCACGGCTCGACGCTCTGGCCGACAGCGTAGCTGCCCTTGAAAATGACCTGGCGAACGTAACGGCCAGAGTCAGTCTGGCCGAGCAGACCCTGGCGGATCTGTCCTCGCGCCGCAGCGTGACCGAGGCGCAGGTAGGGACTTTGCAGGCCAATGTGCGCGGCATTTTGTCTGCCCTGTACCGCCAGCGCAGTGGGCAGTATCTGGCGCTGATGACCCAGTCAAGGAGCCTTTCGGATCTGCTGATCCGGCTGGATTACGCCAATCTTGCCGGGCAGCACAACGTTCAGATCATCAATGCACTGAAACAGGCCTCGGCCAATTTGCAGGTGCAGCAGGCGCAGCAGGCCGAGCAGGCTAGGACCCTGAAAGACCTTCAGGCCGAGCGGGCCGGAAAACTGACGAAGCTGCGCCAGAGCCGCGCCGAGCAGCAGACTCTGCTGGCCGAATTGCGGCGCTCGGCGGCGGGGCAGCACGCGGTGGCGGTCCGTACACAGGCGCAGCAGGCGCTGACCGTGCAGTCCATCGACCAGTTGGTCGGCAAGGTGGTGCAGGAGCGCAGCCGCATCGAGGCCCAGCGTAAAAAGCGCCTGGAAGAAGAGCGCCAGCGCCGAGTGGCTGAGGCCAGGCGCATTGCCGCCGAACAGGAACGCGCCCGCCTGGAGGCGATCCGGCTGGCAAAACTTCGGGCCGAGCAGGAGCGCCAGGCCCGCGAGGCGCAGCTGGCCCGCGAACGGGCGGCAGCGGCTGCGGCAGCCGAGGTGCAGCGGCAACGCCAGCTGGCCCTGGAACGCGAGCGCCAGGCCCTGCGTGAGCGCCAGGCCAAAATCAGGGCCGAGCAGGCCAGGGCGCAGGTCGTCACCCGGGCCCAGGCCCAGCCGTTACCCCCCGTAGGCCACGCCGAAGCGGTCGGTTTTCCTCTTAGTGGCGGACAGATAGCCGCGCCCTACGGCACCAACGGGGCGCAGTGGGTGCTTATCAGCGGCCCGGCGGGGTCACAGGCCACCGCCGCCCTGACAGGCAATGTTCTGGCGGCAACCTATTACGCTTCACTCGGCTGGGTCGTTCTGCTCGACCACGGTTCGGGCATCGTCACCGGATATTTCGGGCTGCAAAACGCCAGTGTCACGGCGGGCGACCGGGTTCAGCGCGGCGCAGCGGTGGGCATTATCGGGGGCAGTCCCATCTTCGGCGCCGGCCGAATGGCCTTTCAGCTGCGGCAAAACGGGCAGGCGGTCAGCCCGGTGTTTAAATAGCGTTAGGCCGGTGAGCTATACAGGAAAGGCTCGCACATGACTTGCCTATCCACCCAAGTTGTGATACACTTGTTCGGTGCGCTCCGATTCTGGCTGCTGACGGGCGTATGTTCTCCAGCCTAACCTGGGGACGTTACCCTCAAAACAAATACTCCCGAGGTCTTTTGCAATGGTTAAAATTCGTCTGTCCCGTTTCGGTGCTACCCATAACCCCCACTACCGTATCGTCGTTGCCGATGCCCGTCGTCCGCGTGACGGTGGCTACATCGAGAACCTCGGCCACTACGACCCTCGTAAGACCTCTGAGAACTACCTGAAGGTCAACAACGAGCGCGTCGAGTACTGGCTCGCCCAGGGTGCCCAGCCCACCCAGACCGCCCGCCGCCTGCTGAAGTCGCAGGGCGTCAAGTTCTAAACAGCAGCTGAGCGTTAAACAGCAGACCCCGTAACTGGGGCCTGCTGTTTTGTTTTCTATTCCCTCTGGCTTTTGCGTATCGCGTCGGCAAACCAGCGCGTGACCTGGTCGGGGCGGGTAATGGCGCTGCCGACCACCACGCACAGGGCACCTGCTTTGAGGGCGTGGGCAGCCAGCTCGGGGGTGTTCAGTTTGCCTTCAGCGATAAAGGGCAGGCCAACCGCTTTGAGGGCGCCCATCAGCGCGAAATCAGGCCCGGGCTGCTGCGGGCTGTAGGGCGTGTAGCCGCTCATGGTCGTGCTTACGATGTCTACACCCGCGCTGTAGGCCGCCTGAGCTTCTTCTAGCGTGCTGATGTCGGCCATCGCCAGTTTTCCGGCGGCGTGAACGGCTTCGGTAAGCGCCCGCACGGTGTAGGGCCGGGGACGCTCCGTGGCGTCGAAAGCCACGATGTCGGCTCCGGCAGCCGCCACCTCCGCGACTTCAGGGGGCGTAGCAGTAATGTAAACCTGGGTGCCGGGGTGATCGTGCTTGGTCAGGCCGATAATGGGAACGCCCGTCTGCTGCCGCACCGCCCCAATATCTTCCCCGGAGCGCAGCCGCAGGGCCGCCGCACCGCCCAGTAAGGCCGCCCGGGAAAGCGCGACGATATGCGAAGGGTCGCGCAGAGGACTGCCCTCATCGGCCTGAACACTGACGATCAGATGACCGCGCAGGCGTTCCAGAAGGGGGGCGAGGGCAGGAGAAACGCGCTCGGGTTGCATAGGGAGCAGCATAACCGCTGAGCGGCCCGCTGAGCACCGGGGACTTGCGTTACCTTGGGAACCGTGAACCCCAGTTTGATTCAGCCCGGCGCACTGTGCATGGTCGATATTCCCGGCCCAGTGCTTGACCAGGACACCGCCGAACATCTGAAAAAGTACGGCGTGCAGGCGGTCTGTCTGTTCGGTAAAAATATCGAGTCACTCGCGCAGCTCAGCGCACTGTGCGCCGAGCTACGCGAGGTGATGGGCGCACACGCCCTGATCGCGCTCGACCATGAAGGCGGCGCGATCATCCGCCCAGCGTTCTGGCCCTTTGTGCCCAGCGCCATGAGCCTGGGCGCAGCAGACGACACGGCGCTGACCGGCGAAATGAACGCGCTGCTGGCGCGGCAACTGCGCTCGGTGGGCATCAACTGGAATTTTGCGCCCGTACTGGACATCAACAGCTCCCCGGCCAATCCGGTGATCGCTGAGCGGGCCTTCGGAGCTGAGGCCGACCACGTGATCCGGCATGGTCGCGCGGCGCTGGGCGGGCACGCAAGTGAGCAGATCGCGGCCTGCGTCAAGCATTTTCCGGGGCACGGCGACACGCACCAGGACAGTCACCATGACCTGCCGCACGTAAGCAAGTCCCGCGCCGAGCTGGAAGCGGGCGAGCTGCGGCCCTTCCGCGAACTGCTGCCACACACCCCGGCCATCATGACCGCGCATATCGTGTTCGATCAGCTCGACGCCCAGCATCCGGCGACCCTCTCCCGGCCCATCCTGACTGAGCTGCTGCGCGGGGAGTGGGGCTATGACGGCGTGATCGTGACCGACAGCATGGGCATGAAGGCCATAGACGACCACTACGGGCGCGGCGAGGCGGGCGTGCTGGCGCTTCAGGCCGGAGCCGACCTGGTTATGGCCCTGGGCCGCCGGGAAGCGCAGGTGGCGACGCTGGAAGCGATTGCCGGGGCGCTGAGAGACGGAACGTTGCTGCCCCTAGACGCCGAGCGCAAGGTGCGGCGGCTGCAAGCCCTGGCGGAAGCGTACCCGGCGGCGCAACCCGCCAACGACGGGGCGGACACTCATAACCAGGCCGATACTCGTAATCAGGCCGATACTGTCGAAGCCTGGGCCAGAGGCATGACGGCCTACCGCCAGCCCACCGCCCCGGAGCCGGGCCAGGCCGTGCTGCTGCTGGCCCACCGCACACCGCAGCGCGAGACGGTCAGCGAGGCCGCCGCCGACGCCGAAACGCTGGCGCGTGAACTGGGCGAGGTGTACGACGTGCAACTTATGCCCTTCGAGCAAGCGGAGCAGATCGACTGGGCGGCGGCACAAGCAAGTGGCAAGCCGGTTATTCTGGCCAGCACCTTCCGGCACCGGCAGCCGGGGTGGCGCGGCGCACAGCCCGACCTGCATCTGGCGCTGTACAACCCTTACGCGGTGCTGGACATAAACGCCCCCGCCGTACTGACCTACGGCTTCCGGCCCGAGGCCCGCCGCGCCCTGATCGGCTGGCTGCGCGGCGAGCGTCAGCTGCCCGGCCAGTCCCCCACTGGGTTCTGAGATGACCGTGCCCCCGACCCTCAGCGAGACAATGAGCCTGTGGCAGCGCAGCTTGCCTGGGCTGGTGCCCCATGAACGCGCTTTGAGCGCACGCCTGCACAACCCGGCAGAGCTGCTCTGGCGGCGGGGCACAGCGGGGCAACTGATCGCGCTGGCGGCCTACAGGTCCCCCGAAACGCATCCTTACGGGTACATTCGGCTGCTGCTGGTGGAACCGCAGTGGCAAAGGCGCGGGCTGGGAAGCGAACTGGTCGGGCAGATGCGTGGGCGTCTGGGGACTATGCCGCTGGCGCTGGGCGAGGAACGCGGGCACTTTTTTGCCGGGGCCACGCCAGAAAGTGTGCCCTTCTGGCAGCAGTGCGGGTTTCGCCTGACGGGGTCGGAGCCGGTGGATCTGCGCCGCGACCTGCGCGTGACCCTGCCGGAACCGGGACTTCCGGCGGGGCTGCGCGTGACCGATGCCACGGAATCCGGAGTGCTGGAGGGAGTGCTGGGCCTGACCCGTGAGGTCTTCAGTCCGCGCTGGACTTACGATGCCGGGGCCACCGGGCAGCTGGCCCCCCATCAGGTGCTGGCGCTGGCCCGTGGCCCACAGGTGGTCGGCTTTGCCGTGATCGGCACTGGGGATGACCCGGTCATCTTGCCGAGTGTGCTGTATCCCGCAGCACTCAGGCGGGGTTTGAGTGACGCGGCCAGGGTGGGCGGCCTGGGACCGGTCGGCTTGCACCCTGACCTACGCGGCGGGGGCCTGGGGCGGGCCTTTATGCTGGCGGCCATGCAACGCCTGCAACGGCGCGGAGCCGAAGTGATGGGCATCGACTGGACCGGCATTGCGCCGTTTTACGAGAAACTGGGCTTCTCGGTGTGGCGAACGCACCGCCAGATGCGCGGCTGAGGCGCAGGCCGCCCGCGACAAATGCCGACTGCCCCCAGGGACGTTCTGGAAGCGGAACACCTGTTTCTCGGCGTAATAGCGTATAAACTTCTGGCTATGTCGAAGGCGGTAAAGACTCGCACACCTGTTCCCCAGGCGAGTCGTTTTGATGGGGAAGCTCTGGGCCTCGTCCTGTTTGCTCTGGGCATCTTTCTGGCAGTGACTCTGTTTGCCCCGTCGTCCGGCAAACCGCTGGGCGGCGGCGCGGGCACGGCCATCGGCCTCATGGACCTGATGCGGGCATTTCTGGTTGGCTGGCTGGGCTGGGGCGCTTACCTGCTGCCCATCATTCCGTTCAGTTACGGCGTCATGGTTTTTTTGGGGCGCAGTATGCGTGGCCTGTCGCGCCGCACTCTGGGCGCCGTCATCGTGGTTCTTTCGCTCCTGGCGCTGCATGAGGTCTTTCAGCCGGGCGCGGCAGGACTGCTGGCGGCCCGCAGCATCGGCATACTGGCCGGGGCCATCGGCTATGTGGCGGCGCTGCTGCCCCTCGTCAGCTTGACGCTGGGCCTGGAAATTATGCTGAGCCTGCGCCCGCTGCACCTGCTTAAAACTCTGTTTCGCTGGATCAGTCGGCTGCTGGGCGGCGCGACCACCCGCGTCCAGGGCGTAATCGAGTCGCGGCAAGAAGGCCAGGGAACCGCCAGGGCCCGCCAGGACGTCCGCCTGAACCTGGCCGCCCACGCCCGTGAACTGAGTGACCTGCGCAAGATTTTTCCGGCTGATCCGGCGCTAAGACGCCAGTATGACGAGATTCGCGCCGCCCAGAAAACGGTGAAGTCGCAGGACGAAACCGGTCTGGGCCACCTCGCCCGCGATCTGGAAAGCTGGAAGGGCATGACCGGAGCCTTTGTCGCCAACGCCGCCCGCGACCTGCGTGAAGCAGTGCTGACCGAGGCGCTTGACGCCGCAGCCGACGCCGAGGCCCTGCTCAAGGAAGTCAACGCGGGCCGCCACGAACTGAGTGTGCCGCTGGCAAGCACGCAGGCCAGTGGAGAGCTGGAAGTGGTACGCAGGCGGGCTGTGCAGGACCTGCAACGGCTGGCCTTCCGGGGCGGGCGGCTGGAACGTGAGCGCAAGGCCGCCGAGAAAGCGCTGGCCAAAGCCGACCAGAGCGTGCTGGCGCGTGAGCAGGCGGCCCATCAGGGGCGCGTGGCCGGGTGGGCCGAGTTGCAGAAAGAATTTGTGGCCTGGAGTCAGCTGGCCCACGACTATCCCGGCTGGCCCGACCTGGCCGCCGCCTTTGACCGTGCGCCGACCAACGTAGCGACCCAGCTGGCCCAGGCCATTCGCTCGGCCCCGGAGACCACCCTGGCCGATCAGGCGCTGTGGCGCACCAGACTGAACCAGGCGCAGGAGGCCCTTTCGCCGCCCGCGCAACCGGTTGCAGCGGCAAAGGCGGCACTGCCTGTGATGGATATGGACTTCGGGAGCCTGCAACCCGGCCCCGCACCCCGGCCAACCCTTGCGCCGGAAGGGAAGCGGCTACAAGCCGCCGCGCCACGCGCAGGGCAGCACCCCGGCAGCCTGGAGAACCTGGAAGCTGGTCTAGACCCGTGGGACGACGAGGAAGACATGCCCTTCGGCCCACCGGCGACGCGCCAAGGGCGTAGCCTGAGCGCCGTGCCAGCCAGAACCAGCCCACTTCTGGGTGGGGGCGGCGTGCAGGCCGCCGAGAACACCGTCCAGCACCAGGCCGCGCCCTGGGACGATGAGGTGGCTGCGCCCAAAAACGCCCCCCGCAAAACCGTCACCCTGCCGGGCAGCGCCGAACATCTGGCCCCGTCCCAGCCGCAGGGGACGCGTCAGGGGGCTTTACCGCTGGCACTGCCGGGCTATGAGCTGCTTGACCCGGTTCCGGCGGCGGCCTTGAACACGACCCAGATGGACGTGGCGGCCAGACAGCGGGCCAACCTGATCGACGAGACCCTCCGGCAGTTCAATTTGCAGGCGCGTGTGGTTGACTTTGCGCGTGGCCCCACCGTGACCCGCTACGAGATCGAACCCGCGCCTGGCGAGAAGATCAGCCGCATCGCCAGCCTGTCGAACGACCTCGCCCGCGCTCTGGCAGTAGGCGGCGTGCGGATCGAGGCCCCGGTGCCCGGCAAAAGCGTAATCGGGCTGGAAGTTCCCAATGCCGAGCGCGAACCAGTCACGTTTCACCAGGCCGCCGAGGCCGCTAGCTTCCGCAACACCCGCGCCAAGTTGCCGATCATTCTGGGCAAAAGCATCGACGGTGAACTGATGGTCGGCGACCTCGTTAAAATGCCGCACCTGCTGGTGGCGGGCAGCACGGGATCGGGCAAGTCGGTGTGCGTGAACACGCTGATTACCAGCCTGCTGTTCAAGTACCTGCCGGGCGAACTGCGCTTTCTGATGATCGACCCCAAGATGGTCGAGTTGACGCCCTACGACGGCATTCCGCACCTGGTTCGCAGCGTGGTGACCAATCCGGTCGATGCGGCGGGCGTGCTGCTGGGCGCGGTGGCGCACATGGAGCGGCGCTACAAGATGATGAGCGCGGTCGGGGCCAAAAACCTGGAGCAGTACAACGCCAAGATGCGGCAGGTGGGCGAGGTCGAATTGCCGCATCTGGTCATCATCATCGATGAGCTGGCGGATCTGATGATCACCAGTCCTAAGGAAGTCGAATCGGCGATCATGCGCCTGGCCCAGATGGCCCGCGCCACCGGTATGCACCTGATTCTGGCAACGCAGCGCCCCAGCGTAGATATTCTGACCAGCCTGATCAAGGTGAACGTGCCCGCCCGGATCGCCTTCGCGGTGAGCAGCAGCCACGACAGCCGCACCATTCTGGACAGCGTGGGGGCCGAGCGCCTGACCGGTATGGGTGACATGCTGTTCTATCAGCCCGGCCTGATCAAGCCGCTGCGCCTGCAAGGGCCGTACATCAGTGAGGCCGAGTCGGTGCGGATTACCGAGGAACTGCGCCGTCAGGTCTTCGAGGACACCTTTGTCGAGGCGTACGGAGCAGATTTCGAGGGCGGGACCGAAGCCAGTGGCCCAAGCGCCGATAAGAACAACCTAGATTTCAGCGACCCGTATCTGCGCCAAGCCGCCCAAATCTGTATCGAGGAAGGGCAGGGCAGCGTGTCGAGGTTGCAGCGCCGCCTGAGCGTAGGCCACGCCCGCGCCGGAAAACTGATGGACCTGCTCGAAGCGATGGGGATTGTCAGCAAGCACCAGGGCAGCAAACCGCGTGAGGTGCTGATTACCGAGGCCGAGTTGCCGGAGTACTTTGGAAAGTAAGCAAAATAGGTCAGGCGGTACGGACTGCCGCTCCACACCGCGCAGTCCGTCTGTTGCTCCTCCTCGCGTTCGCTCGGAGTGATTCGGGCTTGAGCCGAATCAACCAGATTCAATTCGAGCGCAGGCCAGTGCGAAAGCCTAGAGCTGCGCCGCAGAGCGAGCGCGAACCTAGCGGGTTCCGGGCGTGGAGTTGGCAACCCGGTGCCAGTGCCCTTTACCGCGCGGGTCGTTAACGGAAACAGACGGCAGGCCGGAGTAGGCCAATTGACTTAAGCGGCCCGGCGCTCTGGCACGCTTCAGCCCAAAAACCCTGTCGTATAGGGGGTTGGCGGCAGCCAGAGTAGCGGGCCGTGGCCCCTTGCCTGAAAGATAAAGGGTGCCGCAGGTTGCATTTTTCCGGGCGGTAGTGTCAATTGAGAGGCGGAAGACCTATCCAAAACCAAATTCTGAGGTGACTTCATGAAGAAGCAAATTGGCCTGATGACCCTGAGCTTGATGCTCGTTTCTCCCGCGCTGGCCGGTGGCGCTGGCGCACCTGTGGGCAAAAACCCCACCTGCAAGAGCGTGGAACAGATCGTAACAGGCAACCCCGAGCTCAGCACCCTGGCGACGGCTATCAACGCCGCTGGCCTGAAAAATGCCTTGAGCAGCGCTGGATCGCTTACGGTGTTCGCCCCGACCAACGCGGCCTTCTCCAAGGTGCCCAGCGACACACTGACCGCCGCGCTGAACGACCCGTCGGTGATGCGCGGTTTGGTGCTGTACCACGTGGTCGGCGAAAAAGCCACCGCCAAGCAGATTCGCGGCGTCCGTGGCGGCACGACCCTGCAAGGCTCAGTTATCACAGTGAGCACCCAGGGCAACAAGCTGATGATCAATAACGCCACCGTCACGAAGGCCGATCTGATCGCCTGCAACGGCATCGTGCATGTCATCGATACCGTGCTGCTGCCCCCCGTAGCCGCCACTGTCAAGGCCCCCACCGCCACGCTGACGCCCGCTGCACCGACGCCCGCTGTACCCACGACCACCCCTCCTGCACCTGCTCCAGCCATGACCGTCACTATTCCAGCGTTGCCTGCGAGTGGCGCACTGATCACCACGACGACCAGCACTATCACGACGACCAACGCGACCACGGCGGCAGCGAACACCAGCACCACCGCGACCAGCAGCGCCACCGTGTACGACGTGCTGGTTAACAACGAGCGCTTCAGCACCGTGCGCGAACTGATCAGCGACGCGGGACTGACCGACAGCCTGATGACCGGCGAGTACACCATTTTTGCCCCGACCAACGACGCCTTCGACAACCTGCCCGACGGCGTGCTGGCCGCAGTCCGCAGCGACCCCAAGGCCCTCAAGCAGCTGCTCCAGTACCACGTTCTGGCCCGCCGGGTCACCACCAGCCAGATTTCCGAAGGCAAGGGCCTAACCACCCTGCAAGGCACCGACATTGATCTGGGTTCGGCCACGCTGGGCACGGTACTGACCAGCGGCAACGGCCTGATCTACCCTATCGACGCCGTGCTGCTGCCGACCGACTTCGTGGTGCCTGACATTAAGGCCGTGGCGGCAGATACGACGCCTACCCCGCCCAATATTGCCACCTACCTGACGACCGACCCCCAGCTCAGCACACTGCGCGACCTGCTGAACACCGCTGGCCTTTCCGACACCTTGACCTCGGGCGACTACACCATCTTTGCGCCCACCAACGACGCGTTCGCCAAACTTGACCAGGCCAAGCTCGCTGCGTGGCGTAAGAATAAGGCCCAGCTCAAGACTCTGTTGCAGGGCCTGATCGTGACCGGACACCCCGACGCGGCTGGGCTGAGCGCCGCGCCTCTCAAGACCCTCGAAGGCTCGGAAATCACCATTACCCGGGACGGCGCGAGCCTGAAATACGGTGACGCCGTAAGCAACGGGAAGTTCACCACTACCGCCACTGGTAACGTGTATATCATCGACACCGTGCCTGTGCCCGCCAGCCTGCGCTAAAGCCCCAGCAGTTTTGCTCTCCTCTCCCCTTTCACTGTTGCCCGGTGAAAGGGGGGTTTTCCTGTGGGGACTCACGTTATCCGGGGGTGCTCACATGCGGCCCATGGGCTAATACGGATTCGGTTTGTATGGTGGCCAGAACCTAGAGCAGTTCTGCTAATGATGGGCACGTCGGAACAACACCGCCCCCTTCATTCTACGTCCTGCTCTTTCTTTTTCACTCGTTCCACTCGGCAAAAAGATGGTCAAAAGAGCACCACCCTTTTGCAAAATGCTCTAACTGTAACCGGGCGCTCCCGATCAGGCAGCGCTCAGGCCAGCGCTTTTGCCATACGCTCCAGCGCTTCTTGAAGCATAGGGCGCGGCATAGCGAAATTGACCCGAATGAATCCCTGGTACTCGCCCTGCTGTTCCTCGGGAGCAAAGATGGGGCCGTTGTGAATAGCCACCCGGCCTTCTTTGAGCAAAAAGTTCTGAATATCCCCGGCCTCGGCATGACCGCGCAGATCAAGCCACGCCAGATAAGTCGCCTCGACAACGTGAAACTGGACCCACGGCAGGCGCTCCTGCACAAAGGTGTACAGCAAATCGCGGTTGCCTTTCAGGTACTCGACCGTCCCGGCCAGCCAGGGGCCGCCCTCTTGCAGCGCCGCTTTCCACATTGTCTGGCTCAGCGCGGAGGGGTGACCCATCAGGCCACTAACGGCGGTCTTGACGCGTTCCAGCAACTCGGTGTTGTGGGTCGCCATCACGCCAATGCCCAGACCAGCAGTGTTAAAGGCCTTGCACGGCCCGGTCAGGGTCAGCGTGCGCGGCTGCGTCCGGGGGTCGGCAGCAAACGCCTCGAAGGGGGCCGACGTGTAGCGCAAGTCGGCGTGCAGCTCGTCGGAAACCACGTACAGGTCATGCTTAAGAGCCAGTTCCCGCAGCCTACGCAGTTCACCGGAGTCCCAGATGCGCCCGGTCGGGTTATGGGGGTGGCAGATCATCAGCAGCTTCGTGTGGGCACAGGCGGCGTCGAGTGCGTCCCAGTCGATTTCCCAGCGCTCCGGGCCGTCGATGAGCGGCACACTGCTGACTTTACGCCCCAGGTGGGTAATAGCGAGGTGAAAGGGATGGTAGACCGGGGTCATGGTGACCACATGTTCGCCCGGCGCGGTCAGGCCGTTGACAGCAGCGTACAGGCCCGGCACGACCCCTGGCAGAAAGTGCATCCCTTCGCTGCTCAGTCCGCCGAGGCCCTGCGCGGCGAACTTGGCCTGAAGCAACCCGACCAGCGTGGCGTCGTTGCCCGGCGCATAGCCGATGGGCCGCTCCAGCCGCTCATGCAGCGCCCGCAAGATAGGCGGGGCCACCGGAAAATCCATGTCGGCAATCCACATGGGCAACACGCCCTCGTCGTACTGGTTCCACTTGATGCTGTCGGAGTGACGCAACTGCGCGGCGCTCAACGATTCATAGGTCATGCGGCCAGCATAGCGCCGGGCCGAGCTACAACCTGACAGGGACTTGCCGTTAACAACCCGCAAGGGCACCGGGTTGAGCACTCCGCGCCCGAAATCCGGTAGGCTCCTGCTCGCTCTGCTTCGCAGCTTAGCCAGTCTGCTCGGGGCGATGAACTGGTCATCACCCGGCAGGAGCCTATACGGACTGCGGACGCGAGGAGGAACAGCAGACGGACTGGGCGGTGTGGAGCGCGGTCCGTCTTATACGGATTCCGCTAAATTCCGCCACAGTCGGAAAATCGCCGTCTGTGGCTCCATACCGCGAAACCCGTATGCTGTTCCTACTCACATCCGCTCGGATTGATTCAGAACTGCACCGAATCAATCGGAATCCGTCTTACCCGTCAACCTAGCGCCGTGACGCTCTCGATCCGGCCCGCGTCGAGGTGCAGGTGGTGCGTCATTCCGGCCAGGGCGTCTCCTTCACGGTGAGCGATGACCATAATGTGCGTTCCGGCGCGTGCCAGGCCCGGCAGCAACTCTAGAAAACGGGCGCGTGAGGCGGTGTCCAGAAAATCCACGCCTTCATCCAGAAGGAGTAGGCGGGGCCGGTGAACCACCGCGCGGGCCAGCAGCAGGCGGCGCAATTGCCCCTGCGAAAGCGTGGCGGCTTCGCGGCCCAGCAGATCGGTCACGGATAGGCGCTCAGCGATCTGCTCGACCTGTGCCCACTGCTCAGGCGACAGCTCTCCCGTAAAGCCCTCGCTGCCAGTAAAAGCGCTGGCGACCACGTCGCGGCCCAGCCACGGGTGCCCCGAGCGGCTGGTGCGCTGACGGATGCCCAGCTCGGCCCCGACCAGCCCGACGCTGCGCCGCCGCTCGCCGAGCAGGTCGCGTTCAAGGTAAGGGCGCTCGACGCGGCCACCCAGCGCCGGGTGAAATTCTCCGGCAATCAGGCGGGCCAGGGTGCTTTTGCCGCTGCCATTTTCGCCCGTGACCAGCCAGTGTTGCCCACCCTCCCAGGTCCAGGTCAGCGGCCCCAGGGCGCGGTGGCCGTTGCGGTAGACCTCGGCCTCCCGGAGGCGAATCAGGTCGCCCGTGGCAGGCGCAGCAGGCAGCGGTAAAGCCCCCTGCTGAAGCTGCGCCGCAATCTCCCCCACGATCTGCCCGCCCTGCACGTACACCGTGCGCCAGTCGAGGTCGGGCGCTTCTTCTGGGCGGTGAGTCGCCAACACAATCGCTGTGCCCGCCTGACCGATTTGCCGCAGCACCGGCCCTAGTTCGGCGCGGGCCTGGACGCTGAGGCCGTCGGTGAATTCGTCGAGCAGCAGCAGTTCGGGGGCAGGCATCAGGGCGCGGGCCAGAATGACGCGGCGGCGCTGACCGTGGCTAAGCATCCGGAAATCGCGTTCCAAAAAGCCCGAGATGCCGGTCAAGGCCACGACTTCGTCCAGCCGGGCCAGGGCGGCGGGCGTGGCCTCCCAGAGGTTGAGCGTCTCGCCCGCGAACCCGGCCAGCAGCACGTCCCGCACGGTCTGAACCCACTCGCGGGTGAGGTAAAACGCCTCGGCGTCCGGCCCGACCAGTGACAGCCTGCGCCGCGCCTGCACCGCCGAACGCTGAAGTTCGCCACCCAGGCGGTAGACCCGCGTGCCACTGACCGGAGCGATTTCGCCCGCCAGCAGACGCAACAGCGTGGTCTTTCCGCCGCCATTGGGGCCGGAAAGCCGCAGCGCCTCGCCGGGCCGAACCGTCAGATCGATCTTTGAAAGGAGGGTTCGGCCCCCGGCGATCACGTTCACATTGTCAAGCTGCACCAGCGGAAGAAGCATGACTGCGAGTGTATCCGCCGGAAGGCAGCCAGGGGCAACCCGGCCCAGTTGCAACCACGCCCAGCCGCACCCCAGCCCGGACGGACACGGCTACTAGGCTACGGCCTCTGGGCTGCTAATGGCCCCGGTGTCTAACGGGCGCGGCGGCTTTGGCCAGCCTAAGCCGAACCTGTGGGTGGCGCCTGCACGGCTCACCTTCTGGCGGCGAATCACCAAATTTCTGGTCTGGCGACTGGGTCTGGCGACTGGGCCGGGAACCTTTGTGCGGCCCGGCGCGTAACAGTGACGTAAGGACTGAACGGGAGGCGACCACATGGGATTTATGATTTTCGTATCGGTACTGCTGCTGCTGGTGATCGTGACATTGTTTTCGGGAATCAAGAGCGTGCCGCAGGGCTACGAATGGACCCAGGAACGCTTCGGCAAGTTTCAGCGCACCCTCAAGCCTGGCCTGAACCTCATCCTTCCGTATATTGACCGCATCGGACGGCGCGTCAACATGATGGAACAGGTGCTCGACGTGCCCAGTCAGGAAGTTATTACCCGCGACAACGCGCTGGTAACGGTAGACGGCGTGGTGTTCTACCAGATTCTGGACGCCGCCAAGGCCAGCTATGAGGTAGGCAACCTGCAACAGGCCATTCTTAACCTGACCATGACCAACATCCGCACGGTGATGGGCAGCATGGACCTCGACGAACTGCTCAGCAACCGCGACCAGATCAATGCCCGGCTGCTGGCGGTGGTAGACGAGGCCACCGAGCCGTGGGGGGTCAAGGTCACCCGCATTGAAGTGAAGGACATCAAGCCGCCCGCTGACCTGGTCGCCAGCATGGCCCGCCAGATGAAGGCCGAGCGTGAAAAACGCGCCAACATTCTGGACGCCGAGGGCTTCCGCCAGGCCGCCATCCTGAAGGCCGAGGGCGAGAAGCAAGCTGCTGTGCTTAGCGCCGAGGGCGCCCGGCAGGCCGCCTTTTTGGAAGCCGAGGCGCGTGAGCGCAGCGCCCAGGCCGAAGCTGCCGCGACCCGCATGGTCAGCGAGGCAATCGCCGCCGGGAACGTGCAGGCGATCAACTACTTCATCGCCCAGCGCTACCTAGACGCCCTGAAGGACTTTGCCACCAGCCCCAACCAAAAGACCTTTATTCTGCCGATGGAAGCCACCAGTATCCTGGGCAGTTTGCAAGGCATCGCCGCCGTGGCTGAAGAAGCTTTCGGCAAAAAGAAGTAAGCCGGGATGCCCGACTGGCTGCCGACCTTTGAACGCGTGCAGCCCTGGCACTGGTGGGTGCTAGGAGCGCTGCTGCTGATTCTGGAAGTGATGGCCCCCGGAGTCTTTTTCGTGTGGCTGGGGCTGGCGGCGTTTGCCCTGGGGCTGGTGGTGTTCGTGCTGCCGCTAAGCGTGCCGTTTCAGCTGCTGCTGTTCGCCATTTTTAGCGTGATGAGCGTGCTAGTGGGCCGCCGCTACGTGGGCCGACTGGCGCTGGGCGGCCACGAGGGCAACGACCTGAACGAGGGGGCCAGCCGCCTGATCGGGCGCACCGTAACTGTCACCACGTCTATCGTCAATGGGCTGGGGCGTGTGCGGGTGGGCGACAGCGACTGGCGGGCGCAGGGGCCGGACACCCCGGCGGGGGCCATTGTGATTATCGTGGCCGCCGAGGGACCAACGCTGATTGTTCGGGAGGTGGCCGGGAGTTGAGTGTGAGGGCTTGGGATTGCCCGGGAGGTTGTGGTGAACTGTCGGGCGTGGAGTTGGCAACTCGAGTTGGCAGCCCAGTGCCTGGGCGAGTGGTGAACGAAACAGACGGCAGTCCGTATCAGGTGAGCCACCAGATCAGGAAAAATAAACTCACCCATCACTACCCGAACAGCCCGCGCTTTGATCGTGGGTACTGCGCTTCCAGAAGCTGCCCGGCGTAGGCCTCAAGCGTCTGCTGAAGCTGCCCGGCCTCCCGCATGATCGCGCTGCTTAGCTGGCCGACCTGGGTGTCGCGCTCCTGCTCCCAGTGGCCCAGAACCCGTTCGTTCAGGCGGGCGTGGTCGGGGCTGGTCACGTCGCGGGGCGGGGCCAGCCGTTCGCGCTGGTCTTCGAGATAACTCACCTGATCGGCAGCGCGGGCCTGGTCGGCGTATTGCCCACCGAGCTTCAGGCGGGCTACACGGGCGGCCAGCCGCTCACGCTCCAGCACGGCGCGGGCGCGTTCGCGGCCCTGAATAATCGCGGCCCCGACAGCCATACTCACCAGCCCCAACGTAAAGGCCAACAGCGACCAGTGCTGCGGCGCGGCGGGGGTGTCGCTGGCCGTACTCAGGTCGGTCAACTGGCCTTGTTGCGCGGCGTTAGCCGCAATTTCTTGGGTCACGCGCAGAATGCCGTCCCAGTTAAGAAAGCCTTCCACACCGAAGTAAATCAGGCTGACCACCATGATGCCCAGCACGTACCCCCAGGGCCGCGCCATCTGCCCGGTGTACGGCGCGACCTTGGCGCGGTAAGACAGTTCGTCGACCAGCCAGAGCAGCAGCACGCTGAACATTACCCCGGCGCTCAGAGCGATCAGGGTCAGATACAGCCGCGACTCGGGGTTGAACAGCAGGTTGATACTGACCCCTGAAATCAGGCCCACAAAGAATTTACTGAAGACGGCAAAGGCGTTGAACAGCCGCTTGCTGGCGCTTTTGTGCTCGGGCGGGCGAATCGGCGTGCCCTCGCTGGCAAGTTCTGTTAGGGCCAGTTGCTGGTACAAGCCCTCGGCGTTCTGGGTTTCGGGCGTGGCCCCATAGCGGGTCAGGGCATCGAAACGGGCGCTGCGGGCCTGCTCGATCTGGCGGGTGGCCTGCACATACTCATGTTCGACCCCGCTGCTGGCCGCGTTCATAAAGCGCAGGTGGTCTTGCTGCCGCGTCCAGGCGTCGCGCACGCCCACACCCGTCTCAGCCAGAATGCGGTTAAGGGTCTGGTGCGTCACACTGTAGTTGACCCGGTACTGTTCCACGTTTAGCGCCAGCAGGCGGCCCCGCATGGTCAGGTGGGCACGGGCGGCGTCGTCGGGAATAAGCGGTAACTGGCGGGTCAGGTCGCCCAGCAGCGTCCCAAAATGGTCCGGGGCCAGCACGGGCATGAACTGCTCTGCGCCCAGGGGGTCGGGACGGGGCAGCGCAGCCTCGTACTCGTTGCTGGCCTGTGCCCCGGCAGACGGGCCGGAACTGTCGGGTAACTGGCTTGCCGCCTGGGCCTCCAGAAACTCGCGTTCGCTAAAGCGCAGGGTCACGTCGCTGAGGTCCGGGCCGCCGATGTTGACGCCTTCAAGCACGGGGCCGGGCATGGGGGCTGCGGTAGGGGCACTCTGGGCACTACTCTGGCCGCCTCCGGCCTGCTGGGACGGGTCACGGCGCGTCACGAGGTCACTTGCGAGCCTTTTTCACGGCGTCGGCAAAGGCGGGGTACACGTTGTTCAGATCGTAGGCTCCGGCCATCAGAACGCGGGGGTCACGGCTGCTCTGGCCCAGCGCCCCGACGAAGGTGTCCCGAATCGAGTTGCCGCCTACACCCTTTTCGGGACTGAGGCCCGCCAGGAACACCAGGCGGGTACCTGGCTCGCTCAGCAGGCCGGAAAAGGCGCGGCTCAGCCTAGCGCGGGCCGGGTCATCCTCGACGGCACCGTCTGTGAAGAACACCGCCACGCTTCCCACTGCCGCAGTACGGTTCACGGCAGCCCGCGCCAGCGCCAGCGACGCAGTAATCGCGCTGCCATGTGTGGTGCACGGCTCGGTCAGTGCGCCGGTATAGCGCAGGATGTCGCTTTTGCTCAGGCGTGCGCCGTTTTTAGACTGGAAGGTAAAGTCGGCGATGGTCTGCACGCCACTACACACCCGCAGCAGCGTGACCGTGTCGCCGGAATGCACCTGATTGAGCAGCAGGCTCTGCGAGAGCAATTTAACCTGCTTAGCGTAGCCGAAGGCCGGATTCTTGCTGCTGCCAGTCATGTCGGCGGCCATCACAAAATGCAGCGGCGGCGTCGACAGCCCCAGCATGGTAGAGGCGCTGGCCGGAGCAGCCGTCAGGAGCGGCAAGACGGAAAGCAGGGTGGAAAACATAGTCATCAGTCTGGTGCCCGGAGGTTAGACCGGCGTGAATGTCAGGGCGCGGCGCGGCCCGGCGGCGACGGATTAGTGAATGTTTCGCCGGGCAGCGGCACAGCCACCCCGCTGGCCTCTGTGATCCCCGCCGGAGCACTCACCGAGCGCAGTTCATGGGGCAGTTCGCGCAGAATACCGAGCTCGCGGCAGGCGGTCTGCTCGCGGTAGATTCCGGTGGGCACACTCGCCACGCCGTTCGGGTCGCCGATCCACACGCTCATGGCGTACTGCGGGGTCACGCCCGCACACCAGGTATCGCGGATATCGTCGGTGGTGCCGGATTTGGCCCCCAGCGGTCTGTCCCGACCAAGAAGCCGCTGCATAAAGCTGGGGCGCAGAAAGTGAAGGTGGCCGTAGTCCTCGCTGACCGCGCTGCGCAGCAGATCGAACGTCTGGTAGGCCACGCCAGGATTCCAAAGAGGCTCGCAGGTATGGACTGGCAGCGGCAGGGGCCGCCCGGTGAGGTCATAGGCTTCGGCAATCAGGTGGGGGCGGCACAGCTGGCCGCCGTTCACGAAACTGGCGTAGGCGTTCGCCACTGTTAGCGGCGCGGCGCGGTAGGTGCCCAGGGCGGGGCTGGCGCGGTTGCCGGGGTCCTCGCGGTAGCCCACGCTGGCGAGCACCCGGCGCAGGCCGGCCTCCCGTTCCAGGCCCACCTGCACGGCCACGGTGTTGAGGCTGCGGGCATTGGCCTCGCGGATGGTCACGCGGCGCTCCAAAAAGGTGCCGGAATTGTTGCGGATCGGCTGCGGGCCGTAGCTGGTCGGGCGATCCCAGAAGCGGCTAAGTTGCGTAAGGCCCTGCCCGAAAGCGACCGAGTACAGCAGCGGCTTGACCGTGCTGGCGACCGGACGCAGGCCCGTAGCCGCCCACTGCCGCCCCATTTCGCTGCTCAGATCGCCGCCCGTGCTGCTCGCCAGCGCCACCACGCCGCCCCCGCGCACGTCCACGATGGCCGCGCCCTCCCCGACCCCGGCGGGACGCGGGCCGGTGACGCCCTCGCCCGTGACCCGCTGAGTTAGGGCCGCCTGCGCCACGCCGTCAATGGTCAGAACCAGCCGCCCCACCCGGCGCGGGTCAAGGCCGCTGCTCAGCAGTTCGCGGCGCACAAGGGATTGCAGCGCCCAGACAGGTTCAGGCTGGTTGCGGTACGCGGGGTTGCGCGAGGCGCTCACGACGCGCTGCTCGGCCCCGTCCCCGGCGTACTCGACCCGCCACAGGCGCGGCTGAATCGGCTCGGCGGCGGCGGCAGCAAGTTCCCCGGCGGTAATCAGGCTGTGGTCGCGCAAAATCCGCAGGGTGAGCAGTTGCTGCTGGCGCATCCAGCGAAACCGGGCGGTCGCCAGTTCGGGCGGCGTGTCGTTCGCCACCAGATACTTGCCCGGCGAGGGCAGCAGCCCAACCAGAAAGCAGCTCTGGGCCAGCGTCAGGTCGGCAGGCTCTACCCCGAACACCGTGCGCGAGGCGTCGTAAATTCCCTTGCGCTGGCCGATGCCCAGCCACGGCAGGCTGTTGACGCTCATGGCGAACACCGCGCCCCGGCCATATTTCAGCGTGACTAGTGGGGCCAGTACCAGTTCGCTGGCCTTGCGCGTCAGAACCAGCAGCGGGTTTCTACGCCCAGTGTCGTAGTCGAAATGACCCGCCAACACACTATTTTTAAGCAGCTGTTGCGTGATCGTGCTGCCACCCGCCCCGCTGAGCAAGGCCCCCGGCAGGCGGCCCAGATCCACGCCAGGATGGGTAAAAAACCGCACATCCTCCTTGGCGACGTAGGCCAGCAAAAACTGGCGCGAAATGGCCGAAAGCGGCACACTCAGCGACTCGCGGCAGGGTACGGCGTTGGGAATTCCTCCCTCGCGGCAGTGGTCGATCACGCCCAGAGGTGCGCCGCCCCGGTCTTGCACTGCGATGGGCAGCAGCTCGGTTCTGAGGTTCCAGGCCCGCGTGAAGGCCCCGGTACTGGCCGCCCCTGCTATACCCAGCAGCATGGTCGCCAGGGTCAGGCCGCCCACGCCCGCCAGCGCTGCCCGCAACACACGCCGCAGCGTCCAGGGCGCAGGCTGGCGCACGAACGGGGTGCGGGGCCAGCGGTTACGCCAGGGCCACCTGAAACCCAGTGAGGTACGGGTCAATGCATCACGTCCGACACGCCCGCCGCCGCCGAACGAAACTGGGCGTCGCGCCAGAGCTGATTGACCAGTCCGGTTGCGCCGACCAGCAGCACCACGACGGTGCCCAGCACAGCCAGGGCCGTGACGGCAGTAGCCCAGGACGAACGCGGACCCGTTGGCCGGGCCGGGCGAGTACGCGGCGCCCTGGAGGACGGAGCCGAGGGCGGGGCGGACAGCGGCGCAGGTAAACTGGGCAGACCCGACGAATAAGGCCTGGGCTTACGGACAAAACTCATGTGGGCAGTCTAGGAGGCGCAGATGAGACAGGCGACAGACTTTTGGTTGAGGGAATGTCCTCAGACCCCAACCCCTGGCTTCTCGCTTCAGTCGGGGTTCAAACAGGCCATGACCTGCCCTACACCCGTCAGCTAAGTACGTTGAAGCTAACATTGCGAGATTCCGGGAAAGCACCGGAACCTCTCCATTCCCGCTCCAACGTACTTTCTTCTGCTACGCGCTCCGCGCGGTTTATCTACAAGATAAACGCAGTGTACTTAACTTACCCGGCTGGGCAGAAAAGAGCGGCGCTCATACGGCCTGCGGAAACAGGAACATAGCGCCATCACCTCCTGCTCCCTAACGCCTTGTGGGGCCACCAGCTCCCGCAACACATCATCTCTGGCCCGAACCGTTCTTTTGCTCACACGCTACTCCTTGCCCAGCAAGGCCTGCAATCCACCCAGGCAGGTCGCGCGGTAGGCGTCCAGGTCGGGCTGCTCGTCGGTCAGGAACTGCACGCTGAGGCCCTCGACCAGTGCCCGCAACCGACGCGCCCGCGCCTCGGCCTGCGCGGGGCCGCCCAGCCGCGCCAGTTCCAGCTCCAGCGCAAGACGTTCACGCATAAACTGCCGCTGCACCTCCATCAGTTCGGGGTCGCGGGTAGCCGCCGCCAGAAAATCGAGTGACACGGTGTAAAAGCGCCGGGTACTGTCGAGGGTATAAAACTGATTGTCCACATACGCCCGCAGCTTCTGGTCGGAGGTCTGCGCCTGCCGCAGCGCCCGGCGGGTAGCGATCAGCGTGGTGCGGGTAAAACGGCGCATCACGGCGGCCAGCAGCCCGGCGCGGCTGCCGAAGTGGTAGACCAGCGTGCCCCGGCTGACCCCGGCGTGCGCGGCGATGTCGGCCAGCGTGACCCCAGCAAAGCCCCGCTCGTACAGGGCGAGGTAGGCGGCTTTTTCCAGCGCCACGCGCCGCTGCTGGTCCTGAATGGGGTTGACCGTCCGCGCCATCAGTCCAGCATAGGCGATGCGGTCAGGGCGCGGGCTGGCCTGCCGGGGCCGGAGAGTGCCCGCCGATGACCAGCGAGTACCCGGCGCTGAGGCCAAAGCCCAGTTCAGCCGCACCTGTGGTGCGCCCACCCCGCACAGCGACCGTCAGGGTGCCGGGGCCGAGCGGCTTACTGCCTTCCAGACCCAGACGAAGCTGCGCGGCGTTTTGGCGCCAGGGTTCATAGGCTCCGTAGGCCCGCAGAGTGCTGCCCTCGCCCAGCACGTCGGCCACAGCCACGCTGCCAACCACGCCCAGGCCCGAATGGCCGCCACGTTCCGGGCCAAACTGCGCGTCGAGGGTGAAGGTACGGCCCGCCTCCGTGGCGTAGCTCACGCCTCCGACCACACCCAGCGCGTCGTGTCCGGCGCAGGCCCCCAGGCGGTAGGTCAGCGTGCCGGTGCGCTCGGTTTCGGGCGGCGCAGAGGGGTCGTCGCCCTCGGCAGGGGGCAGGGTGCGGGTCAGGTCGCGGTGAGTTTCGACCTCGAACAGCCCATTGTTCTGCGGCCCGAACTCGCCGCCCAGCACCAGCACGCGGGCGCGGCTCAGGCGGTAGCGCAGATTCAGGGCCGTATTCCAACCCCTAGGGCGCAGGTCGGTGGGAGTCAGTGTCCAGGGCACCAACGGGTCGAAAGTGGTCGCCGGGGCCGTAAAGTATGCGCTGCCAAGCTTCAGGGCCACCGGGCCAAGCGTGCCCGATGCCAGGGCCGACAGCTGAAGGCCACCGTCATACGCCAGTTTTGCCCCCGAGGTCACATTCACAGCGCCCAGGGGCGGCAGGGCCAGCCCTCTTGAAAAACCCACGTCGGCGGCCCGGTTCGAGAGGCCCACACTGAAATTTCCCCCTGCCAGCGTGATTTCCGAGACGCCTACCCGCGCCAGCGTGCCAGAGGCTCCGGTCGAGCCGACACTGAAATCGGCGCTCATCGCTCCGGCATTACTACACAAAGCCGCCGCCAGTGCCGCCGCAACAAAGGTGATGTGCTTGGGTCGGTTCATACCACTTAGGGTAGAGCCTTATGCTGAGAGGTATGCGCCGCTCCCTCTTCGTGTTTCCCGTGCTTGCCCTCGCGTCCTGCGCTCCCGTGCAACAGGCGGTCAAGGTGCCGCAGGTGCATGTAGACGGAATCCGGCTCAATAGCCTGAGTCTTCCCAGCGGCCTGCGCCCGGCGGTGGCTAACGTGACCCTGCACCTCAAGGTGGGCAACCCTAACGGCGTCGGCGTGCGGCTGGCCAATATTGCCGGAACCCTGGTCATCGACGGTGCTCAGGTTGGCCATGTGAATCTGCCCAACGTGAACCTGCCAGCGGGCGGCGAGACCCTGCAAGACGCCAACCTTGATATTCCCGTGACCCTGAATACCGCTTCCAGCTTCTTGAAGGTGGCCCTTGGTCAGCAAGTCAGCTACCGCCTTGACGGAGCCTTTACCGCCGATCTGGGTCTGCTGGGGCACCCGACCTTCGGGCCGTTCACGCTGAGCCAGGGCGTCTGGAAGCAGCCCGCCATCTTGCCTTTCTAGACCCGAGTGCCCAATCACCAGCGCCCCACCTACAGCCGGAGCAGGCAGAGCGTTGTCAAGTTGTTAGGCCCCAGGTTTACCCGGCCATCACTTTGGGGCGCGGTACTCCTCAGTCGCCAGCCGGATACAGGTCGCCACACCGCTCATAGCTTCTTTGACCTCTTCTAAGGGTGGACGGGTCGGGGCCAGCCGGATATTGCGGTTGGCCTGATCCTGCCCGGCGGGGTAGGTGGCTCCGGCAGGCGTGAGGCTGATTCCCGCAGCGTCAGCCAGTTCGACGACCCGCGCAGCAACTGGCTCGGCAGTGTCCAGGCTGATAAAGTAGCCTCCGCGCGGCGTCGCCCAGGTCGCGTAACCGCCGCCACCCTCGCCCAGTTGCTCGTTCAGCGCGTCATAGACGGCCTGAAACTTGGGGGCGATCAGCTTGGCGTGGTCGTGCATCAGGCCCTCGACGCCGCCGGGATATGACCGCAGAAACTTGACGTGCCGCGCCTGCTCGACCTTGTTGGGGCCGATGCTCTGGGCGTTGAGGTACTTGCTGAGCCACTTGATGTTGTCCTCGCTGGAGGCCACGAAGCCCAGCCCAGCCCCCGCAAAAGTCACTTTGCTGGTGCTGGCGAACACGAAAGCGCGGTCGGGCACCCCAGCGTCGCGGCACAGCGCCACGAAGTTGACTGGTGTGTCGCGCTCTTCTAGCAGGTGATGTACCCGGTAGGCGTCGTCGGCAAAGATGGTGAAGTCGGGGGCCGCCGCCTTGAGTCCAGCCAGTTGCTTGGCCTTGGCCGCGCTGATGGTCTCACCGCCCGGATTGCTGTAGGTCGGCACAAACAGGATCCCCTTGACCGACGGGTCACGGGCGACCAGCTGTTCGGTGGCGGCCATATCGGGGCCGTCAGGCTGCATATCCACGGTCAGCAGTTCGAAGCCGAGGGTTTCGAGCAAGGAAAAATGGCGGTCATAGCCCGGCACCGTTACGATGATCTTGGGTTTTTGATGAACCCAGCCGCCCTGTGAACCGCGCAAGCCGTGCAGCATGGCAAAACCAAAGATCAGGCCCTGAAGTTCGAGGCTGCTGTTGTTCCAGACCAGCACGTTTTCGGCCTTAACATCCAGAAACTCTGCGAACAGGGCGCAGGCCGCCGGAATCCCAGCGACGCCGCCCGGATAATTGCGAAGATCAAGACCGTCTTGTTTGAGATCCTCGACGCTCAGGGCGTTTACCATCCGGTTGCTAAGGTCAAAGTCGGCGTCGCTGGGCTGTCCACGCTGCATATTGAGCTTAAGCCCACGGGCTTTGAGCCGGGCGTAGTCAGTCTGGGCCTGGGCAAGACGGTCTGTCATAGGCTACAGCCTAAAGCATTTGGTTATAAAGCGTGGCGGGCATCCGGCTAGAGGACACAAAAACGCCCCCACTCGGGAGGGCGCTTCGACCACTGATACAGCTTGGCTTTGCGTCTAAAAGGCTTATACGGACTGCGGCTCCACTGCGCCCAGTCCGTATGTTGCTCCTAGCTCGCGTCCGCCCGGATTGATTCAGGCTGGCCGCCGAATCAACCGGCAGCACGTATTACAGGCGCTTTTTGATGGCTTGGAGGCTGGGGCTGTCGGCCCAGGCCTGACCCTTGGCGACGTAGGCAGAGGCGGTGGCCTTGTCGCCGCGCTGGAGAGCGATATAAGCCAGCTTGGCGGCACTCAGCGAGGCCCACTGCTTTTCGGTGTCGTTCAGGTCGCCCAGTTTCGTCCAGGCGTTGTAGGCGTTGATCCACCACTGAGTCTTGGTGTACAGCTGCGCCAGGTAGGCGTTGTAGTCACGGTTGCCCGCTTCTGCCGAGGCGGCCAGGTAAGCCTGATTCACCGAAGCCTTCCAGAGGGTGCGGTCGTAGAAGGGAGTGGGGTAGGCCACGTCGGCCTGCACGGCGTATTCCTGGGCCTTAGAGTAACTCTCAGCCGCGCTCATAGGGGCGGCAGCCGTGGTATCGGTCGTGGTGGTGTCCGTGGTCGTGGTCTGGGCGGCAGCAAGGCTCGCCAGCGCGAACGCAGTCAGCATGAGAGTCTTTTTCATAACGAAACACATCTTAGGACGCTACTTTGACGTGCGTCCACCTCCAACTGCCAGACTTCAGACACCCTAAAGACACTGTAAAGGAGCTTACCTTCCAGATGAGAAAAATAATGAGAATCACCATCAGCAGCCTGTGCCTGCTTGCCGGTATCGCCACGGCTCAGCCTGCACAACTTGCGCCCAAGCCAAGCTGGATCAGAGACCTGAAGGTGTTCTCGCCCATCAGTGTCTCGCCTCATGGAGAACTCACGTTTATCGGGAGCGACACCAAGATTCACCGCACCGACGCGCAGGGCAACGAGCAATGGAGCTTCACGCTAGGCGATATGGGCCGCGCCCAGCCGGTCGTGACCCCGAGCGGCGGCGTCATCGGCGTGTCTTACGATGACACGGTCTATTCGCTGGACGCGGCGGGCCAACTGCTCTGGAAGCAGAAGCTCGACGGCGACATCTACGCGACGCCCGCCCTGCGTGCCGACGGCAGCGTAATCGTCACGACAGCGGGTGGCACGGCCTGGGCGCTGGACAGCGGTGGCAAGACCCTCTGGAGCTTCAAGGCCGGAGCCGCAATATTCAGCAGCCCGGCCATCGGGCCAGACGGCACCATCTATTTCGGTACGCAGGGCAATCTGCTTCAGGCACTAACACCCGACGGGCAGCCCAAATGGAGTTTTGCAGCCAAGTCGATGGTTTTCAGCAGTCCAGCGCTCGATCAGGACGGCAACATCTATTTCGGCAGTAGCGACAAACACATCTATAGCCTCGACCCGGCGGGCCAACTGCGCTGGGACAAACCGACCGGCATGTTCGTGAACGCCAGCCCAATCGTTACCGACGACAGTCTGGTTGTGGTCGGCAGCTACGACGGGCGGGTCTACGCCATTAAAACCTCCGGGCAGGACGCCTGGACTTACAACGCCGGAGCCGGGATTGCCGCGCCAGCGGCCGAACTTAGCGACGGCACCATTATCGTCGGCGACCTGAACGGCACGCTTCACGCTCTTAGCCGCAACGGGCTGGCCCTGTGGACCCTGCCCACTGGCAAAAAGATCGACATCGGCGTGGCTGTCAGCGACGCGGGCATCTTGTACTACAGCCTGAGCGACGGTACCCTGCATGCCAACCTGAAGGGCCGTCCGCTGGCCCTCGGTCCCTGGACCACCTTCCGGGGCGTGGGCACCGGCTGGGGCCGCAGCTTGCAGGCGGGCGACCTGGCGACCCTGAAAGCTGCCCGGCAGGCCGCCGCGCAGGCCGTGTCGGCCCAGGTCACCCCGCCGCAGCTTCCGGTCACCCAGACCCCGGCCAGCCCGCCGTCTCCCGTTGCTCAGGCTCCGGCACCCAGACCTGCGAACCCGCCCATGACGCCTGAGCAGGCCGCCAAAGCAGCAGCAAGCGGGGCACTGGTGCAAAATAACCTGATCTATGTCCCCCTGACGGCCAGCGCGGGCGCTCTGGGCTGGAAGGTGACTCAGGTCTATCCTCTTTCCGCAACCCTGCAAAGTGGCACCACAGTGGCGGCGGTGCCCCTGGCCCTGCTGAGCGGCCAGCCCTTCGTGTCTCTGGGTGCCCTAAGCGCCCTGCCCGGAACCACCACGCGCCTGCTGCCCGGCGGCGCTGGGGTTCAACTGACGCGCACACAGCAAAATACGACCCTGCCCATCAAGGTCGCGCAACTTATACCCTTCACCGCACCGCCGGAATTTGCCACGCCGCTTAACCCCTGATACAGACGGCGACCCTATCCCCTACACTGGGCTAAGTGACGCCGAAAAATCCCTCATGATTTAGAGCATTTTGCAAAAAGATGGTGGTCTTTTGACCATCTTTTTGCCGAGTGGAAAAGAAAGAGCAGGACGCAGAATGAAGGGGGGCGGCGGTGTTTTTCCGAGGTGCCCATCATTCGGAGCACTGCTCTAGAACAGTGCAGTCTCAGCCTATAGACTTCCTGCGAAAGTCGCCCGGTTTTCTCATTAGGTTTGCTCTTACTCGCCCTGCTCGGCGAAAGCGGGAATTCGGGGCGGCCCGACGCCCACTTTCGCAAGAGGTTTAATGTGCCGTCCGGTAAAGCGCACCTCATGGCAAAGCCAATCGGGGGTAGGCGGCTCTTTTTTGGGCAAAACGACACTGATGAAGGGGCCTGCCCGCTCTCTTGGGCAAAGCGGCACCCGTATGGGGCCTGCCCGCTGTCTTGGGCAAAGCGGCACCCGTATGGGGCCTGCCCGCTGTCTTGGGCAACCGCAAAGTCTCAAAATTGCAGAATGAACACTCCAATTTCTGTTTTTGGCACAAAAAGCGACTCTGAATCGAAGATCATCGAGTGATG
>NZ_JAGLBG010000180.1 GCF_018260405.1 Deinococcus sp.
AGCCACGACCCTATCGAGCAAGTTGAAAGAAGCCCAGCAGGGTTCCGCAGCGGCAGTTACCGGCACAAAGAAACTGGCCGACGGCGCAACTAAGCTGGCCGCAGGTACGGCCCAACTTCAGACGGGCAGCGCGACCCTAGCGAGCAAGTTGAAAGAGGCCCAGCAGGGTTCCGCAGCGGCAGTTACCGGCACACAAAAACTGGCCGACGGCGCAACTAAGCTGGCCGCAGGTACGGCCCAACTCCAGACGGGCAGCGCGACCCTGGCCGCCAGAACAGCGCAAGCGGCGACCGGGGCGCGAACCCTGGGGAACGGGGCAAAGTCACTTCAGAGCGGCGTCGATCAGCTGGCTGCGGGGAACCTGAAAATCAAGGGTGCCCTGGGCACCATCACCTCGCAGTTGCCAGCCCAGTCAGACCTGACGCGCCTGGGCAGCGGGGCCAAAACGCTAGCCGAGAAGTCGAGGGAACTGAGCAGCGGCCTAACTACCCTAGCCGACGGCGCAGAAAAGCTGAGGAGCGGGGCGGGCGAACTCAATGACGGGGCGGCTAGATTACACAGCGGCCTCAGCACGCTCTACACCAAGATTCCGGCCAGTGTCGAGCAGCTCGGCGGCGATCCGCAGGGCCTCAGTGCCAGCGTCCGGCCCGTGACTGAAGTGTTTGCGCCCGCCGGAACAAACGGTGTGGCCTTCTCGCCCTACTTTATGGCGCTCAGTCTGTGGGTGGGGGTCACGCTGACCACCTTTATTTTCCCTTACCAGCAGCTGCCGCTCTCGGGCCGCCGCACCTCACAGTTTGCCCGCATGCTCCGCAAGGCGGCGGTGCCCGCCCTGCTGGTGGTGGTTCAGGCGCTGCTGGTGGTGCTGGCGGTTCACCTGCTCGGCGTCAACTACCTGCACCCGCTGGAGGTCGTCGCCACTTCCATTCTTTCGAGCCTGAGTTTCCTGACGCTGGTGCTGGGCCTGATCTTCTGCTTCGGCGCGGCAGGCCGCCTGATCGCGCTGATTTTGCTGGTGCTTCAGCTGGCGGCTTCCGGCGGAAGCTACCCGGTCGAAACCTCGCCTCACGGCTTTCAGCTAATTCACAACTGGGTGCCGGTGACGCAGGCCGTCAATGCCCTACGGCACGCCATTACCGGGGCCTACCAAGGCGACTATGTCAAGTTCATGTTCCTGCTGGCCCTCATGGGCCTCAGCGGACTTGGCCTGGGGCTGCTGGGCCGCCGCCGCTGGGAACTGGTCAAGGATGAGGACTTCAAACCGCTGGTGTCCAGCCCGGTGGTATCGGCTTTCGAGCATCAGGAAGTGCCGAACGAGTAATACGGACTGCCAGTCGATTCGGGAGGGCACCGAATCAACCGGCAGTCCGTATAAGACGCGGCTTCTTTTTCTCTAAAATCGCACTTTTTCCGGCCCCCTGTACATTTCGTGCGGGGGGCAGTTTTTGGTATCCCAGCCTTGACCCTCAAAGCGGCACTCCGCAAGACTGAGGGCGAAAAACTGACGCCCACCTGACCGGGGCGTCCTTTTACGTTCACGCTTTTAACATGCTGGGCAGTAGGCTGAACCCGACATGAACCGTACCTTTGCCGTTCTCTTAACCGCTGCCCTGAGTGCGGCTTCAGCGGCGACGCCTGCTGCCACGGCGCAGACCTTTACAGCGCATCCCCCTACGGCCCAGGCGCCCGCCACACCACCCGCCACCGCCCAGGCCGGGGCCACGGTGATTATCAGCGACGTACAGTTCGAGGGGTTCTCGGTGTTCGATTCCAGGCAGATTGCTGAGGCGCTCGGCGGCCAGGTCGGGATTAAGGCGGGGAGTCGGGTCACCCCGGCCGCCCTGGAAGAAGGCCGGGTGCGTATTGCCCAGACTTACGCCGAGTCGGGGTTTCCGTTTAGCCCGGAAGTCAAGCTCAAAACCGCGCCGGACGCTAAGGGCAACACGGTCGTTACCTACAGCGTTGATGAAAGTGCGCCCCTGTCGCGGGTCAATGTCACTGGAGTCACTTTGATCCAGCCCGCGCAGCTCCAGGCTATCTTCAAGCCCCTGACCGACTCGAGGCGCCTGACCGCCCCAGGCTACAACGCGGCGCTGGCCCAGATTTCGCGTGCTTACACGGCGGCGGGCTACATTTTTCGTCCCCAGGATGTGGAGGCCAGTCTCAAAGGCGGCGTGCTTAGTTTTGCTGTGACCGAGGCCTTTGTCGCCACGCTCGATACCAGCAGCCTGAATCTGAGCCGCCCGGTGACCCTCAGCACCCGCACTGGGCAGGGCATGAGTGCCACCACCCTCAACGACGACGCCCGCACGCTGTCGAACGCCACCGGAAAGCCGGTCGTGTGGCAGGCTGAAGTCGGCACTCGGCC
>NZ_JAGLBG010000181.1 GCF_018260405.1 Deinococcus sp.
TCGCTAGGGTAAGCTGCGCGTTCCACCGTTAAAGCCTAAAACATTTCCCATGGTTAGGGCCTCAGACAGCCTCTGACTGTACCAGAACCAGAATTGAGCGGAACCCGTATTACTGGGTCGCCATGACATTACCGGGCAGCACGCGCCGGGCACTGATATAACGCGGCCCCCAGTACTTATCGCCGCGCAGGTGATCTATAGCTACCTGACCACGGTAGCTGTTCGCGTTGATGAACGTATCGTTGCCCATATAGATACCGACATGGGTAATCCGGCCATTGCCGACGGTATCGAAAAACAGTAGGTCGCCGGGTTGCAGGTTGTTCTGGTCTACAGGTACACCGGCGCGGGCCTGTTCAGCGCTCACACGCGGCAACTTTACGCCCAGCGGCCCAAAGACCTGAAGGACAAAGCCGCTGCAATCGGTGCCAGTGCGTCTATTACCGCCCCAGACATAAGGGGTTCCCATCAGAGACAGAGCGTTATCCCGCCAGTTGCTGCCCGCCAGAGGACCCTGCACCGGAACTTCGTTGACCGGGGCCTGCATCGCCGGAACCACGTCGAGAGGCACAACCGGAGCGCTGGCCGTGGCGCTGGCCGGAGAAGCCACGGCAGAGTTAGGCACATGCAGCATCTGCCCTACGGCAATAACCGCGTCGACGGGCAGATCGTTGGCCGCTTTCAGGGCCTCGACCGTCACACCGTACTTGCGCGACAGCGCGTACAGGGTTTCGCCCGGCTGGACGGTATGCAGGGGATTGTCTTCCAGAACCAGCTGCTGCCCTACTTTCAGTACAGGCGAGGCAAGGTTATTAAGCAAAAGCAGCCGCTCGACACTTAGACCTGCACGCTTGGACAGTGAGTAGGCCGTGTCACCAGGCTGCACGATGACCGTACCGACAGCGGCAGGAACACTACTAACTTGAGCTAGGGCGCTGCCGAACAGAAGCGGGACAGCCAGGAGGGGGAAGAGGAGGAAGCGGTTTAAAGTCTTAGTCATCAGGCCTTCACTTTTAGGGGTGGGGGGTCTGGCTCACACGTAGGCTTCACCGAGCCTTCAGAAATTCTTGACTTCGTCAAAGTAACACATTCACTATTTGTTTGCCTACCCCTTAGGGTGAACGCTCATCCTGGCTTCCGGGGGGCTGAGATTAGAAGTAGGCTCAACATTGGCTCCAGCCGCGCTATCGCTGTCTGAATCTCTGGGTGTCATCCCGACCCTGTTTGACCATATGCGGCGCGTGGCCGTGCAGGCAGTTCAAGCCACCAGGCCAGTGGAGTCCCCGCACGACCTCGAAGAACTTTTTGCCGTTCAGCAAGCTAAATATGGCCCGGTTGTTGCCGTGTAGCCAACTCCACGCCCGAAATTCGTAGCCCGAAGTTCGTAGGGTTATCTTCCCGACAGGTTGCCTGGTCGCGGCCAGAGCCGCAGATTAGCCGTCCCCGCTACGTCCCGGACATCCACCGGGCCATAAGCGCGGCTGTCCAGGCTGGAACCGAGCCGCCGGTTGTCACCGAGCACCCAGATTTTTCCAGGCGGCACCGTCAGTTTGGGCTGGGCGTTCATGTAGCCTCCGCTGATATACGCCTCGGCGACCACCCGGCCATTGCGGATCAGTTGGCCGTCTCTGATCTCCAACTGGTCGCCTGCCAGCCCCACCACCCGCTTGACGTTATAGGGCCGGTGGCGAAAGCCGTAGAGCGTCTCGAACGCGTACGGGCTGTCGGCGGGAGCCTTGAAGATAACCAGATCGCCGTAATGCAGGTAATTTCCGCTGAGGTGCCAGGCGTGCAGCCAGCGCGGATATTTCAGCAGCAGCAGCAAGTCCCGGCTTTGCAGCGTGGGGTCCATGCTTTCGCCGTCGACCCGCGCCAGGGTGGCCCCGAACGTGGTGATCAGATAGACCGGCAGCAGCGCCCCGAGCACCCAGACTCGCCAGAATTCACTTCTGAATAGGGCTGGGCCTCGGCTGCTTTGGGTGACGGGGGGGCTGGCCTGCGGACGGGTCATACGCGTTTCTGAACTCTACCCCGCCGGGGCGTGAGCAATGCCCAAAGCGTGGCGCGGCAGGCCCCCCGGTCTGGTCAGCGTTCTGCGCGGCGCAGCGGCAGATACTGGGGCGACCAGGCCCGCCTGCGAATAACCTCTTCGAGCTGTTCGTCGCTGAGGTTGCGGACGCTGCGCTGGGCACATACGCCGTCCAGAATGGCCTGCCGCGTCACCTTGACCGCGATTTTGATGCTTAATTCGCGCAGTTCGCTAATCGG
>NZ_JAGLBG010000182.1 GCF_018260405.1 Deinococcus sp.
TCGCTAGGGTAAGCTGCGCGTTCCACCGTTAAAGCCTAAAACATTTCCCATGGTTAGGGCCTCAGACAGCCTCTTATGGGACGCTTGTGTGCTCTGAAGTTGAGTATCAGAAATGAGTCGGCTTTAGGTCATCTGCTGCATGGCAGTGAGCACATTCTGCATATGTTGCTCAAGGTCCACACCCAGTTCGCGTGCCCCCTGCTCGACTTCATCACGGTTGACCCCAGCTGCAAAAGCCCTGTTCTTAAAACGCTTTTTCAGGCTGGAAAGTTCGACTTGCCTAATATCCTTATCCGGGCGTACCAGGGCCGACGCCTGTAGCAGTCCGGTCAATTCATCCACGGCAAACAGCGTCTGTGAGAGTCTGGTGGTTCGCGGCGTACCCGTGTAGGCGGCGTGACCCATAATCGCATCCAGAATTTCGGGGGCCGTGCCGGTGTGTTCGCGTAGGTACTGCACGCCCCAGGCAGGGTGCTTCTCGGGGTGCAGCTCATAGTCGAAGTCGTGCAGCAGCCCCGCCACGGCGTACTGCTCCTCATCTTCGCCGCAGTGCCGGGCGTACCAGCGCATGGCCGCCTCGACATTCAGCATGTGGCGCTGGAGCGATTCGGAGGAGGTGTGCTCGACCATCAGCCGGTAAGCCTGTTTACGGTTCATGCGCCAATTTACGGTGTCCGGCAGCCCCGTGCCTCGGGGTTGGTTTACACTGCCAGGCGTGAGCGAGCGAGTTAAAGTGGGCCCGGTGACCGAACTGCCCGGAGGTTATCAGGGCACAGTAGAAGTGGCCGGAGTCAGTGTGCTGGTGGTGAACTATGAGGGACAGTTCTATGCGCTACGCAACAACTGCACCCACAAGGATTTCCCCCTGCTGGGCGGTGAGGTCAGCAACGGAAGAATTACCTGCGAAAAACATGGGGCGAAATTCGAGTTGGCGACCGGCAAGGCCAAGACCCTGCCCGCCGTCAAGCCCGTCAAGATTTTCGGAACCGAGGTCGAAAACGGCGTGCTGTACGTCTTGCCCCTGTAGCCTTTTTCCGTAAACCCATTCAAAAAAGCGGCAGCCAGTTCCCCCAGTCGTTGAGAGACCAGCCGCCACGCCTGTCTGCGGGCCATTCGTTGGCAGGGTATACGGCCTGCCGATTGAACCGGGCCGCCTTCGGATTCTATCCGGGGGAAAGCCGTACTACAGACTGTCCTTGCAGTTCACGTCACCGTTTTCAACCTGGGCAGCGTCTTTATAAGGCCGCGCAGCAGGAGCCTCGCTGATGTGTGGTGGGGCCATTTTGCTGGGGGGAGTGTATCCCGGATTTTGGTCGGCGTTGCCCAGTAGCGGCCCACCGACCAGGCCAGCTCCGCCTGAGACTCCCAGACCGGCGCTGGGCACCACTGCGTCCAGCACACTGGGGCCGCCGACCACGCCGCTGCCTTCCGAGCCAGCGTATTCCGGGGTCTGAAGCCGCTGCTCCATGGCCTGCGGGTCGCGGGTCGCCAGCTGGTCGAACTGTCCAGTCACCTCCTGTGGATCAGGCACTTTCACAGGCTGGTAGGTGCTCTGGTTCCTGCCTCCCACCCGGTTCTCGGGCGGGGTCGTCAGGTAAATGGTGCTGGGATCGCCTTCCTTGGGGTCAGGCGTCTGAACTCCGGTCACGGCTCCAGTCCGACCAATCAGTTCCTTTTCATTGTTCATAAGACCAGTGTGGGCCGCTGCACGCCAGTCTGCCTTCCAGTTTTCTTGAGAATTAGAGCATTTGGCAAAGGCTCATAGTGGATTCCGGGGAGCTGAGGTGAGCAATAGAGACAGGAGTGAGCCAAGAAGAGACTGACCGCATCGGCGCAGATTGTGCATGGCCTGGAAGAATCCAAGATAGAGCGGTCACCATCGTTGCGAGATTCCCCGGTGTGGGCGCAGCCATGAGCGGAGTAAGCTCCATACACCTTCAATGGTGTTGACATGAACCTCGTTGGTGCCGTCCCCATCGTCGTCGCGAGCATACTCATCGTCACCGTGAATCACGGTGAGGTGTCCATAATCCCACTCCGTCACTCGATTATAGATGGAGCATTCATCGGTGTTGACCAGACTGAAGAACCCTGCACTAAAGTGCAAAGGGTCAGGGTGCGGCTAAAGCCGCCTTCACTCCTCCAAAATAAACGCCGAGTCATCCGAATCATCAAGATTTCGGTGATGCTCTAAGAGGCTGTCTGAGGCCCATATCGTCGGAGTATCCATGCTGCCCTCTTCATCAGGCGCACAATCGCTGG
>NZ_JAGLBG010000183.1 GCF_018260405.1 Deinococcus sp.
TCGCTAGGGTAAGCTGCGCGTTCCACCGTTAAAGCCTAAAACATTTCCCATGGTTAGGGCCTCAGACAGCCTCTCAGAGCGGCACCCAGAAAGGGGCCTGACCGCTTCTTGACCAAAACAGCACCCAGCGCAGTCCGTAATTACTTGTTCCGCTTGAACGGATTCCAGCCTTTCTTGGGTTCGGGGGCCGGGGCCGCCGGTTTGGGAGTATTGAGTGGCTGAAGGCTGGCCGCCGGACCATGCCGCCCGACCTGATGCAGCGCAACTGCTTCCGGCGGTGGTTCGGCACTTAGATCGTCAAGCGGCTCGTCCAGGGCGGTGAGGACTGCGCGGCGGATGGCGTCGGCGCTCGGGCGTTCGGCGGCCCGCTTTGCGAGGGCCTGCTCGGCCAGCCGCGCTAGAGGCCGGGGCACCTCGGGGTTAAGACGATTCATAGGTGTGGCAAAACGGGTCAGGTGGGCGATCATCAATTCTTCGTAGGTGGTTCCGTTGAAAGGCCGCTGGCCGGTCAATAGTTCGTACATCATGACGCCGAGGCTGTACACGTCGCTGGCCGCGCTGCTACTTTCGCCGTGGTAAATCTCGGGGGCCATGTAATACGGGCTGCCACTGACTTTGCCCCCCTGCGACACGAAATAGGTATTGCCCAGGTCGCCCAGCGCCGCACGACCCAGCTCATCGACATAGATGTTCTGGGTCTTGACATCCTGATGCACGGCTCCCAGCTTGTGCAGATAGGTCAGGGCGGCAGAAGTATCGGCCAGTATCCATAAAGCGTCTTCGAGCGGCAAGGCGATCTGCCCGGCAGAGGACCGCGCCAGATGCTCACTGAGTGCCCCGTTCGGGTAATACTTGAGCGCCAGAAAAGCCTGTGCTCCGAACGCCGTTCCATCGAAGGCCTGCACGATATTGGGATGCCGAAACTGCAAACTGAGCCGGACCTCATTGCCGAAGCGCTCGGCGGCGTCGTGAACGCTGAGGGTCTCAGGGTGCGGCAGCTTGACCGCGAACTGGCGGCGCTCCGGGTTAAGAGCCAGGCGCACCACCGACGTATTACCACGTCCAAGGATATGGAGCAGTTGGTAGCCAGGAAGGATTTGTTCAGGTTGGGTCAAGGAAGAATCTCCGGAAATCTATTCTAGATAATACCTCTAACGGAACCCTCTCAAAAACACGGTGTGTAGAGGACCTTTCGGAAAAGCGCCGCGTAGCGGCCCATGCGATATGCTGAATCCATGAGCGAGCCTACTGCCCCGCACTCTGTCAACCGCTCCAGTCAGTCGTTGGCCTGGATTCTCTCGCTGCTGAGCCTGCTGCTGCTGGGCATCGTGACCGCCGCCGCGATCAGGCACAACCCGCTGTACAGCGACCACGACACGTACGGCGTCAGCACCTACCGCTTTATTGAAAACTGCAAAGAAGAGTTGCGACGCCCCAGTGAAATCAAGGTAGGGCCGCTGGCCCCCGGGCAGCCCGACACACGTCAATCACTGACCGATTACCTGAAAAGCAAGCCGCAGCAGCCTTTGCCCGCCGCCGCTGACGTCTTTATTCGCCTGACCGGAACCCCCAGCACCCTGGTCGAAGGGGTTCAGCACCCCGACGCGACCAGCACACAGTTACGCACTCCGGCCACGGTCGGCTACCGACTGGACGGCGCGGAACACCTGATGGGACAGGCTCCCGTTACCTGCAACTACAACCCCCAGACCCACCGGGCCGAAATTCTGTTGCAGTAATAACGGACTGCCGTCTGCTTCGCTGGCAACCTGGCCGGAACCCGTTTCTCTTCTGCTCGCTCTACTTCGCCCCCTTGCAAGTCTAAGCCTTCAATGGATGACCTGGACTAGGGGAACTGGATCATTGACCGACGAGATTGACCATGCCTGGCTTTGCGGGTGATGTGTGCGCCGAATAGATTTACGCCCACCGCGCCGGGAATTCTGGAAGGCTGCTGGTACACCTACTCAACCCCCGCCCCACGTCCGCGCCGCGTGCGATACTCCTTATCTGGAATGCCTAAGCGAACTGATCTCCAGACCATCCTGATTCTCGGCAGCGGCCCCATCCAGATTGGGCAGGCAGCCGAGTTTGACTACTCCGGCACTCAGGCGCTTAAGGCGCTGAAAAATGAGGGCTACCGCGTGGTGCTGGTCAACAGCAACCCCGCGACCATCATGACCGACCCAGAACTGGCCGACGCGACCTACTTGGAG
>NZ_JAGLBG010000184.1 GCF_018260405.1 Deinococcus sp.
CGCCCAGTCCGTCCGTCAGTAGAACTTCAAGTTCCGGATTCCGGGCGGCCTGCGGGCCATAGGTATAGGCCGAGGCTGGCCTGAGAGGGCTGGGTGAAGCGGGCAGGTCACTCATCTGTTACAGCATGGCAGAAGAGCATGGAGCGTGGTAGAGAACTAGCGCGGGAAGAGTGGGGGAGGGCCGCTGGCGATGCCTGGTTTTCCGGCGTGGGTCATCAGTTATGATACGGACTGCCGATTGAACCGGGCAGTTTCAGAGTTGCTCCGGGCAGAGGCGAGAAGGAAACATACGGGGCGGTACGTCGGTGCAGGCGGTGCTCTCTTGGGCAAAACGGCACCCAGGAAGGGCAGGTCAGGGTGTGGCGGCGGGCAGATGTGCCTTTTGCCAAGAGCGGGACTGGCCCTTACGTGGTAAACTGAAGACTGCCTGTTTATAGAGCAGGTCAGCCGCCCTTGACACCAGTGTGTGTGGGGCGCGGCGGAGGTGATGAACATAGCGAAAGAACACAAGGTCAACGAGCAGATTCGTGTCAGGCAAATCAGGTTAATCGGCGGCGAAGGTGAACAGATCGGGATTATCGATACCCGCGACGCCATGCAAATGGCCCGTGAGCAGGGGCTTGATCTCGTCATGGTCAGTCCTCAGGCTGTACCGCCCGTCTGCCGCCTGCTCGACTATGGCCGGTTCCGCTACGAACAGCAGCAGAACGAGAAGGAAAACCGCAAGCGCGTGCGTTCGCAGGAAGTCAAGGCTATCAAGTTCCGCGTGAAGATTGATTCCAACGACTTCAATACCAAAACCGGCCATGTGCGCCGTTTCCTGCTCGAAGGCCACAAGGTCAAGGTCACTATCATGTTCCGTGGCCGTGAACGCACTCACCCGGAACTGGGCGAGCGCATTCTGGTGCGTGTGGCCGAAGCTCTGGCGGATGTCGGTGCGCCCGAAAGCAACCCGAGCATGATGGGCATGGACATGAACATGATCATGGTGCCCAAGGCTGCTCCTGCCCCCAGAAAAGAGCGTGCAGAAGGCGATCAGGCGGCCCCAAGTGCCGAATCTGAAGCTGTCGCTGCCACTTCTGGCGTGGCTGCCCAGGATGCGGAACAGATCACGGCTCCTGCGCCGACGGAACAGACCGGGCCGGTTGCGGCTAGCGCTCAGGGTTGATCGCTGACTCCCGTTTTCTAAATCTAAATACCGCCTTTCCAAAAGGCCAGACGGCTCACCCTTGCGGTGGGCTATTTTTATGCTCATTGCCTTTTGATGCTTTATTTTGTAAACTGAGCTTATGATCAAGATGTATACGACAAGCTGGTGCCCCGATTGCCAGGTGGCCAAGCAGGCACTGACCAAAAAGGGCATTCCCTTCGAGGAAATCAATATTGAGCAAGATGAACAGGCCGCTGAACTGGTCATGAGCGTCAATGGTGGCCGCCGCAGTGTGCCGACCCTGGTCAGCGGCGACGTGGCGCACAGTCTCAGCGGGTTTCGCCCCCAGAAGCTGGACGCTTTTCTGGCTGAGGCTGGCCTCCAGAGCATTTGATTACGGATTGCGCTCGACTCCAGCACGGTCGGGACGTGGGCAGGCTTGCTCAAGCGAGTCCGTTTTGCCCAAGAAGCGGGCCTTATGGCCTGATAAAAGTCATGAGAGACGCTGTCACAGGAGTCAGACCTGGTGGAGCACGAGTCGATCTGACCGGGTGAGGGTCAGACCCACTTGGGACGGCGAGGGTTTTTAAGATAGGAAATCTACGTGACAGACGCGATAAGATAGCTCGTCTCCCCAACTGGAAGTAGCTCAAGCGGCGCTCTTTATGAGCGTCAACAGTACGGCGCTCCTCGTCAGACTCCAGCGAGGTTCCCTCGCTGAATAGGAAGACAGCCGCTAATGCCAGCAAAAAAATCAGGCCACTGAGCGCCGCCGTATCCCGGAAATGTGAGGCTTCCAGGTCAAAACCAGCACTTTTCAAGTCCTTGAAACCAGCCTCAATCTGAAATCGCTCGGCATACTCGTCAAAGATGCCCGGACCACAGGGATGATTACTTACCACGAACCAGGGTTCACGTGCTCCAAGTGCATGGTAAGCAGCGAGGCTGACCGGCCCGTATCTGTCTGCCGTGATGTAGACGTCATTCAGAACGACCTGCTGACCATGCTGACTGAGTTGCTCTCTTACCTTGCCCAGGGCTTTGCCCTGGGCGTCATAC
>NZ_JAGLBG010000185.1 GCF_018260405.1 Deinococcus sp.
GTGAAAGCCGTGACGCACTACCAGAACCCCGATATTCTGGCCGAGATCAGCGAAGACCTCGGCGCACCGATGACGGGTATCAACATCGATGAGCTGATTCCAGAGGAGCGCCTGGCCTCGCGTGGCTGGTAACGCTGCTTTAAGCGTGGGCGTTCTGGCCCTTCAGGGAGCTTTCCGTGAGCATGTGCGGATGTTGCACTCACTCGGGGCGCAGGCCCGTGAAGTGCGGCTTCCCGGCGATCTGGAGGGGCTACAAGGCCTGATTCTTCCTGGCGGTGAGTCGACGACCATAAGCCGCCTGATGACCGATTACGCACTTTGGGACCCCGTGCGCCAGTTCGCGGCGGCGGGGGGAGGGGTTTGGGGCACCTGCGCGGGCGCGATCATGCTCGCGCGGACCATCGAAGGTGTCTCGCCGAATCTGGGCACTCAGCCGGGTCTGGAACTGCTCGACATCACGGTTCGGCGAAACGCCTTTGGCCGCCAGGTCGACTCTTTTGCCGTCCCGTTGGAGGTCAGGGGCCTAGACGGGCCGTTTCCAGCCGTGTTCATTCGTGCGCCTCTGATAGAGCGGGCTGGGCCAGAGGTTGAAGTGCTGGCGACCCAGGCGGGCGGCGCGGTGCTTGTGCGCCGGGGGCGCGTCATGGCGTCCTCGTTTCATCCGGAACTGACCACAGATTCCCGGCTGCATTCCCTGTTTCTGGCGGGCCTCTCCCAGCTGTAAAGCTAGATGCTCTAAAAGAAACAATAAATTCACGGGCAAGTTTAATCGTGAATCTTTTCACTTACTTAGCTTGTTTTAATGCCCGGTCAGTAGCCGGGCACAAAAGGCTTATTTCAGCGCAGCATTCATACCCAGCACATCGGGCACTTTAAGGCTCGCGCCGCCGACCAGCGCACCATTGACGTTTGGCTTACTGCAGATTTCGGCAATGTTCTCGGGCTTAACGCTGCCGCCATACAGAATACGGATGCTACCGGCCTTTGCGCCGTACTGTTGTTTCAGCGCCTCACGGATAGCAGCGGCCAGTTCCTCGGCGTCGTCGGCAGTCGCTGTTTTGCCGGTGCCGATGGCCCAGACCGGTTCGTAAGCCACGACCACCTCGGCCCCCACTCCGGCCAGGCTGCCTTCGAGCTGCCTAAGGGTAAAAGCCACCTGTTCGCCCTTTTCGCGCACATCGAGTTTTTCCCCCACACACACGATAGGCACCAGGCCGTTCGCCTGCGCCTGCTTCGCCTTGGCCGCCACCTGGGCATCCGTTTCCTGGTGGTAATCGCGGCGTTCGCTGTGGCCGATTACCACATAGGTCGCGCCGGTATCCTTGAGCATCGCCGCACTAATTTCACCCGTGTATGCGCCGGACTCGTGCTCGGACACGTCCTGACCACCGAACTCCACTCCGGCAGGCAGATTGGCTGCCAGGCTAGAGAGGTCCAGCGCCGGAGCCATAACAGCCAGCTCCACACCGTCTACGGGGACATACTTCTCCTTGAGTTCCTCGGCCCAGGCGCGGGCTTCGGTGGGGGTCTTGTTCATTTTCCAGTTGAGGGCAAGAAGGGTATTGGGCATGGATTCTCCTTTGAAAGGTTTATTGATAGGTCTATGAATTAAGCGGGCGCAAGCCCAGGCTTTGAGAAAAGCGCAGCAGGTAGCCGTCTGGGTCAAGCACTAAAAATTGCCGCACGCCCGTTTCTTGGTCGTTCACGCGGTACCACTTTTCTTCCAGCTCTACGAACAGCGGCCAGTTTGCGTTGTTTAGGCGGTCTACAACCGGTTGCACGTCGGGTACGGTGATTTCGAAGTTTAGCCCGCGCCCGAAGGGACGTTCCAGCGGCCCCGTTTCCCAGGTGGGCGTCTGCCCGATTTGGTCAAGCATGACATGGGCGTTGCCCAGCACGATATAGGCGAACCGTTCCTCCGGGCGCTCGTAGTCCACTGCGAAACCCAGCAGGTCAACCCAGAAGCGCAGGCTGGCCCCAAGGTTCGTGACTGCCAGTTCGGGCACAAGGTCAGGCAGGAACTCGGGGCCACTCACGCTTACTCCATCGCCTTGACGCCGGGAAGTTCCTTGCCTTCCAGCAGTTCTAAGCTGGCCCCGCCGCCCGTACTGATATGGTCGATTTCGCCTGCCTTGCCGCTCTTGTTGATGGCGCTTACACTGTCGCCGCCGCCGATCACCGTGTAAGCCTGCCCCTT
>NZ_JAGLBG010000186.1 GCF_018260405.1 Deinococcus sp.
TCCAAGCCATATATTCTGTCTATAACAGAAATCTTTCTCTTCATTCTTCAGTTTTGCGACTTTGCGGTTGCCCTGGCGAGCCTGGCTGTCACAACCTCAAGGCGTTTCCTGTCGGGCATAATTTCAGCCAACTACCCGAAATTTAGAGATGCACCCGTTGCCAATTCTATATCCTGGTCTGGAAGCCATGCGAACGGGAAAGGTGATTCCTGCCTTCCCCCACATCATCGGGCTAACGTGGGAACGGTGGCTGGCAGGGCAGTCCAGGCGGTCAAACCCGTATAGCAGGCAGTAAGCCCGAACATCTGTATTTGTACCTTACGGTCAAATTGTGTACCATTTGGTACAAATGACAATCCTGCGCCCACCTGTCCCCCCGTTCATCTTGGAAACTGCCCGCCAGAAAGTCCGCCTGGCCGAAGACGCCTGGAACACCTGCGACCCCGAGCGCGTGTCACTCGCTTACACCGAGGATAGCCAGTGGCGCAACCGCTCGGAGTTCTTAAGGGGCCGCCCCGCCATCGTCTCCTTCCTGACCCGCAAGTGGCAGCAGGAGCAGGACTATCGGCTGATTAAAGAACTCTGGGCCTTTACGGATGACCATATGGCTGTACGCTTTCAGTACGAATACCAAGGCGCTCGGGGGCAATGGTTCCGAGCTTACGGCAACGAGCAGTGGGCGTTTACCCCACAGGGGCTGATGTATCGCCGTGAGGCTTCCATCAATGACGTTGCCATTGCGGAAAGTGAACGCCAATTTCACTGGCCTGCTGGCCCCCGCCCCACTGACCATCCCGGCCTCAGCGAGGTGGGCCTCTAGTGCCCCGGCTGATGCGTGAGCGGGCCGACCTGATACCAGAACTGGCCGAAATCTTCCGGGAATATGGGTTTGAGGGCGCAAGCCTCGCCTTTATCACGGAGCGCACGGGGCTTGGGAAAGGGAGCCTCTACAATTTTTTTCCTGGCGGCAAAGCAGAGATGGCGGGGGCCGTGCTGGAGCATATTTCGCGCTGGTTTGAAGAAGACATCTTTGTGCCTCTAGAGCAGGGCGGCAGCCTGAGCGAGATGCTCAGCCATGTGAAAACCTATTTTGCTGGGGGTGGGCGCGTGTGTCTGGTGGGTATGTTTGCCCTTACCGAGACGCGCGACCAGTTTGCTGTGCAGATTGCTGCCTACTTTGAACGCTGGGAAGTTGCATTGGTGGCCTATTTAGTGCGGCAGGGCAAACATCCAGCGGAGGCGCAGGCTGGAGCGCTGGACATCCTCGTCACCATCCAGGGCGGCCTAACCCTCAGTCGGGCCAGAAACAGTCCCCAATACTTCCTGCAGGGGCTGAAACGCTTACGGCAGGACTATCAGGGCTGAGAAATACGCCCTTCCACTTTCGGGGCCACAGTGGGTTGCGCCCGCAGATAGTCGGTCAGGGCCACCACGTCCCGTTGCCCATTGGCGGCGGTGACCAGCACCTTCGCGCCCTGGAATATGGTGTAGCCGTCGCCTCCGCCCGCCGCGAAGCTGCTGACGGCCAGTTTGTAGGTCTTGCCTGCTTCAAGGGGCTGCCCGCCAATCTTGACCTCACTGACCCGACTGCCCACAGCAGCTTTAGGGTCAAAGCGGTAGCTGATACCACTCACCATTTACCCAGCGGAAGGTGCCGGATTACCTCAGCGTATGCACCAGCGACCAGGACACGTGGTGGTAATCCCCAACCGCACTAAACCATCTGAAAAAGTCTGCTGCTTTCCGGACACTGCCCTCATTGCATACATCCCCGGCATGAACGAGAATGTCCCCCTCAGGCGGCATCAATCCCGAGAGCAGGCCGTGAGTATCGGAAATGCAGATCAAGCGCATGAAAGCGTATTTTACGATCAGAACGATGGAGGGGGAGAGATGATTGCGCCGCCCAGTGGCCCATCAGGTCAGATGGCGCAAGCTCATCTATCGCTGGTTGGGTTGATATAAGAGCCTGTCCGGAAGATATGGTTTGCTGAGCTGCAGTGACGACGCAACAGCACCAAGACCAAATCAACACTCAGGACCTGACGGCCTGACAAATTTTATGAGAGAGGGCGTAAAACCAGTGTCTAGCCGACTTCAAGCGTCGTTATGGGGTCAGGAAATTTCTTCTTCCGCTTTCCCAGAGGTTCTGGGTCTGGCCCACCT
>NZ_JAGLBG010000187.1 GCF_018260405.1 Deinococcus sp.
TCGGTCACAGAGACAGCTCGCCTCCGGGGTCATGACCCTGTAGACACGCTGATGGCTCTGGCGCGCTAATCAGATACAATATAGGTTTCGCGGTAGGGCAGTACAGGCGGTGCTTTCTTGGTCAGAGCGGCACCTATGCAGGGGTCTGGTCGCTGTGTTGGGCAAAATGGACTCGCTTAAGCGAGCCTGCCCGCTTCTTGCCCAAAACGCCACCCGGGAAGGGGCCTGCCCGCTGGCGGAAGAGCGCAGCCGGCTTACGGCCTGATAAAAGAGATGAGAATGCCTCTACCATGAGGCATTCTTACTGAGTAAGACAACAAAAATCCCTGTGGGTGGAGACGCAACCATTCTATTCGAGCGACTTAGTTAATGGCTGAGTAAAGCTCCGTGGCGTGACCAACGGCATTTTCTGACCATTACATGGGTGCTGGTGGGCCTCCTTCTTTCCAATTCCATCCTGCCCAATGGTGTCTTTGTTCGCGGTTAATGCAGCCGCCTCTTGGGACGGCATCTCTCATGACTTTTATCAGGCCATAAGGCTGTCCAGTACTGATGGTGGGTTCTCACAAATGGCGTAATTAAGCAAGCTGTTCTATACCGGTGTCTCCCGCTCAAAGCGTCTATCCTGTCCTGATGACTTCTTCCCGCACCCGTCAGAACCGCAGCCCGCAGGAGCAGCGGCGACCCGATCCCTTCAATCCGGCCCGTGAATTGGCTGTGCGCGTGCTGATGAAGGTGATGAGTGGTGAGGGCTTTGCGGCCCCCAACCTCGACGCCGCGCTGCAACAGGCCAAGTTGCCTGCCCGTGACGCTGGTCTGGCAACCCACATCGTGTACGGCACCCTACGGCATCAACCGAGTCTGGCCGCAGTGCTGGCTCCCCTGCTCACCGGCGAAACGCACCCTAAAGTGCAGACCCTGCTGCTGGCCGGGGCGTTCGAGAAACTGATTCTGGGCACACCCGCCCACGCCGTCGCCAACGAGTACGTGAACCTGGCCCGCACCGCGCGGCTGGCTCCTCCCGGACTGGTCAATGCCGTGCTGCGGCGGGTTGAACCGCTCGGGCAGCTGGGCAGCGAGATGCCGGAATGGCTTGAAGGCGTCTACCGCTGGGCCTACGGTGCCCAGGCCGAGGCGGTTTTTGCCGACCTGCTGGAGCCGCAGCCCATGTGGCTGAGTCTCTCGGATGAGGGCGTGCGCCTGCTGCAAGAGGAGGGCAGTGAACTGACCGCTTCTCTTGAAGGTGTAGACCGCGTGGAACTCGCGCGCCCACTGCGGGAAACGGCGGCGTACCACACCGGTCAGGCCCAGCCGATCAACCCGGCGAGTATGGCCTGCGTGGACGCTCTGGGCGATATCGACGCTCAGCGCGTGCTGGACCTCGCGGGCGGCGCAGGCATCAAGGCGGCTATGCTCGCCACGCGCGGCGCACTGGTCACCAGCGTGGACAATGTGCCCCGCAAACACCACGCAGCCGAATGGAACTTCAAACGTCTGCGGTTGAAGGCCGATTTCGTAACGCACGACCTGACCGCGCCGCTGGATCTTGCCCCAGCGCCCTTCGTACTCTTGGACGCTCCGTGTACGGGAAGTGGTACGCTGCGAAGCCACCCCGAGATCAAACTGCGCCTGACCCCGGCAGTGGTCGCTGAAATGGCTACCTTGCAGGCGCGGATGCTGCCCAACGCCGCTGCCCTGGTCGAGCCTGGCGGCGTCCTGGTGTACTCGGTCTGCTCGGTTATGCCGCAGGAAGGCCCGGAAGTGATCCAGGCGTTCTTGGCTGCTCACCCCGAATTCACCCCTGAGGCCATTCCCGGTCTCGAAGTGGCACATCTGCAAGTGGGGCCCGGTATTCTCACGCTACCGCTCAACGGAGTCGACGGCTTTTATATTGCCCGGCTACGCCGCAGCTAAGCCACACGGTGATCTGCCGCGCACGGAAACTTGCAAAGCGGCGTGGCGGGGAGGTCAACAGGGTTAGAGCTTCCCGAATACACGCAACTCACAGTAGTCCGGAACCTTTTTGACCAAAAAGCAAGTGGGGTCGGTTACGTTGGTGTGTGAAGACTCAACGAACGGCC
>NZ_JAGLBG010000188.1 GCF_018260405.1 Deinococcus sp.
GGACACGTCACCGTGAATCAAGGTGACGGTGAGTATGCTCGCGACGACGATAGGGACGGCACCAACGAGGTTCATGTTAACACCATTGAAAGTGTACGGAGCATTCGGGACGGCACCAAATCAACCGGCAGTTCGTATGACTCCCGCTTGCCCAGCTGGGTAGGGGAGCTTGGGGATAGCTACTCTACGCCACCACCTGCACAATCACCGCCCACCATTTCCCCCCCTGCCACGTATACACCCGCAAAAAGCTCTGGAGGCGCACGCCGTCGGCGTACAGCGTCCCCCGCGTAATCCCCGTGTGGCCGAACACCAGCGAGGCGTGGCGCTCGAACATCAAGGTGGCGGGCGGATGTCGGGGCAACTGTTCCAGCAGGTCAGTTTTGAAGGCGATAGTGCCGTCCGGAAAAAACCCGATCCAGTCGTCGGCGAGCATATCGATCAGGCGTTCGGGGTCGCGCCAGTGGTAGGCCGCGTTCCAGGCTTCGTCGGCCCGCAGTAGCGAGTCTACGTCGCCGTATTCCCCCGGAACGCCGCGCAGGTCGCTGAATTCGGTATCGAAAATCTGGGTGCGGGGGTGGTTCTCAGAGTTGGGCATGGTCAGTCAGCGGCATTGGTGCCCGGCAGCGGAAAAGTCTCCAACTCGTTGTAGTAGGCGTCGCGCAGCACCGGAACGCGCCCGGCGTGCTGAATCATGCGGATCATGCCCGCTTCCGAAAGCTGCATGGGCGAGGTGGCCCCCGCCGCGTGCGCGATGTGCTCCTCCTGAATGGTGCCGTCGATGTCCGACACGCCCCAGTCAAGCGAAACCTGCGTCAGCTCCGAGCCGATCATCACCCAATAGCCCTTGATGTGGGGGAAGTTATCCAGATAAATGCGGGCCACCGCCAGATTGCGCAGGTCGTCCAGACCGGTGGTGAAATCGGTCTTGCCGAGGTTCTGCGCCAGCGTATTGCCGAGCGGCTGGAAGGCCAGCGGAATAAAGGCGTGGAAGCCGCCGCCGAACTGGGCCACACTTTCGTCCTGAAGCGTTCGCAGGCGGTCCATGTGGTCCAGGCGCTCCTCCAGCGTTTCGATGTGGCCGTAGAGCATGGTCGCGTTGGTCCGCATTCCCAGGCTGTGGGCCTCGCGGTGAATTTGCAGCCACTTCTCGGCCCTTACCTTGTTTCTGGCCACCTGTTTACGCACGCGGTCGGCAAAAATCTCGGCCCCGCCGCCCGGCATGGCGCTCAGGCCCGCCGCCTGCAACTCGCGCAGCACGTCCAGCGTGGGTTTTTTACTGATCTTGCTCAGGTGCTCGATCTCGGCGGCGGTAAAGGCCTTGATCTGAAGATCGGGGTACGCCTCGCGCAGCTTATGCACCATTGCCGGGTAGTAGTCCCACTTGTGGTTAGGATGATGGCCGCTGCTCATGTGTAGCTCGGTGATGCCGGGCAGGTAGCGCCGCCCGACCTGCCGCACCACCTCGTCGGGGTCGTAGTCCCAGGCCCGCTCCTCATTCTTGTGCGCGGCGAAGGCGCAGAAGGTGCAGCCCACGTAACAGATGTTGGTAAATTCCAGCCGCATCGAATGCACAAAAAACACCTTGTCGCCGTGTAGCTGTTCCTTGCGCCAGTTCGCCAGCCGCATCAGGGCGTTTAGGTCGTGGGTGTTGTACAGCTGCGTCCCCTCGGCAAAGGTCAGGCGTTCCCCCGCCTCCACCTTCTGCACGATGGGGGCGAGGGTCTGGTCACGGAGCCACTTCATAGGCGGCAGAATACGCCGCTGAGCGTGGTGGGTGGTAATACAGACTCCGGTTGCAAGGTTTGGTAAGACCTTGTAACCCAGGCGGACTCGTAGGGTGGCTTGCAAAGCGGATTGGGGCGCTTTCCCTGGATACGCGCAACTGGCACCTACTTAGAGCATGTTGCAAAGAGATGGTGCTCTTTTGACCATCTTTTTACCAAGTGGAACCAGTGAAAAAGAAAGGTAACTGCTCAGCACGAGAAGTCGAGTTTGGGTAAGACGCCACGAAAAACGTCAACTAAGCCAGTCCAAATGGAT
>NZ_JAGLBG010000189.1 GCF_018260405.1 Deinococcus sp.
GGGGGCATAGGCTGGTGCGATTTTTTCAGCTAGTAACATCTGGTCAATCAGGCTTCCCGTGACCTCTACGCCTGTCCAAGAAGGGTCACATTCGGTAATGGCTGCTCTGGACGTTCTAACCTGCATCTTGAACCGGGGGATTCCTGCGGCTTGGGGGTAAATCTCGATAGAGAGGCTTTGTAAGCCTTTCTCAGCCCGGATAAGGTGGCCGACTATTCGGAAGGACGCCTGATTTTTTTCGTGACGGGTGGCTGCTCTGGCCCTTACCAGTCGGCATCCCTTGAGGATTTGCAGCGTTGGGTACGCGGTGGGTGGGTAAATGGTGGCCTTGACCCGCTTCCCCCTCCATTTCAGCGGGGCATCATGCACAGGCACCTGCCCGACAAAAAAGCGCCCCTGAGCGTCTTGGGTTATCCAGCCAATAACTGTAACGACTGCGCTGTGTGGGAGAGGGAGAATGGCGCTGTCTGGTAGGACATTCAAGCTACTAATCGTCATCTTGTTCCCTTTGTTCCCTCGTTCTCATTCTGGGATTGGGGGCGTCAATGTCAGGATATTTCGCCCGATTGACTTCCCACGAATCCCAATACTTCGCTATTCCTGCTGGCGTGATTTTGACGCCGTATTGAAAACCGCCAAAGCTGGCGGGCTGGCCCTCGGCTGCTCGTCGCTGCACATCGGTAAACCACGCGGCCCGCTGTTTAGTGCGCCGCGTGAGCATCAGCCATGTGTCGCCGCTGACGCCACCGTACCAATCCCCGCCTCGTTCATCCCATAACCCGGCTTCGCCTGCTATCCAGCCTGCAACTAAGGCTTTCCATGTTGAGCGCGATACTTCACCTTTCTGCTTGGTCGGGGCTTTGTCGCCTTTCAACTCGCGGGCCAATTTGCGGCCCTTTGGGGTTAGGGTGATGTGCGGCAAAATCTGACCGGGGTGATACCTAACCTCTTGGTCTTTGACGCTCAGCAATTCCCGGCGCTCCAACGCGGCCCATGTGCTGCCACTGCCCTCGTCCACGTCGCCTTTACACTCGTTTCTGAGCATCGTTGGAACGGCCCCGCCTATGCCGTGCAGCACGCCAAACGCCATAGCCCGCCAATCACTTGCGGGCCTGCGGGACTCGTCATAATCGCCCCGCTGAAAGGCCCGTTTGTGGGCCTCCTCATAGGCTTGGTCAGTCTTGTAAGCCGCTAGCAGGTAACGGCGCTGGCGTTCATTTAGGTCGTCAGACATTGGTTTTACCTCTCAGTCATGACCCGGCGAATATGTCCTGCGGCCCGTTCCATCTCGCGGGCGAGTAAGTGTAAGCGGCGGTTGCGCTCGGCGTCGTCCACGTCGTCAGAGGGAAATATGAAGTCATGCAAGGTCTGAAGGTCTTGATAATCTTGAAGGTCTTTGAGGGGCGCTAGGGTTTCCTCAAGGCCCGCTTTATCGCTGCTGTTGAACTTCTCGGCCATGCGGTTTAAGCCTTCTTGAAAGTTGGGGGCGAGATTAGTAAGGGCGCTGGTGCGGCGTTGCGCGGTAGCCCCTGCAAGCACTGGCTCAGTCTCGCCGCTGTTCATGTCGGTCTGCACCAACAGGCCGGGGGTCGTGGTTTCGCTTATCCAGTAGTCGGGGCGCTCGGCCTGTTTCTTCTCGTCCGTCATCAGTTCACTTCCTGGGCGCGGGCCTCGGCTTGGGCCTGCTCGTACTCGGCCCAAGTCTGTGACTCTTTGACCTCTACGTTAATATGCCCGTCCCACTCGTCACTGCCTAAAGCGTCGGCGGTAATTTCCAGCACCAGTTTCCGCTTGCCGTGCTTCGCGGCCTGTTGCCAGATGTTGCCCAACTGCTCGGCGTGAATGTGGCCGAAAGTAACACCGGGGTCAATCGCCCGCTGGCGCTGCACAATTTCAGAGGCTGTCTGAGGCCCATATCGTCGGAGTATCCATGCTGCCCTCTTCATCAGGCGCACAATCGCTGGAGCA
>NZ_JAGLBG010000018.1 GCF_018260405.1 Deinococcus sp.
GGGCCGTTCGTTGAGTCTTCACACACCAACGTAACCGACCCCACTTGCTTTTTGGTCAAAAAGGTTCCGGACTACTGTTATACGGATTCCGCTAAATTCCGCCACAGTCGGAAAATCGCCGTCTGTGGCTCCATAACGCGAAACCCGTATGCTGTTCCTACTCACATCCGCTCGGATTGATTCGGTGCAGTTCTGAATCAATCGGAATCCGTCTTACAGGTTAAGGGCCGCGTCCAGTGCCACTTCGATCATGCTGTTGAAGCTCAGCTGCCGCTCCTCAGCGGTGGTGACTTCATGGGTCACGAGGTGGTCGCTGATGGTCAGGACGGTCAAGGCCCGCACGCCGTATTTGGCGGCCAGGGTGTATAAGCCCGCCGCTTCCATCTCGACGGCCAGCACGCCGTAATCGGCCCAGCGCTTAAATTCCTGCGGGTCGTCGGTGTAAAACGTATCGCTGCTCATGATGTTGCCGACGTGGGTGGCAAAGCCGCGCTGCTGGGCAATCTGGTAGGCGCGGAGCAGCAGGCCGAAATCGGCGATGGGGGCAAAAGTGCGCTCGCCGAAGCGGATGCGGTTGATGTTGCTGTCGGTGCAGGCCGCCTGCGCCAGCACGATGTCGCGCACCTTCACTTCCTCGCGGTAGCTGCCCGCCGTACCCACCCGGATCAGGTTCTGGCAGCCGTAATCCTGAATAAGTTCGTTGACATAGATCATGGAACTGGCGATGCCCATGCCGGTGCCCTGCACGCTGACCTTTTGGCCTTTGTAGGTGCCGGTAAAGCCCAGCATGCCGCGCACAGTGTTGTGCTGCACGGGACTTTCGAAGAAGGTTTCGGCAATGTGCTTGGCCCGCAGCGGGTCGCCGGGCAGCAAAACGGTCTCGGCGATCTGGCCAGCTTCGGCATTGAGGTGAATACTCATGCAGCCAGTCTACGAAAAAACCCTCCCAAAGCGCTCTGGTCGCGCGGCGGGCTGCTGCTTTCAGGGGACGCTGAGCCGGAGGCAAAGAAAAGCCCCCGCCATTTGCATTTGCAGGCGGGGGCTTTTGCGAGAGGTGCTTACGCCTGAGGTGCAGGCGGCGCGGCGTTCCTACGCTTATGGGTCCATTCCTCGAAATAGACCACCAGCGGCGCGACGATAAAGATCGAGCTGTATGTGCCGACCAGAATCCCGATGAGCAGCGCGAGGCTAAAATCACGCAGCACCGGGCCGCCGAAAATCAGCAGACTGACCAGCGGCAGCATGGTGCTGATCGAGGTCATGACCGTGCGCGAAAGCGTCTGATTGATCGAGGTGTTCACTATCTCGCGGTAGCTCTTGCCGCGCATGTCCTTGAGGTTCTCGCGGATACGGTCCGATACGATGATCGAGTCGTTCAGCGAGTAACCGATCAGGGTCAGCAGCGCGGCGACCGAGGCGATGGTAAATTCCAGCCCCAGCAGCGAGTACAGGCCCATCACGATAGCTACGTCGTGCAGCACGGCGATGATGCTGCCCAGACCCATGATGAAGTCGAAGCGGAAGCCCACGTAGATCAGAATTAGTGTGAGGCCCAGCAGCACGGCCTTGATGGTCTTGTCGGTCAGCTCCTTACCCACGGCTGGCCCCACGGTTTCGGTGGCCTGAAGCTGGCCGCCCGGCAGCTTGGCAATAGCGCCGCCGACTTTCTGCGCGTCGGCGGCGGTCAGTTCGGGCACCTTGATGGTGTACTGAGCGCCGCTTTGACCGGGCGTAATGTCACGCTGAATGGCGGCGCTCTGCGAGGTGACCTTGGCCACTCCGGCCCCCGCTACGGCCTTACGCACCGCCTCGGTGGTGGTGTTCGCGCCGGTCTTGACCGTCATGGTGGTTCCCGAAACGAAGTCCACACCGTAGTTCAGACCCCTGGTTGCCAGGATGCCCCCGCCCACGATCGCGAGCAGCACGCTGGCCGTGGTAATGATCGGCGAGAGGCGAATGAAATCGAAGTGGGTGTTCTTGATCCACTGCGGGGCCGACATGTTAGGGCGGTGCTGCGCCAGCCACTCCATGAACCAGTGCGCGAAGACCAGGTTAGAGAAGGTGGACGCCAGCACACCGATAATCAGCGTGACGGCAAAGCCCTTCACGGGGCCGGTCGAGTAGTTGTACAGTGCCAGCGCGGAAAGCAGGTGGCTGGCGTTCACATCCAGAATGGCGGCGGTCGAGTGTTGATAGCCCGCCTTGATCGCGTTCTTGATGCCCTTGCCGCGCCCCAGTTCTTCCTTGATGCGCTCGAAGGAAATCACGTTGCCGTCGACTGCTGCCCCGATGGTCAGTACCAGACCGGCGATTCCCGGCAACGTCATGGTGGCTCCCAGGCCGCCCAGCAGACCCAGAATCAGGATGCTGGAAAACAGCAGGCCCAGTGCGCCGACCAGCCCGAACCAGAAGCCGTAATACAAAAACAGCATGACGAACACGAGGCCCACACCGACCAGCGCGGCGATGGCCCCACTGCGGATGGCGTCGGCCCCCAGCGTCGGCCCGATGGCCCGCTCGGCCTCGGTCTTGACCTTGATAGGCAGCGCCCCTGACTTGAGTACCAGCGCAAGCTGCGTAGCGTCTTGGCTGGTAAAGTTGCCGCTGATCTGCCCGCCCGCAGGCAAGGCGTCGCGGATGGTCGCCACCGACTTGATCTGGTCGTCGAGAACCACGGCCATCGACTTGCCGATGTTCTGGCGCGTGAAATCCCCGAAGGTCCTGACTCCGGCGGGGGTGGTCTTAAATGACACGACCCATTGCCCGTTCTGATCGGTGGTGGGGCTGGCGTCGGCGATGACTTCGCCGGTCGCGCCAACCGGCCCCAGGTCACTTAGCTTGTAGCCTAGCGAGGAAGGGTTGCGCGTGGCTTCCTCGGGATCGGGCTTGGCCGTGGGAGTGACGATCCGGAAATCGAGCTTGGCAGTCTTTTGAATAATGTCGCGGGCCTGCTGCTGTACGGCGGGGGTGGCCCCCGGAATTTCCACAACCACGCGTTTACCGCCCGAGACGGTCACGGTGGGTTCGGCGACGCCCAGGGCGTTAATGCGGTTCTCGATGACGGTCTTGACCCGCTCAAGTTCGTCCTTGGTGGCCGTGCCATTTTCGGGGGCCAGCTCGATACGCAGCCCGCCCTTAAGGTCGAGGCCCAGCGTCATGAACTGGTATTTGTCGTTCCACAGGGAAAGGGGCGTAGCAGGGTGCTGCCAGGGCCGCCAGATAAAGGCGATGCTGAGCAGCAGGGCCAGCAGCAGCAAAAGGGCCGTCCAGGGGCTGGGTTTTCCGCCGACCGAAGTCGCTACCCGCCCGGATGGACCCTTGCCGCCGTACCTGCTCTTATTGCGGTTGTTACCGTAGGTCACGTTGATTACTCCTGAAAATGCCTGAGAATGACAATGATTGCCGAATACTTGATGAAAGGAACCTGGAACTTATGCAGCTGGGGTTTGCCGACCTAGACCAGCAGGCCAAGCAAACCGAGCGGCGGCGCGGGGTCAACCACCGTCGGTCTGTCGCCTGCCCCACCACGTTAGGCCCGTTTGAAGGGCTGGCACGTTCCAGTAAACTGGGCGCGGCGCGGGGGGGGCGAGTTGCGCCGCCGCCGACCACGCTTCACCAGGAGGCGGACTCGGCAGTGGGCTGGGCAGCGGTAGCTGGGGCGCAGCCCGCAGTTCCGGCAGGCTGGGCGCGGTCGCCAGCGCCACCGTGCGCGGCTGGGCGTCGTGGGCCGGGGGGGGAGTTCCCAGGACAACCGCCAGCACCGACAGCACAGTCAGTACGCCGGGCCAGGCTACCAATCGGGCCTGCCAGGACAGCGGAAGACGTGAGAACCCTCTCAAAGCGTCCCAGCATACCAAACCCCCCTCTGGCCAATAGCCTGCGGTTAGGCTCCGGGAACTTTGAGGCCCCCGGGCACGTATCCTGGAAGTGATGCGCCCTGACTCGCTGCTCCAGCTTCTGCGGCCAGCTGGTGTTGGCACCCTGTTGACCCTTGGGGCTATAGCGACGCAGGCCGCTTACCTGACTTACAGTCCTAAAGGAGAACAGCAGATGCCCAACCTTACCGGAGCAGGACAGGTCGAAACCCGCGCCGACGGCAGCAAGGTGTTTACGCACGGCCACCGCGCCCCCGACAATGTGCAGATTGTGACTCAGGAATACGACCCACAGGGCAGGATGCTTCGGGTACGCGCCGAGTGGTCAGGCTTTGCAGGTAAGGTGCTGGACGTGACGGCCACCTGCGACCCCACTGGCAGGCTGCTGAAAGAAGAAGGCTACCGCGCCCCGGATATGAAAACCCCGCTGTCCGAGTTGCTCAGGCCGCTGCCACAGGGCACAGCGCCGACCACAACCACGTCCCCTGGCACAGTTGGCACAGTTCCGGCCAGACCTGCCACGACCAGCGCAAGCAGCGATAACGCGCCTATCACGGTGCCGTCCCTGAGTCCAGTATCTGGCACCCGGACGGCGAACCCAGCTTCCAGGGCAGCTCCGGCAACCGTCTCGCCGGATGACGGCACCGAAGGGGGAGTGCAAAGCATCTACGGCACGCCAGCAGCGTTCGGTAAAGCAGAAGACAAGGGCGCAGACAAAGACCATACCTCCTGACTGGGAATTGAGACAGCCTTTAGGGAGGCACGTCCCAGAAACGACATACTAACGCGGTGCGCCGTGTCCCGCTCGCCCCTGTCCCTTCTCTCATCCTGTCAATGATCAGCTTGCAGGGCGGGGCCGCGTTTGCCAAGACGCTTTTTCCGGCGGTCGGCCCCCTGGGCACCACGACCCTGCGGGTTTCGCTGGCAGCGCTGCTGCTGCTGCTTATCTTTCGCCCCGACCTGCGTAAACTGAGCCGCGCCGACTGGCTGACCGTGCTGCCCTACGGCGCGTCGCTGGGTCTGATGAACCTGTGTTTTTATGCCGGGGTCGAGCGCCTGCCGCTGGGGCTGGCCGTGACTTTCGAGTTCGTGGGGCCGCTGCTGCTGGCGCTGTTCAGTTCGCGCCGCCCGCTGGACTTCGTGTGGGTGCTGCTGGCGGGCGTGGGCATCGCCATGATTACGCCGCACGGCGGACTTCACGGCGGAGCTGGCGGGCCGCTCGACTGGGTGGGGGCCGGGTACGCGCTGACGGCCGGAGCGTTCTGGGTCGTGTATATCCTCGCCGGGGGCGCGGTGGGCCGCCGCCTGCCCGGTGTGGCGGGCGTGGTGCCTGGCATGCTCATCGCCGCGCTGATGACCTTGCCGCTGGGACTGTGGCAGGGCGGCCCCCAGCTTTTTGCGCCGCATGTGCTGCTGCTGGGGCTGGGCGTGGCTACCTTGTCAAGTGCGCTGCCCTATACCCTGGAAATGCGGGCGCTGCGGGCCATTCCTGCCCGAATCATGGGCATTTTGCTGAGCCTGGAACCCGCCATCGCGGCCCTGAGCGGCCTGCTCTTTTTGCACGAACGCCTGAGCACAACGCAGTGGCTGGCCCTGCTGTGCGTGGTCGCCGCCAGCGCCGGAATCAGCCTGACCGGAAAGCCGACCAAGCATGTCGTGCCTGAGCCTGCGAACTGAATCACTCAGCCCCTACGATACTGACGGCAGCTGAGGTCAGCTTTATTCCCACTCGCTTTGCTCTGCTACGCAGCCTTGCGAGTCGGCGTGAACCCAAAACTGCTGGATTCAGTCGGAATCAGCTTTCGCCGCGCTGCTTGATGCTCAGCACGCGGCTGGCCCCGGTCTGGTCGGTGGTCACGCCCCAGAGGGCCTGGGCGACTTCCATCGTCGCTTTTTGGTGAGTGACCAGCAGGAACTGGGTACCGCGTTGGGCAAAGCGCTCTAAAAAGGCCGTGAAGCGCCGGATGTTGGCCTCGTCAAGGGGCGCGTCTACCTCGTCCAGCACGGCCAGCGGCAAACCACCCATGCCCTCGTTTCCACCCGCGTGATTCAGGGCGAACAAAAATCCGAGGCCCGCCATAGTGCGCTCGCCCGCGCTCAGCAGAGTCAGGCTGCGGGTGCGCTTGCCCCGGGGCTGCACCGCCAGCCGCAAGCCGACCAGCCGACCTGCTCCGCTGTATTCGGGCTCCAGTTCGCCCACGCCGCCCAGCAGCTCGGTGCTGTACTCCCTAAAGGCTTCGTTGACCCGCTTAAAGGCCAACCCTGTGGCCGCTGCCTCAGCCGTTTCCAGCTCGCGCAGGTGGGCCTGGAGTTCGTCGCAGGCCGCCTGGGCATCCGCCGCTTCGGCGCGTTGGGCGGCCAGCAGCTCTAGCTCGGCGGCGTGGTCGACCTCGGCGCGGGCGTTGACGGGGCCAAGCTGCTCCAGCTCGGCGCGGGCGCGGCCCAGTTCAGCCGTCCACTCGCGCACGGTTCCGGCAGGCGAACACCCGTCGGGGATGGGTTCCAGGGTACCCTCACGGCGAGCTACGGTCAGATTCAACTCGTCGAGTCGGGCGCGGAGCTTATTCTGCTCGCCGATCAGGGTGGTGTAGGTCTGCGCAGACTGCTCACGGGCAGCCTCGGCGCGGGGGTATTCCTGCTCGTCCAGCGTGCCGAGGGCCTGCTCACGGCGGCTGACTTCGGCCCGCGCCGCCTCCAGCTGAGCCTGCTGCGCCTGCACCGCCTGCCGGTTGCTGTCCAGGCGCACCCCCAGATCACTGGCGCGGGTACTGGCGGCCCGGTAACTGTGCCAGGCGGCAGCCAACTCGCGCCCCAGTGCCAGCGCTTCGAGGGCCTGGCGCTCGCGTTCGCGGGCCTGCTCGGCCCCGGAGCGGACTTCCTGCACCTGGCTTTCGAGGTCGGCGGGGTCGGCGGAAGCGTCCTGAGACACAGGCATCTCCGGCGCGGCAGCCCCGGTCTGGGCCTGCACCTGCTCCGCCAGCTGCGCCCTCAACTGGTCAGCCAGACGGTCACGGTTGGTTTCCAGGCTACGTCCCTGAGCGGCCAACTCGGTGACCACGCGCTCGGCTTCGCGCTCGTCACGGCTCGCCGCTTCACGGGCGGCTAGCAGCGCAGCGTGCTCGTCACGGTTTCCGGCCAGCCTAGTCTGCACCTGCGCCAGCTGGGTCTTTAGGTGGGCCGTCAGGGTGTCCGCTTCCGCCAGTTCGGCGTCCAGTTCCTGAAAACGGCGCTGGTCGCCCAGCACAGCGCTGCCCGTGTCGCGCAGGCGGCCCCCGGTCATCGCGCCGCCGGGTTCCAGCACTTCGCCCGCCAGGGTCACTAGGCGCGGGCGGCTGCTGTAGGCGCGGGCGATCCGGCTGGCCCCGGCCAGATCGCGCACCAGCAGCGTATCGGCCAGCATGGACTCGCCGACCAACGGCGGCTCGGTAGGACACAGGTCAGCGAGGTTGCCCACGACCTCCCCACGCACGCCGGGGTCGCGCAGCAGGGCAGCGTCCCGGCGCGGGCGTGGGCGCAGCAGCTCCAGCGGCAAGAAGGTGGCCCGCCCCCCCACGCGGCGCAGTTCCTCGATTATCTCGCGGGCGTCGTCGGCGGTATGTACCACGACCTGTTCCAGGCGGCGGCCCAGGGCGGCGGTCACGGCCTGTTCGTAGTCGGCGGGCACGGTCAGCAGGTCGGCCACCGACCCCACGATGCCGGGATGGTCGAGCCGCAGGGCGTTGCGTGCCCCCTCGCCGTAGCGGGCGTACTGGTTCAGAGAGGTTTCCAGGCGTTCGCGTTCGCGCTGCAAGGGGGACACGCTGGCTTGCAGGTGCGCGAGTTCCTGGGTCAGTTGCCGCTCGTGCTGCTGGGTGGCGACGCGGGATTCATCAAGCGTCGTGAAGGCGGTGGCGGCTTGCTCCCGGTGCGCGGTGGCTCTGGCCAGTTGCGCCGTAGCCTCGGCCAGGCGCTCGCGCAGCTGTTCAAGTCCCCCCTCTGCGCGGGCCAGTTCGGTCTGCAAGGTGTCCTGACTGGCCGAGGCGCGGGCGCTCGCCTCGGCGGCGCGGGCGGCGGCGGCCCGCAGGCGGCTTAGTTCGGTCTCTAGCGCTTTCCAAAGGCGCTCGGCACCCTCGGCAGCGGCGCGGGCTTCGGCCGCCTGGGCAGTCAAGTGCGTGAGGTCGGGGGCGGCTTCGGTGGGCGGCGTCAAGGCCAAGCCGCGTAGTTCCGTGTGCAGGGTAGCCTGCTCGGTCAACAGGTGTTCGTGGTAGCGCCCGACCTGGGCGTGGGCCTCGCGGGCGGCCCGCAGCGTTTCGAGCGCCCCGGCATAGGCGTCTCGGCGGGTGCGGGCCTGCTGGGCGGTTTCGCGGGCCTGCTCGACAACGGCGGCGGCCTGCTGCACCTGCGCGGCCAGTTCGGCGCTGCGGGCGGCGGTGGCCTGGGCCTCCTGTTGGGCCTGGGCCAGTTCGCGGCGCAGCCCAAGTTGCCGCTCGCGCTTCAGGGCGTCTTCGAGCAGCGCGGCGCGGGCGCTGAGGTCACGGTGCTGCCGGGCCTGCTGCGCCGCCGTCGCCAGCCGCCCGGCCACCTGCTCGCGCTCGTCAAGCAGCAGCCGCAGCTGGGCCAGCTGACTCTCGGCGTCACGCAGCCGTGCCCCGGTGTCCTGGCGCGTACTGACGGAGCGCGACAGGCCCGCCGCTTCTTGCAAATAGCCCAGCAGCGTGCTTCCTTCAGCCTGCACCACGCCGCTGACCTCGCCCTGCCCAATGACCGCCAGGCCCCCCGGCCCCAGTCCGGTGCCGCGCAGGGCCGCCTGAATGTCGCGGGCACGCACGCCCCGGCCATTCAGGTCCTGTTCGGCGCTGCCGTCACGGTAAATCCGGCGGGTCAGGTTGACGCGGCCCCCAGCGGTTAGCAGTTCTAGCTGCACCTCGGCCAGCCCCAGCGCAGCCTTGCCGCCCGAGCCGTGGAAGATCAGTTCGGTGCCGCGCCCGGCCCGCAGTTCCCGTGCCCGCGCTCCGTGGGTGGCCCAGCGGATCGCCTCGACCACGTTGCTTTTGCCGCTGCCGTTTGGCCCGATAACCGCGCAAACGCCCCCGCCAAATTCCAGGCGGGTGCGGTCGGCAAAGGATTTGAACCCCTGAAGGGTAATGGACTCGATCATGGCAACAGTGGCACTGCTAAGTATCTGCCGGGTAAAGAGTGAATTATGATACGCCCCTAGCCCGAAGAGAATGAGGATTCAGAAATTAAAGAGGCCGCGTGGCCGAGTTGGGCCAGCCCGGAAGTCCAGCCCCCTTCCTGGCCGCCACTCAGTTCTGGCAGTCCTGCCGGGTATAGGCGCCCTGCAGGTCGAGGTGCCCCAGAGTATCGGTGCTCTGACCGTTCACCAGGAAGGTCACGTCGCCGTCACGCTTATCAAGGAGGGTGCGGGTCAGGGTACACAGCAGCATCCGCTCGCCGCTGCTGCCGTAGTTGAGCTTGGTGTAGGCGGCAGGCAGGTCGGCGTAGTAGTGCAGGCCGCGCACATAAATTCGCGGGGCAGGGGTGTTCTTGGGCACTACCGGCAAGACGTCGCTGTCCTTGCTGCCCGTTCCGGCGGCCCAGGCGTCGGCGGCAGCCTGCGCCAGAACGCCCGCGCTTTCTTCGGTGACCTGCACCGTGCGGACTACTGGCTTCATGTTCTGCACCTGCGAATCGGAGTAGTACACCGTCAGCTTGACCGGGTGCAGCTCGGCCATTTCCAGCTTGGGCATCTGCGGGGTGGCCTGCGGGCGCTGCACGACCTGTAGGGCGTAGGCCGCCGCTGCCAGCAGGATCAGGGCCAGGATGTTGAAAAGCGAAAAGAAGCGTCGGAGGGCGTTCATGGCTTGGCTCCCGTGATCACCGTCGAAGCCACCTGGCTGGAATTGTTGGCACGCGCCGTGAGGTACGTGGCGATGCTGCGGGCCACCGCGACCGAAAACGCCTGCACCCGCCCCTGCATGGCCAGATTGGCGCGGTCCTGAGCGTTTCCGGCCCAGCCGAGTTCAAGCAGCAGCGCGGCCTGAGCCGTTTCGCTCAGGGTAAGCATTTTGGCTATGCTGTCTTGCCCAGTAGTAACACTGCCTTTGAGTTCACCGCGCAGCAGTTCGGACAGCCTTCTGGTTCCCCCGACGTCGCCTACGACCAGCGAACCGTAAGGCAAGACCTTGCCGTTACGCACGGTATTGACCAGGAGTGAAGGACTGCTGCCCGTGTTCTCGTATACGGTCACGCCGCCGCGCGTGGTGCCTGGAAAGCGCCCGATATCCAGCGCCAGATACACGTCGCTCTGCCGGGCCAGAGAGAGGCGGTCACTGATGCTCAACTCGCCGCTTTGCTCGCGGGTCAGCTTGACCTGCCAGCCCGCCTTGGTCAGCAGTTCAGCGGCCTGCCGCGCCACTTCCAGCGTCACGTCGCGCCCGGTGCCCTGCACCTTGAACGGGTCGAGCACAATAAGCGGCTTGGCCAGACGCTCCATCAGGGCCGGAATGTCGCTGGGAATGCCCGGCCCCACATCCACCACGATGCGCGTTCCCCCGGCCCGCACCACCGGATAGACCCGGTAGCCGCTGTTCTGCGGCAGCGTGAAACTGACGATGGCGTCGCTGCCTTCTTGCGTGACCTCGGCGTAGGGAATAAAGGCCGCGCGCGTGGTGTAGCGCTGTGGCTTGGCAAGCGTGCCCTTGAGAATCACGCGCAGCACGGTGCCCCTGAGTTCGTCCTTGACCGTGACCTCGCGGTTGAGGTCGAGTACCAGGCGGTCGCTGTCCTTGCCAGTGCGGCTGCTGACGGTTTGCAGGGTGCGGGTCGCCAGCGTGAACTGCCCGGTCTGGTAAGACGCCCCCAGGCCACGGGCCAGCGTGTCGAGTGGCAGGTACAGGTTGCCGTTGACCAGCGTGGCGGTACGCGCCTTAAGGCGCTGCGCGTCGAGCTGCACGGTGTTGAAGTCGGTGGTCGAGCGCACCTGATCCTCATCAATGGGCAGCAGCAGCACGTGCCCCAGCCCCTCGACCCGCACAATGGCCCCCTGGCGCTTGATGGTCAGCAGGTCGCCCAGGGTCGTTTCGCTGGCGTATTCCGCGCCGTAGAGGTTGATGCTCTGAACTTGCTTACCGGCCAGATTCAGTTTGCCAAAGGTGATCTGAGCGCCTGGCACCTGGGCACCGGAAACCTGGGTTCCGGCGATCTGGGCACCGGCCAGCCCGATCCCGACCAGCGCCACCGACAGCAGCGCCAGCTGAGGCCAGCGGGCAAATGCAGCCTGCGTGACCTGGGGCCTCACAGGTTCCTCAATTCGCGGCGCACGGTCTTTTCGGCCTCGGCGCGGCGCTTGTCGTGCAGCTGCTTGCCACGGGCCAGGGCAATTTCTACCTTGAAGTAGTGGCCCTTTTCATACAGGCGGGTCGGAACCAGGGTCAGGCCCTTTTGCTCCAGGCCCCGCTTAAGCTTGGCGATTTCCTCGCGGTGCAGCAGCAGACGGCGCTTGCGGCGCGGCTCGTGGTTGTTGTAAGTCGCTTCGTGATAGGTCGGAATATAAAGTCCTTCCAGATCGACATTGCCATTCGAGAGACGGGCAAAGGCGTCACGGAAGTCCACGCCTCCGGCCCGCACACTTTTGACTTCACTGCCCGTCAGACTGATGCCCGCCTCAAAGCGCTCCAGCAACTCGTACTCGTAATGTGCGCGGCGGTTCGTGTACACGCGGGGCATTGTAGCAGGGCCATTCTGAGAGCGGGAAAGCAAAGTAGCTTTTCATCTGCCGCTCACAGGCCGAGCCGCCTCAGTTTACTTTTTCTGGTCAGGGCGGCTGGGGCGCACCTCGACCTTGCTGGGCAACGTGCGGGCGGGCATGTGCAGCAGGTCCACCGTGAGCTGCGCGATGTCCTCGGGCTGAATCTTCCAGGCGTCGGCCTCGTTGGGAATGTGGCCATTAAAGTGCGTCGCCACGCTTCCGGGCATGATCTGCGTGGTCTTGATGTCGTACTGCCGCAGGTCAAGGTTGACCACTTCCGAAAGGCCGTTGAGACCGAACTTGCTGGCGTTGTAGGCTGCGCCACCCGCGAACGGGTTTTTTCCGGCGAGGCTCGAAAGCGTGAAGATGTAGCCCCCGCGCTGCTTGAGGGCCGGAATCGCTGCCTTGATGGTGTAGAACGCGCCGCTAAGGTTGGTGTCGATGACCTGTTGCCACTGCTCGATGCTGAGGTCGGCAATGTTGGCGAAGTGGCCGACCCCGGCGTTTACGAACAGCACGTCCAGTGTGCCGAACGCGGCGACGTGAGCCTCGACCTCGCGCTGCACGGCGGCGGGGTCGCGCACGTCGCAGACCACACCGCGCGTACCGTGGCCGAGTTCCTGCGCGGCGGCCCCGACTTCCTGCTCATGGCGGCTGGTCACGGTCACGGCGTAACCGTCGGCGATTAGGGCGCGGGCCACGGCCAGACCGATGCCCTTACTGGCGCCAGTTACGAAGGCGCTTTTTTGACTGGTGTCCTGAGTCATAGTGGCAAGGTAACACGCCTGCCGGACACCGACTTACTGCAAAGATTCATGGCTTATACAGATTCCGATTGATTTGGTGCAGTTCCGAATCAATCCGAGCGGATGCGAGTAGGAACAACATACGGGTTTCGCGGTATGGAGCCGCAGGCGGTGTCTTCCCGACTGTGGCGGAATTTAGCGGAATCCGTATTACACAGGAGCGCCGGGCAGTCTTAACGCTCCCTTATACGGATTTGGCGCAAGCTGTATTAAGCCTCAAGAGGCCTGTTAAATCCGGTTGCTCTTGGCAAGGTTGCAGCGGCGGCACAGCAGTTGCAAGTTACCCACGCTGGTCGCCCCGCCCAGGCTATGGGGGATGATGTGGTCATATTCCAGATAATTGGTGTCGCCGCACTCCACGCAGCGGCCCTGATCGCGCTGCCAGACCTCCAGCTTGACCTTCTGTGGAATGCTGCGACTGGCTTTCTCGGACTGTGGCAGCAAAAGCAGGCGCTTGTGCATCCTGACCAGCGAATCCAGCATGGCCTCAAAGATGATGGGTTGGGGCATTCCTTTGTAATAACCGCTGCCTTTCTTGACGCCCAGTTCCAGATTGACGCCGTCTGGCCGCCCCTCGATTCGCAGCACCTTGCCGTACTGGACATTCCAGCCCCCTTCAGCGCTGCCAACAAAGTGCATCTGGCGATTGGTCAGCACGGCGCGCCCGGCTATGTCGCGGGTACGGGTCGCCGTGACTTGCCGAAAGGTCGCGGGAACTTCCAGGTGGGCCACCTCGCCCGCGTCCAGAATCAGGGTGCTCTGGATGCTGGGCAGTCGGCCTTCGCGCAGTTTGCTGGCGACTCGCAACTCGGCCACCCGCACGCGCAGAGGCTGCGCCATCCCGTCGGGCAGCTGCAACAGATAGAGCAGACGTTCAAAGACTTTCTCTTCCTGCTCGCTCACCGAGCCGTCGGCCTGAGCAATAGAGATGGTGCGCTCCAGCAGGTCGAGCGCGTCGGCCCGCACAAACTCAAGTGCCGCTTTGGCATCCAACTTTTCGCGGTAGACCGTTTGCTGCAAATCTTCCCACTCATGCATTTCTAGAAGGCCGTCGGCACAGGCCGCCAGAAAACGGGTACGGAAGTTGTGTAACCCGGTAGTGACTTCCTGGGCACAGGTTTTGCACAGACCAGCAGAATTGAGCCGCGCTCCTAGCCCTGGCCTTCGCCCACAGCGTTCACAGGCGTTGCGTTCATGCCAGGGGTCCGTCGGGGCTGAGGTCAGTGGCTGCCAGACTTCCGGCTGGGGTGGCGCAGGCTGCCCAAAGATGGTTTCCAGCTGCGTTAGCGACTCCCCCCACTCCAATGCTGGAGCTTGCGACTCAGGGGTGGGCATTTCCTTGACCACTTCACCGCCGAGCGACTGAATGAGAGCCCCGAGGCCCCCGCTAAAGCCCTGAGCTACCCCTGAAATGCGCCATCCCCCCTGGTGGCGGTAAAGTTCCAGCAGCATAACCGCCTGCTCTGTGCCGAACAGTTCTCCTGAGCACTCGAAGAGAACATCGTTGCTCTGTCTGTCCCGCACATGCACCACGCCGCGGCCCAGCTCCGAGAAGGTCTGATCGTCGCTGCTGGCAGCCAGTAACAGGTGGTGAATGCCCAGCGGCACCCGCTCCAGATCTACCGTAAACGTCTGGCTTTTCAGGTCGAGGTTCAGGGCCCCTTCCGGGCTGCCCGGCTGATTGTAAAAGATGAAGTAGCGGTCGTCAGTCAGTTTGCGCTCTTCATCCAGGCCAAGGAGGCTGATATCCGCCGCCATGCCTGGCAGATGGGCCTGCAAGGTCAGGTGCGCGCCAGTCAGGAACTGAGTCAGGGGCACACGTTGCCCACGCTGAAGTGGATGCTGCATAGTTTCAGTCTACAAATTCGCAGGGCACCACCGCTGCCCTAGAGGTGATCTCCCAGGGGCAACTCACTTGACTCGCTGGTCATTGTTGGTTGCCCGGATACACGCCGCCTTCAGTATCCACGCCCAGCGGCCCGGCGTCAGCCCCCGCCGTGTGCGTCTTACCGCCGCTGGCTAACGTAGAAGTCACTGATGCCCGCCGCAATCGCCTGAGCAAAGCGCTCCTGGCCTTCAGAACTGTTCAGCACCCGGAGATTGCCGGGATCGGTCAGGTAGGCGGTTTCGACCAGCAGGCTGATCTGGGTCGTCGGGCGCGTCAGGGCGAGGTTGGCGCCGGGCATCAGGCCCCGCCCGGTGCCTATGTCTGGCAGGCGCGAACGCAACTGGTCTAGAATGGCGTTGGCTACCGCCTGAGCCTGCATGTGGCTGAAATGCACCTCCGGCCCGCGCACGCCTCTGGGGTCGCGGCCATCAGGCAGGGCGTTGGCGTGAATGCTGACCAGAAGGTCGCTGCCCGTGGCCTCGGCACTCAGGTCGCGTTCATAGAGGCCCAGCGTGGTGTCGCCGGTGCGGGTCATATTGATTGTGGCCCCCTGAGCACGCAGCAGTTCGGCCACGCGAGTAGCGATCTTAAGCACCAGCCCCTTTTCCGGAATGCCGAAGCTGCCTGCCCCGCCCGACTGCGACCCTCCGTGCCCCGGATCGATGGTAATGACCCGCCCAGCGAGCGGCTGCGCCGGACTAGGCGCCGGGGGCCGCCGCACCGTAACCAGCAGGTCGCCGCCGACATAGTTGGCCGTGTAGCCCCACAGCTGGGCCGTATTGAGATCAAGCACCACCCGGCTCAGGCCGTTGCCGGGCACGGTGCCTACTGAGTGGATCAGCGCGTCGCCCTGCGTGGGAGCGGTGGGGGGGGTACTGAGGCCGTACAGCGTAATGGTCAGCTGTCCGGGCGCAGTCTGGTCAATCTGAAAGGGGGGCTTCGCGCCGCCGAGTGGAATGTGAAGTTGCAGGTCACCCGCCGCCGTAGAAACCGTGACGGCTTGAGCTGGCTGGGCGGTCACTGGTTGAGCGGTCATTGGCTGGGGAACCGTAGCGCTCTGCGGCCCACTCTTTTCCGGCCCACTCTGGCCTGGTGGTGTACTGGGAATAGTAGTCAAGTTGACGGCGCTGGCCTGGAGAGCAGAACCGACCGGGGCCAGCAGCGTGGCCGTGGCGGCACCCGTACCGCTTTCCAGACGAATGGGGCCACTGGCGGCCAGCGCGGGACGGCCCGGCGTGATCTCAAGCTGGCTCGCGGTCAGCAGCAGGCTCTGGCCTGGGGCCAGTCTGGCCCGCACGTCGCTGCCCTGCCGTCCCACTAGGGTAAAGACCATGCCGCTACGGGGGTACAGCAGCGCGTTGCCGTCCAGATCAGTGCCCACATACTGAGCGTCGTTGAGACCCAGGCCACGGATGGTTCCGGCCTTCTGCGTGCCAGTGCGCGGGCTGGCAGAAACACTGCTGATGTGCCCGGCGGCGGTGGTTCTCAGGGTGCGGCCATCTTGCCCGGTCAGGCGCACCCTGATCGGCGCACTACTCAAACTGCTCTGGGGAGGCACCACGACCTGGCCCGTATAGGTGCCTGCCGGGCCTTCTTGCAAAGCAACTGGCGCACCGCCCGCGACCTGCACACTGGCTTTGCCGCCGCGTGAGCCGCTGAAGCTGACGGTAATGGTTCGTTCGGCGGCGCTGTCGCCCGCGATGTCCCAGAATTCGGTGTCGTAATGCGGTTCGATGCTGCTGGTGCTGATGAAAGTGGGGCGGGCCGGAAGGGCCCTTTGGGCCGTGCGCGTGACCCGCAGCTCGAAGCGGCCTGTTTCGCTGCCCTGCGTGGCGACCAGTTGCAGGTTGTTCAGACCGACCTTGAGGGGCCACCACAGCATGAACAGGCCGTCGGGCGCGACTTCGGCAGGCTGACCGCTGATTTGCAGGCTGGCCCCAGGGGTTACGCTGCCTTCGAGGATGATGTGGTCGTAGGCCACCCGGTAGTCCGGCGCGGGGTAGGCGACGAAGACGCTGGGGGCCGCCAGCGCTGTTGAAGGCGCCGCTGACAGGCTGGCCGCCAGCAGGGTAAGCGCGAGGTGACGGAGCCGCGAAACAGGGAACATGGCTACGGGTCTAGCATGATTGCCCGGGGGCTTGCTTGAAGTGGGCTGGGCAGTATGATGCCGCTACCCATGAATCCGCTGGTCAGGCAGTATCAAAAGCAGTTGCCCGACTACGAGGCGCTCCGGGCCGCTGCCGTCGCGCACATCGCCCAGCTGCTTCAGCAGGCGGGACTCAAGATTCACCACATCACCGGGCGGGTCAAAAAGCCCCACAGCCTCGCCGACAAATTGCGGCGCAAACTGGGCCGGTACACCGAGCTGGCCGACGTGACCGATCTGGTGGGCGTGCGCGTGATCACCTATTTCGAGTCGGACGTTCAGGTGGTGTCCCGGCTGGTCGAGGCCGCCTATGAGATCGACTGGAACAATTCCATCGACAAATCCAAGATGCACGACCCGGACCGGTTCGGGTACATGGGCGTGCATTACGTGGTGCGGAGTGGGCCGAGTATGGCGGCCTTCGGTGGGCTGCGGCTGGCGGGCGTACCGTTCGAGATTCAGATTCGCAGCATCTTGCAACATGCCTGGGCCGAGATCGAACACGACCTGGGCTACAAGAACCGCGAGGCGGTGCCGCGTGAGGTGAGCCGACGCTTTTACCGTCTGGCCGGGCTGCTGGAAATGGCCGACGAGGAGTTCATGACCATTGCCCGCATGAGCCGCGACTACGCCGCCGACTTGCCCGAGCGCCTGCGCGATAATCCCGACAACGTATTTATCGACCTGCAAAGCGTGCGCTTGCTGATGAGCATGCCGCCGGTGCACCCGCTGGATGAACGCGTGGCCGACGCCCTGAACGTGACGCTGCTGGTGGACTGGCCCGACCCCGAGCGGCCCCAGCGCCTGACCACGCTGCTGCAATACGTCGGGGTGCATTCGGTGGGACAGTTGCAAAAGGAATTGCTGCGCTGCGAAGAAGACGTGGTGCAGTTCGCTGAGGCCCTGCAACCGCGCCTGCGTGAGGCCTGGACTCCGGCGGGCGGCGCAAGGCCCGGCACCAGCCTGGTGCATTACGCGCTGTTGCGAACCTGTGAGAACCCTGCGCTGGATACCGTGCATGTGCTGAAGCTGCTTGACCTGAGCAAGCAGGGCGATGCGGCGCAGATGGCCGGGGGGGTTCGCAGCGTGTATGAGCAGATTTTTTCGGCGCTGCCATAGGCGGCCAGACTGCCTCACCACTAAGCTTTGCGCGGCTGCCTTGCCGGGAACCCCTACGACGTGAATGCCGCGTCAGCCGGAGTCGGCCTGTTCTCATGCGGCGCGGCGGGATACTGACGGCATGCAGAAGTTTCTTTCCCTCCTGACCCTGGCGGCCCTCGGTGGACTGGCCCAGGCCCAGACGTTAAGTGCTCAGGATATCGTCAACAAAGTAGATGCCGCCCAGAAAGTCGCCCGTGACGTGTCGTTTCGGCTGAGTGGCACCGCCGCCTTCGAAAGCTTGAACCAGAAGATCGACCTGATGGTCAAGACCATTCCGGCGCAGAACGTGGCCCGCGTGCAGTTCGCCGCACCCGACGCACTGGCCGACAACATCATGGTGGCCGATAAAAACGAGATTCGGCAGTACATGTTCCTGACCAACCAGATTACCGTGACCCCCACTAGCAAGGCGGCGGGCAACGTGGGCATTGGCGGGCTAGACTTTAATCAGCTGGGCAACACCAGCGCTATGCTCAGCAACTACACCGTTAAGCTGCTGGGCACCACCGGCGCGGCGGGCAGCCGGGTCTTCCAGCTCGAAGCCGCGCCCAAGAATGGCGGCACCGACCGCACCCGCATCTGGATCACCGAGGCGGGCTGGCGGCCCAACCGTATTCAGCTGCTTGGTCAGGGGGGCAAGGTTATGGCTGACATGACCATCAGCGCCTACAAGACCAACGCGGGCCTGACGGCGGCGGCGCTGAAGACGCTCCCCAAAGACGCGCAGATCGTTCGGCAGTAAGCAGTAAGTAGTCAAGCTGTTGTGTGAGAGCGGTGGAAGTGGGCAGATGTCCACCCACCGTTTTTTCGTTGCGGCGCCAAATTGGTTAGACTCGGGGGTATGACAGCATCCGAGAAGAAGACCGTCGCCATCGTGGGCGGCAGTGGCTATGCAGGCGGCGAGTTTCTGCGCCTGGCGCTGGGCCATCCCCACCTCGAAGTGACCCAGGTGACCAGCGAGCGCAACGCGAATACACCCGTAAGCCTGGTTCACCCCAACTTGCGTGGGCGCACTAACCTCAAGTTCCGCAAGGCCGCCGATATCGACAGCGCCGATATCGTGGTGCTGGCGCTGCCGCACAACTCTGCCGCCAAGCGCATCGCCGAATTCGAGGCCAGAGGGCAGACCATCGTGGACCTCAGCGCCGACTTCCGCCTCAAAGACCCCGAGGTCTACCGGGCGGTCTACGGCGAGGATCACCCCGCCCCCGAAAAGCTGAAGGATTGGGTCTACGGCAACCCCGAACTGCACCGCGAGGACCTCCGGGGCGCGACCCGCATCGCCTGCGCGGGCTGCTTTGCGACTTCGGTCATTCTGGCGCTGTACCCGATGATCAAATTGGGCGTGCTGCTGCCCAAGGATGTTATCGCCACCGGGCTGGTCGGCAGCAGTGCCGCCGGAGCGAGCGCCAGCGAGTCCTCGCACCACCCCGAGCGGGCAGGCAGCCTACGCGTCTACAAGCCGGTCGGCCACCGCCATACCGCCGAGGCCAAGCAGGAACTCCCCGGCAACTTTCCGATTCACCTGACGGCCATTTCCACGCCCCGCGTACGCGGCATCCTGACCACCGTGCAGGCCTGGATTCCTGACGGCTGGAGCGACAAGGACGTCTGGAGCGCCTACCGGGAAGTGTACGGCCAGGAGCCGTTTATCCGTATCGTGAAGGTCGCCAAGGGCATTCACCGTTACCCCGACCCGATGCTGCTCGACGGCTCGAATTTTTGCGACATCGGCTTCGAGATGGACCCCGATACGGGCCGTGTAGTGCTGATGAGCGCCATTGACAATCTGGTGAAGGGCACCGCCGGACACGCCATTCAGTCGCTGAACATTGCCAACGGCTGGGAAGAGACGGCGGGGCTGGAATTTACCGGGCTGCATCCGGCGTAGGTGGTACTCCAGCAGCGTGGAAGCCAAAGGCAGCGTGGAGGAAGGAGCTGCCGTACCAGAGCTTAGTTAGCGGCGCAGCAGAGTGAGCAGGCAAAAAGGAGCAGCTGCCGGATACCGTTCCGGTCATCCAGGCAAAACACCCAGATGACCAACACTTCCGCCAGCTGCTTACCGCAGCTCACGGAGTCTGGCCCACGTCCGTCTTACAGGGTCAGCACGTCGTAGCCTTTGGGCGTTACGACCAGGGTGTGCTCGAACTGAGCACTGGGTTTCTTGTCGGCGGTAGTTACAGTCCAGCCGTCGGCTTGCAGGCTGGTTTCGGGAACACCCAGATTGATCATCGGTTCGATGGTAAAGACCATGCCGGGTTGCAGCTTAAGGCCGGTGTAACGTGCGCCCCAGTGGTACACCGTGGGGTCCTCATGCAGGCGCTTGCCGATGCCGTGGCCGGTGTACTCGCGGACCACGCTGTAACCCCGGCTTTCGGCAAGGCTCTGGATGGCGTGGCCGATGTCACCGAGGCGGGCGTTCGGGCGCACCTCCTTCAGTGCAGCTTCCAGGCACTCGCGGGTGGTGTCCACCAGTCCCTGCACCTCGGGGCTGACCTGGCCCACCGTGTAGGTGTAACAGGCGTCGCCGTAATAGCCGTCGAGCAGCACACCGATGTCAGTCCCGATGATGTCACCTTCTTTCAGTTCCCGGTCACCCGGAATACCGTGACAGATGACTTCATTGACGCTGGTGCAGACCGTGCCCGGAAAAGGGTTGTTCTTGGGGCCGTAGCCCAGGTAGGCGGGCAGTGCCCCGGCCTTACGGATGTGTTCCTCAGCGACGCGGTCAAGTTCTCTGGTCGTGACACCGGGCTTGATGTACGGTTGCAGCACGCGGAACGTTTCGGCGACCAACCCTCCGGCGCGGCGCATGATTTCGACTTCGCGGGCAGATTTCAGGGCAACTCTACTCATAACGTCCGAGCCTATCACTTTGGCCCACAACCGTTTGAGACACGGCCGTTTGGGACACAGCCGTTTGGGACACAGCCGTTTGAGAAAAGTGAACCGCGTTGCGGAAGAACCCGCGTCGGGGGAGAGACCCAAGTGCCAGAAAGCCCCCCGTTGTCAGGCCGTATAACACCCTGTCAAGCCTGCCAAAAGTGCTGTGCTAGCCTGCCCAGATGAGTTCGGACGGAATGCCCCTGACCTTTGACGTGGTGGTTTACCCGGCTGCCGAATTACGCGGCGAGTTGCGGGCACAGCCCAGCAAAAACTACACGACCCGCTACCTGTTGGCGGCGGCCCTGGCCGAAGGTGAAACCCGCGTGGTGGGGGTGGCGACCAGCGAGGACGCCGGGGCCATGCTGCGCTGCCTGCGCGACTGGGGCGCGGGCGTGGAACTGGTGGGCCAGGACGCCGTGATTCGCGGCTTTAACGCACAGCCCAGGGCGGGCGTGACCCTCGATCCGGGAAACGCCGGAGCCGTCGCCCGCTTTCTGATGGGCGTGGCGGCGCTGACCTCGCAGACCACATTCGTGACCGATTACGCCGACTCGCTGGGCAAACGGCCCCAGGGTGACCTGCTGGACGCCCTCGAACGGCTGGGCGCGAAGGTGAAGAGCAACGACGGCAAACTGCCTGTTTCAATTTCCGGCCCGGTACGCGGCGGCCCGCTGGAGGTCAGCGCCGAGCGCAGCAGCCAGTACGCCAGCGCCCTCATGTTTCTAGGCCCCCTGTTGCCCAGCGGCCTCGACCTGCGCCTGACCGGAGAAATCAAGAGCTACGCCCCGCTGCGACAGACGCTGGATACGTTAAGTGCCTTCGGCGTCCGGGCCACGGCGTCGGCTGACCTCTCGCGCATTTCCATTCCGGGCGGGCAAGCTTACCGCTCCGGCAAAACAGGGCAGCCGGGGCGCATGCTGGTGCCGGGCGACTACCCCGGCTCGGCGGCGCTTCTGGCGGCGGCGGCCCTGCTGCCCGGCGAACTGCGCCTGAGCAACCTGCGCGAAAACGACCTTCAGGGTGAGAAAGAAGCGGTAGCGGTGCTGCGCGAGATGGGAGCCGACATCGTGCGCGAGGGTGACAGCCTGACCGTGCGCGGAGGCCAGCCGCTCCGGGCCGTAATCCGCGACGGAGACACGTTCACCGACGCGGTGCAGGCCCTGACCGCCGCCGCCGCTTACGCGGGGGGCACCACTACCTGGGACAACGTGTACACCCTGCGCCTCAAGGAATGTGACCGCATCAGCGACACGCGCCGCGAGCTGGAAAAACTGGGTTTGAGCGCCGCCGAAACGCGCGACAGCCTCAGCGTTACGGGCGCGGCGCGGCTGGCGGGCGGCGTCACTGCCGACGGACACGGCGACCACCGCATGATCATGCTGCTGACCCTGCTGGGCCTGCGGGCCGAAGCGCCGGTGACCATCACCGGGGCGCACCACATCCGCAAGAGCTACCCTATGTTCTTCCGGCACCTCGAACAGTTGGGGGCCAGATTCGATTATTTGCCCACGGGTACGCACTAAAGCAGTTGGCATAAGGAGGCCACGTTGCTTGTGGCTTTTCATGCCGAGTGGAACGAGCGAACAAGAAAGAGCAGGACGTAGAATGAAGGGGGCGGCGGTGTTGTTCCGACATGCCCATCATTCGCAGAACGGCTCTAAAGCGCGACGCAAAGTGAACAAGTTGTTGAGGTAAATGTGGCGTACCCGGCAAATCTTCATCTGGCCGGGTGCTTTGCTGGAAGCATGAAACATTTGCTTTCCCTGGCCCTTCTCGCCGTGGGCAGTCTCGGCGCCGCCCAGACCCGGGCGCCCGAGTTTAAGGCTCCCAGCGGCTTTCAGGTCGGGCTGTATGCCGACGGCCTGAAGCAGCCACGCTTCATGGCGCTCTCGCCCGGTGGCGAAGTTTTTGTATCCGACCCCGGCGCAGGAACGGTAGAGGTGCTGGCAGACCGCAACGGCGACGGCAAGACTGATGGGCGCACCACCTACGCCTCGGGGCTGAACAAACCGCATGGTCTGGCCTTTCACGGCGGCTACCTTTACGTGGCGAATACCGACGGGGTCGTGCGTTACCCGTACAAACCGGGTGACCACCAGGCCAGCGCCGCCGCGCAGAAAGTACTCAGCCTGCCGGAGGGAGGGCACTGGACCCGCACAGTGACCTTCGGGCCGGACGGCAAAATGTATGTCGCAACCGGCAGCAGCTGCAATGTCTGCGAGGAGAAGGACGCCCGCCGCGCCGCCATCTGGGTATACGGTGCCGACGGCAAAAACGGTAAGCCTTACGCCACCGGGCTGCGCAATTCGGTCGGGCAGGTCTGGGTCGGCAACCAGATGTACGCCACCAGCAACGGGCGCGACATGCTGGGAGACGACCTGCCGCCCGAGGGTGTGTACAGGGTCGCTGCCGGAAAGTTTTATGGTTGGCCCTATTGCTACACCGTCAAGCCCGGCCAGCCGCAGGTCTGGGACAGCGATTTCAAGGCCAAGACGGCGGAAGTCTGCAAGCAGGCCACGCCCGCGTTCGCCCTTACAGCGGCTCACGCCGCCCCACTGGGCATCACGGCCTACACCGGCAAAACCTTTCCGGCAGCGTACCGGGGCCAGTTGTTCGCGGCGCTGCACGGCAGCTGGAACCGCAGCCAGAAAAGCGGCTACAAAGTCGTGACGGTTGACCCCAGCAGCGGCAAGGTCAGCGACTTTCTGACCGGCTTCCTGGAAGGGCAAAACACCCTGGGCCGCCCAGTCGACCTGTTGACGGCCCCGGACGGCAGTCTGCTCCTGACCGACGACTACAGCGGCAAAATCTGGCGGATTCAGTACGTCAAATAAGCGCCCCTAATCCTGGGGTTGCCCGATCACGTCGATGGTCGGGTGCTTTTTCTCAAAGCGCACGCTTAGGACGCCGTGCTGAAGCTGGGCCTCGCCGGTCTGCGGCACCACTTCTTCAGGAAAGGCCAGCGTGCGCGAAAAAGTGCCCTGGGGCCGCTCGGCGCTGATCAGGTGATTGGAGCTGTAGGCCGGGGCGCGGCGCTGCCCGCTTAGTGTGACCTCGTGCAGGCCTTCGCTCAGCGCCAGCGAATCCGCCTCTACACCCGGCACGTCCAGCAGCAGCAGCAGATGCGTGCCCTCGTCTATCCAGTCGGCGGCGGGCGTCCAGACCAGTGGCCGCGAGAGGTTTTCGACCCCTTCGCGGATCGTCATGAGGTGTTGCAGTCGGCCCAGTACCAGCTCATCCATAGGCCCGAGCCTAGCATTCTGCCCCTGGGCAGTGGGTAGACCTGCGCCGCCATTTTCGCCACAATTGAAGACCTGTGCCCGCACCGCCCACGTTGCCTGCCTTGCCCATTCTGACCGCGCCCACGGCGGCAGGAAAAACTGCGCTGGCCCTGAAACTGGCCCGGCAGTTCGGAGCCGAGATTGTGGCCGCTGACGCCTTCACGGTCTACCGGGGCCTGAACATCGGCACGGCCAAGCCTTCAGCGGCAGAACTGGCGAGCGTGCCCCACCACCTGATTGACGTAGCCGACGTGACCGAGGATTTCGATGTGGCGCGTTACCGCACGCTGGCTGAGGCCACCATTGCAGACATTCTGGCGCGGGGCCGCCTGCCGCTGATCGTGGGCGGCACCGGCTTTTACCTTAGCGCCCTGACCCGTGGCTTGCCCCTGACCCCGCCCGCAGACCGCGCTGCCCAGGCCCCCATCGAGGCTGAGTTGCGGGCGAGGGGCCTAGACGCCCTGCTGGAAGAGATCGCTGCCGTAAACCCGGCGGAGGCTGCCCGCATGGAGCGCAACCCGCGCCGGGTGATCCGCGCCCTGGAGGTTCACCGCCAGACCGGAAAGTTTCCGGGGGAGTTCGGGTACACCAGGCCCGCTTTCACCTACCGGGTGTTTGCCTTTTCGCCGGAACTGTCCGTGCTAGAGGAGCGTATCCGGCAGCGCACCGGGGCCATGCTGGGGGCAGGCTGGCCGCAGGAAGCCCAGTGGTTGGCCGCGCAGGTGCCGCCTGAGCGTTTGCCGCGCCCGACCGTCTGGCAGGCGCTGGGCTACGCCGACGCGCTGGCAGTGGCCCAGGGCACCCTTAGCACCGAACTGGCCGCCGGACAAATCGCGCTGGCGACCCGGCAATACGCCAAGCGCCAGTTGACGTGGACGCGCCAGCAGTTGGGGGCCACCGTGCAAGCGCCGCCGCAGGCCAGCAGCGCCCTGGAACAGTTTGTGGCTTCGGCGACGGCTTCTTTTTCTTAACACTGTTCAAATACAGGGGCGCGGCACGGGAAGCAGAACCGGGCCGACCCCACTCGGCTTCTTGCGTGCTGATCGGCCAAAAGGGCGGCTGGGGCCGGGTAGATACCGTCTCATGCTTTGGGAGCGCGTCGGCAGCTGCCTAACCTCGCGCTGAACCCGGCACGCCCGAGTGCGGGTAGAGTGAGACACGGATCAAATGATGAGCAGGACCTACTCTGCATCATTGGAGTATTCAAGGCTTCGTTTAGCTGGAGGTAGGTTATGAAACCCCGTATCCTAGGAATGATTCTCGCTGGCGGCCAGGGCTCGCGCCTCGCGCCGCTCACCCAGAGGCGCTCCAAGCCCGCCGTGCCGTTCGGCAGCAAATACCGCATTATCGATTTCGCCATCAACAACTTCATGAACTCGGGCATGTTCAGCATCTACGTGCTGACCCAGTACAAGGCCCAGAGCCTGACCGAACATATCCAGCGCTCCTGGCGCTTCGGCACCTTCCTGAGCGACTATTTCATTACGCTGGTGCCCGCCCAGATGTACCGCTTCGAGGAACTCGGCAACGCCTGGTACCGTGGCACCGCCGACGCGGTCTACCAGAACATGCACCTGATCGAGAACTACGAGGCCGACTATGTGGCGATCTTCAGCGGCGACCACATCTACAAGATGAACGTCGAACACATGCTCGAAAAGCACATCGAGTCGCGGGCCGATATCAGCATCGCCGCCTACCCTATGCCGCGCACCGAGGCCCACCGCTTTGGCGTGATGCAGGTCGACGAGCACTGGCGCGTGACCGAATTCCTCGAAAAGCCCAAGGACCCGCCCGGCCTGCCCAGCGACCCCGACACCAGCCTCACCAGCATGGGGAACTACATCTTCTCGCGCCGCGCCCTGGAAGAGCTGCTCGAAGCCAGCATCAGCAACAATCAAGAAGGCTTCGACTTCGGCAGCGACGTGCTGCCCCGCGCCCTGGCCGACGGCTATCAGGTGCAGGCATACGACTTTCACAAGAACCCGGTTCCTGGTCAGAGCGGCCCCAACCTGTACTGGAAGGACGTGGGCACCCTCGACGCTTACTACGAGGCAAACATGGATCTGGTCAGCGTCAATCCGACTTTCGACCTGTACAACCCCGAGTGGCCGCTACGAACCAGCAGCGAGTTCTCGCCGCCTTCCAAATTCGTACACGAAAGTGAGGGCCGCAAGGGGCAGGCCTTCAATTCGGTGATGGCCGGGGGCGTCATCATCAGCGGCGGCACCGTGCGCGACAGTGTACTCGCGCGTAACGTACGGGCGCACTCTTACTCACTGATCGAAAGCAGCGTCTTGTTCGACGACGTGGAAGTGGGGCGGCATGCTCACCTCAAGCGCGTGATCGTCGATAAAGATGTGAATATTCCGCCCGGCACCCAGATCGGCCTCAACCCCGAGGAGGACCGCGCACGCGGCTTTACCGTCACTGAAAGCGGCGTGGTGGTGGTGCCCAAAGGCTACGTGTTCTACTGACGACGAGCTAGAGCATTTTGTAAAAAGATGGTGCTCTTTTGACCATCTTTTTGCCGAGTGCAACGAGTGAAAAGCAGGACGTAGGATGAAGGGGCGGCGGTGTTTTTCCGACGTGCCCTTCATTTCGCGGAACTGCTCTCATACGGCCTGCCGATTGAACCGGGCCTGCCCGCTCGACCTCAAAAGTCACTAACAAGGTGGCCTCTTGATGCCCACTGCTTTGGGACAACTTTAGAGAAAATTCTTTGCAAAGGCCTGGGCCACTGTGCCCCGAACTCCCGGCATAACAGAGCCATAAAGTCTGGGCAATTCGAGTACGGGCAAATGAACTTCGCTACACTTGTCCCAGTTCTTGGAAGCAGTTCCAGGCTGGAGGATGATTATGAACTTAGAACGTGCGAGCGGCGTGCTGTTGCACCCCACCAGTCTGCCGGGGGCGTACGGCATAGGCGAGCTGGGGGCGCAGGCGCGGCATTTTATCGACTGGCTGGCGCTGGCTGGGCAAAAATACTGGCAGGTTATGCCGCTGGGGCCGACTGGCTACGGCGACAGCCCCTACCAGTCGTTCAGCGCTTTTGCCGGTAACCCTTACCTGATCGACCTGAACACCCTCAAGGAAGAGGGGCTGCTTCAGGACTCTGACTTCGTGGCTATGCCCGCCTTCGACCCGTTCAAGGTGGATTTCGGTGCGCAGTTCATCTGGCGCAATCAGATGCTCGACCGGGCTTACGCCAAGTTTGCCTTCGACGGTCACAATGACCTTCAGAGCGAGTTTGAACGCTTCAAGACCGCCGAGCACGACTGGCTGGAAGATTACGCGCTGTTCATGGCGCTCAAGGCGGCGCACGGTGGTCTATCCTGGAATGCCTGGGACACTGGCACACGCGACCGCGACCCGGCGGCCCTGGCCGCAGCACGCGAACGCCTTGCCAGCGCCATCGACCGCGTTCAGTTCGCGCAGTTCCTGTTTTTCCGCCAGTGGAGTGCTATCCGTGAATATGCTCACCAGCACGGCGTTCAGGTGATCGGTGACATTCCCATTTTCGTGGCGATGGATAGCAGCGATGCCTGGGCCAACCGCGACCAGTTCTACTTCGACGACCAGGGCCAGCCCACGGTGGTCGCGGGCGTGCCGCCGGACTACTTTAGCGAAACCGGACAGCTGTGGGGCAACCCGCTCTATAACTGGCAAAAAATGCAGCAGGGCGGCTTCGCGTGGTGGATTAAGCGCTTCCAGAGCAGCCTGCAACTGTACGACGTGATTCGCATCGACCACTTCCGGGGGTTCGCGGCCTCCTGGGAGATTCCGTTCCCTGCCGAAACGGCCATTCAGGGCCAGTGGGTTCCGGCGCTGGGCCACGAGATGTTCACGGCGGTGCGTGACGCGCTAGGCGTCCTGCCGATCATTGCCGAGGATCTTGGGGTCATTACGCCGGATGTCGAGAAACTGCGCGACGACTTCAACTTTCCAGGCATGGCGGTGCTGCAATTTGCTTTCGGCGGCGGAGACTTTCGCGTCAACGACTTCCTGCCGGAAAACCTGCGCGTTAATCAGGTGGTGTATACCGGCACCCACGACAACGACACGACCCGTGGCTGGTGGGCCAACGCTGAGGAAAGCGAGCGCCACAATTTCCGGGTGTATACCCATAGCGCACCCAGCGAGGAAAGCTTTGCCGGGCAGCTGATGCGCATGGCCTTCGAGAGCCGCGCAGCCCTAGCTGTGGTACCACTTCAAGACGTCCTGAACCTGGGCAGCGAGTACCGCATGAATCTGCCCGGAACCACCGGTGACCACAACTGGACGTGGCGATATAACCCCGCCGCGCTGCTGCCCAGCCTGGCCGACAGCCTGCGGACCCTGACCGAGCAGACTGGCAGATAGAGGCGAGACGAGACGCAGGGGCTTTGGCTATGGCTGTTGGGCTACGGCTGAAGCCCCGCACTTTTGCTTTGGCTGCCTCCTACGAGTTCCGATTGAACTGGGCAGTTTTGGATTTAATCCGAGCGGACTCGCAGAGCGGATTCGGGCGCTTTCCTCGGATACGCGCAACTGTGGCTGCGAACTGCCCTAACAGGCCAATCTGCGTTAGCCCTCTCGCTTCGCGCTCCGTAATGTTACAGGTACTTAACCATTACCCTGTACCCATGAAGCTTTACACCAGAACAGGCGACGGCGGCACCACCGGACTCTACGGCGCGGACCGGGTCAGCAAGGCCCACCCCCGCGTGGAGGCTTACGGCACGGTGGACGAACTGAACAGCGCACTGGGCCTGGCCCGCGCCCACAACGTGCAGAGCCAGCCAACCGATGCGGCCCTCGAAGCTGACCTCGAATACCTGCAAAATGCCCTGTTCGATCTGGGGGCCGATCTGGCGACCCGCTCCGGAGGCCCCTATGAAAAGAACCTCAGTCGCCTCGACGAGCAAGACATTAGCCACCTTGAAGCCATGATCGACCGCTATCAGGCTGAAGCCCCGGCTTTTACCGGCTTCATTCATCCGGGGGGAACACCCGTGGCGGCGGCGCTGCATATTGCCCGGACAGTGGCGCGGCGGGCTGAACGCGACGTGATCCGTCTGCTGGAAGTCGAACCGGCCAACCCGCAGACCCAGGTTTACCTCAACCGCGTCTCCGACCTGCTGTTCATCATGGCGCGGGCCGCCAATGCCCGCAGCGGCGTTGGCGAGGAACGCTGGAACGTCAAGAAACGGCGTTGAGCCGGGGGGCAGCAGAAAGTTTGAGTGCTGGAAAAGCACCTGCGGATTTAAACGGCGCGAACCTGCGAAGTAGAACGGTTCCTGGTTTTCCCACAGACGCGAAGTAAAGTTCAAGCCCGCATCGGCAATGGTTCAGACAGTTGTACCGCCCTACCGGGTGGTCAAGGGAACAGCCAGACCTAGTGCGGGTCGCACTTTGCAAGGCAGGATTTTGGAAGTGTCCGAACCATTGATCGCAGCCTTTTCCAGCTGCTTTTACCGTTCCTCCGGCTGCACCCTCACGGCTTTAGGGTCGGGTAATTCGCAGGCCGCTCCCCGGTCTTGGGGCGCTGTTTCCCAGCCCAGCAGCGCGAGATTGGTGCCACACGCCTTGAGGTAGGCGCGGGCGTAGGCTTCGGCAAAGCCCTCGACTGCCGGGCGGTAGTACGGCCCGTACACTTTGCCGCTGTCCCCGACATGGTTGTGCGAATAAAGCAGCCGTGAACCGTCGAGACAGTGCCCGAATTCGTGCGCCAGCAGCAGCGTTTTCTGGGTCGGCGTACCGTTCAGAAAGTAGGTCTGGTCGAGCATAATTACGCAGCCCTGGCCCAGCGGGGCCGTGCAACCGACCATTTTGGCCGAGCAAAAGCCGAAATCCTTGCTGTCGACCAGCCTGACCTGTGCATTTGTTCGTAGGGCCCTGAAATCCCACCCCCTGGCACCCAGCACACTGGGAGCGCAGGAGGACAAGACCAGCAGGCAGGCAAGAAGCAGGCGGCGCATCCTCCCCAGAATAGGGGAGCGCCGGGCACAAGTGGCGTCTCCGTTCTGCGTAGTCTGGCCCGTCCGCGTTATCTCGCGTTGTGTAACTGGTACTTCTGGCCCCCACTGGTCTGGATGGTCACAGTCACCTTACCCCCAGAAAGTCGCTCGGCCTCACAGGATTTTACCGAAGCGGGGGCTTTGGCACTGGCGACCTCATGGCAGGGCACTCGGCCCTGGAGAGGCGTGGCGCGGGTGGCGACTTCCTGTACCACGGCCTGACCGTAATCGCGCACCTGCCGCCCCCTAACGCTCAGGTAGGCAAGCATGGTGCCCACGACCATCGGAAAGAGCAGCAGAATCAACCAGAACATTCGCCCGGCGCGGCGGCGCTCCTCGGGCGTCGCCGCGCGCTGGGGCAGGTCGGGGGAAAGGGTCATGCACTCAGGTTAAGGCGCTCAGGTTAAAGATTGTGCAGACCTACTTCAAAGCTGCGCCCGTCGGCGGGCAAGAGCCGCAGCACCGGGCCGTCGGCGGGCAAAGGCTTGAGAGACGGGCACTCTAAATCCGTTACCTTGCCCGGCGCGTTTCATCCTTCCATTGTGCCGCGCCCGCTTACCACCGCCTGACCCCGACCCGGTAGACTGCCCCTATGAGCAAAGTCATCATCATCGGAGCCGGGGGCGTCGCGGGCGTCACCGCCAAAAAGTGCGCCCAGAATGACGCGGTTTTCAGCGAGGTCCTGATTGCCACCCGCACCGTCAGCAAGGCCGACAAGATCGTGGCCGAGATTCACCAGTACTTTCCGCAGAGCAAATGCAAATTCAGCACCGCAACCGTGGACGCCGACAACGTGCCTGCGCTGGTCAAACTGATTAACGACTTTAGGCCCGAGATGGTCATTAACCTCGCGCTGCCCTACCAGGACTTGACCATCATGGACGCCTGCCTGGAAACCGGCGTGCATTACCTCGACACCGCCAACTACGAACCCAAGGACGTCGCCAAGTTCGAGTACTCCTGGCAGTGGGCCTATCAGGACAAATTTAAGGAAAAGGGCCTTATGGCGCTGCTGGGCTGTGGCTTTGACCCCGGCGCGACCCAGGCCATGACCGCGCATCATGCCAAGCACCACTTCAAGGAAATCCACTACCTGGATATCGTGGACTGCAACAATGGCAACCACGGCAAGGCGTTTGCGACCAACTTCAACCCCGAAATCAACATCCGCGAAATCACTGCCAATGGGCGCTACTGGCAAGATGGGCGCTGGGTGGAAACTCATCCGCTGGAAATCGCCCAGGACATCTATTATCCCAACGTGGCGACCCGCAAGAGCTTCGTACTGTACCACGAGGAACTGGAATCTATCGTCAAGCACTTTCCCACCATCAGACGCGCCCGCTTCTGGATGACCTTCGGCGAAAGCTACATCAAGCACCTGAATGTGCTTGAAGGTATCGGTATGACCAGCATCGAGCCGATTGAGTTCCGGGGCCAGCAGATTGCACCCATTGAGTTCCTCAAAGCCGTGCTGCCCGCGCCCGAAAGCCTCGCCGCCAACTACACCGGGCAGACTTGCATCGGCGTGCAGGCCAAAGGAATCGGGCGCGACGGCCAGCTCAAGGTTCATTTCGTGTACAACGTCAAAGACCATGCCGAGTGCTACCGCGAGGTGCAGGCGCAGGGTGTGAGCTACACCACTGGCGTGCCTGCCATGATTGGCGCGATGCTGATGCTTCAGGGCGTGTGGAAGCAGCCCGGCGTGTGGAACGTGGAGCAACTTGACCCCGACCCCTTCTTTGCCGCCATGAACCAATGGGGCCTGCCGATAAGCGAGCTGTCAGGCGTGGAACTGGTCAAGGACTGAATACGGACGGCCCCGCAGAGTTGCCCTGTAGAGTTGCCCCGTAGAGTTGCCCCGCAGGGCGAGCAGCAGCAAAACGGGTTCTGGGCGTAGAGTGAGCCACTCGGCCTAAGCGCGTCGGTTAGGCGCTCAAGGGTATCGACGCGGAGGTGCCTCGCGTTTGCTTTGACGTGCTGGGTCAGTGCGGCAGTCTGCTGGGCAGCGGATTTTGTCGATTTTATCCTCCCAGACGAGGTCAAACGGAAGCTGTCACCTACTGAGGTTCAGCCCGGACTTGCCTGTGTAGGGGCACAACCTGTTACCCTCAGTGAATGAACAGTGCGGCAACTGACCCGGCGACCCATAACACCACCCACGCAAGCAGCGTGCGGGAGATGGGCCTGCGGGCCAAAAGTGCGGCGCGGGTGCTGCGTTCACTGCCTACCGCACAGAAGGCGGCGGCGCTGCGGGCCATTGCTGCCGAGCTGCGTGCGCGTCAGGACAACATTCTGGCTGCGAACGCCCGCGATGTGGCAGCGGCTGAGGCAGGTGGCTTGCCCGCACACATGGTCGACCGCCTGCGCCTGAGTGCGGGGTCGCTGGAGGCCATCGCTTCGGATGTCGGGGCGGTAGCCGGGCTGCCCGACCCGGTGGGGGAACAGACCGAGGAAAAAATGCTGCCCAGTGGCATCCGCGTAAGCCAGAGGCGCGTGCCGTTGGGCGTGCTGGGCGTGATTTACGAGAGCCGCCCCAACGTGACCGTGGACACGGCGGTGCTGGCCCTGATGAGCGGCAACGCGGTCATTCTGCGCGGCGGCAAGGAAACTGTGAACAGCAACGCGGCCCTGGAAAACGCGATTCAGGCCGCTCTTGGGGCACAGAAGCTGCCGACAGACGCCGTGCAGGTGATCCGCGACCCGGCGCGTGAGCGGATGCTGGAACTCCTCAAGCTCGACGACTGCGTCGACGCGATTATTCCGCGTGGCGGGGCAGGGCTGCACCGCTACTGCGTCGAAAACGCCACCGTACCCGTGATAGTGGGGGGCATCGGCGTGGTGCATCTCTACGTGGACGCCAGCTTTACGCGCACGCCAGAGGACGTTCAGACAGCGGCGCGAATCATTCAGAACGCCAAGATGCAAAAGCCGAGTGCCTGCAACGCGCTGGACACTCTGCTGGTGGGCCGGGAAGCGCTGCCTGCCCTGCCTGAACTGCTGCGCCCACTACTGGAAAACGGAGTGAGCGTGCGGGCCGACGCTGAGAGCGTAAGCGTTTTGCAAGCGGCGGGCCTAAGCGCCCAAACTGCCCAGGACAGCGATTACGGCACCGAATTCCTGGCACTGACGGCCAGTGTCAAGGTGGTCGGCGGCCTGGAAGAAGCGCTGGACTTTATTGCCGAGCGTGGCGGCCACACCGACGTTATCCTGACCCGCGACGACGCCCAGGCGAGGCGCTTCGTGCAGGACGTCGACAGCGCCGCCGTAATGGTCAATGCCAGCCCGCGCTTCAACGACGGCGGGCATCTGGGGCTGGGGGCCGAGGTCGCCATCAGCACGCAGAAGCTGCACGCCCGGGGGCCGATGGGCCTGCGCGAACTGACCACCAGCAAATGGGTCGTGCTGGGGAACGGCGAAACCCGCAAATAACCCGGCTCACATACGGCGCAGCTAAGATCAGCCCCATGCGTCAAACTGTGCTCTGTGCCCTCACGCTGGGTCTGTTCGTCTCCTGTGCGCCGTCGGTGAGCCGCGCCCCGGAAACCCAGCTTCACGCCTCCGCCGAATTGCAGGGCCACCTGCTGACCGTCAGCCTGCTTAACATGGGGCCGAATGCGCTGCTGCTCGAAAATTCCTGCCCGCGCCCCTTCGGAATCGACTTTCTGGACTACCCCGGTAAGGAGCAGGGCGCCCTGAAGCCCCAGCAATACGACACCTGCTGGAACGTCAATTTTCCGCCACAGGTCTGGCGAGTGGGCGAAAGCCTCAGCACCGGCGTTACGGTGGACTATCCGGCAGGCAAGCACACCCTTAGAGGCTGTCTGAGGCCCATATCGTCGGAGTATCCATGCTGCCCTCTTCATCAGGCGCACAATCGCTGGAGCA
>NZ_JAGLBG010000190.1 GCF_018260405.1 Deinococcus sp.
GCCAAGATGCGTTTTCCGGGCCGCGACCTGATCTTCTACGCGATTCTGGCGCTGATGGTGCTGCCCAACGAGTCGGGGTTGATCGTCAACTACATCACGACCATCAAACTGCACCTGCTGGATCAGAGCAACCCCGTGCTCGACACGGTACGGCAGTACATGGCCGTGGTGCTGCCAACCATTGCTAGCATCGTGGGCCTGTTCCTGATCCGGCAGTCTTACCTGAGTATTCCGGGTGAACTGCTGGAAGCCGCCCGCATTGACGGAGCCAGCGAACTGACCATCTGGCGGCGCATCATGCTACCGCTGTCTATGCCGACCATCGCCGCGTTCGCCATTCTGGAATTCGTGGCGTACTGGAACAGCTTTCTGTGGGCCAGGATCATGCTGCCGGACAAAAATATGCTGCCGCTCTCGGCGGGGCTGCTGGAACTGTCCGGAACCTTTAGCACCAACAGCCGCGCAGTAATGGCGGGCGCGGTCATCACGATCATTCCCATTTTGGTCGTGTTCGCCTTCGGGCAAAAGTACTTTATGAAAGGGCTTGAGGGGGCGGTCAAGGGGTGAGGCGGTAGCCCATAATATCCGTATGCGAAAACTATCGATTGGCCTGGTGTCCATCCTTATCCTTGGACTGGTGGCGTGCAACTCAGATCCGGTCACCGAACCCAACAAAAACTCCGAAGTGGTGCTGGGAGTCAAATCTGTCGAGTTGCCTCAGCAGGCTCAGGCCACTGCGCCTCTTGACATCACCGTCGAAGTCATCGTGGGGGGATGTATCAGTTTTAACCGACTTGAAGTCGTCTCCCGTACAGCCAGTCAACTGAACCTGAGAGCCATTGGCACAAATTCCGAAAAACCCGGCATAGTCTGCACCGCAGATATTCGCTGGCAAAAAGTCCCTTATACCGACCCAGGAAGTCCCGCACGGAATAATCTGTTTGAGGTCTTGGTCAGCGGCACCTCCTGGGGAAAAATCAGCATTCAATGACCCTTTCGTATACGACTGTCGAACGTGATTGGGACGTGATCGTGGCTGGAGGCGGTACGGCTGGCGCCATCGCCGGAATTGCCGCGGCCAGAGCCGGGGCGCGGGTGCTGGTGGTCGAGGCGCAGGGCAGTCTGGGGGGCACAGGCACCAACGCCTGGGTCACGCCGCTGATGCGTAACAGTTCCTCAGGCGAAAACAACAACCGTGGCCTGACCGACGAACTCAAACACCGCCTGCGCGGACGCGGCGACGGGGCTATCGGGCCAGGGGGCAACGACAACTGGTTCAACCCCGAGGGCCTAAAATTCGTGCTGGAGCATATGCTGCTGGAAGCGGGCGGAGAGGTGCTGTATCACACGGGGGTCGTCGCTCCGGTGATGGCAGATGGCCCAGGGCGCGGGGGCACAGGACACGGGGGTACAGGGCACAGGGCACAAGGCCAGGACGCCGCGCACGGTGCACCGCCCGCCGCGTCCCTCTCGGCCCTTGTCATCCACAACAAAGGCGGCCTGCAAGCCCTACGCGCCCGCGCCTTTATCGACGCCGCCGGAGACGCGGATGTGGCAGCGGCAGCGGGCGTCCCTTTTCACGCGGGCGATAACGATGGGGTGCATCAGGCCATGAGCCTGCGCTTTACGCTGGCCGGAGTCGATACGGCACGGCTGGCCGCCTTCCTGAGCGAGAACGGGCAGTGGCAGGAGTCTGCGGATTTTCTGCATTTCTGGATGGTCTGGGGCCGCAAGTCGAGCCTGGAACCGCTGTTCCGCCAGGCGGTCGCAGCGGGCGTGCTGCAAGAGCGCGACGGCGATTACTTTCAGGGCTTCAGCGTGCCGGGGCGTCCGGGCGAACTGTCGTTCAACTGCCGTAACTGCTCAGCACGAGAAGTCGAGTTTGGGTAAGACGCCACGAAAAACGTCAACTAAGCCAGTCCAAATGGATA
>NZ_JAGLBG010000191.1 GCF_018260405.1 Deinococcus sp.
TCGAGGCCGCCGATCACGATGACCTCGCCGTGCTGCTGGTGGCGCAACTGCACCTTGACACGGGCGACCAGTTCCTCCGAGTGGAAGGGTTTGGTCATGTAGTCGTCGGCCCCGGCTTCCAGCAGGTTGACTTTGCGGTCGACCGCGTCCATCGCCGTCAGAATGATGATCGGCACGCTGCTGGTCTTGCGTAGCCGCCGGGCAATCTCCGCGCCGTCGAAATCGGGCAGACCCAGATCCAGAATCACCAGATCAGGGTTGTTTTCCCTGGCGCTCGTCAGGCCGGTAATGCCGTCGGGAGCCGTGATGACCCGGTAACCGGCCTGCTCAAGTTCGTACTGCACGACGCGGGTGATATCCGGATTGTCTTCGATGAGCAAAATGCGTTGTTCCATGACGAGTGATTCATCTCCTAAATGGCCCTGACCGGTAAAACGGTGCGGCAGTCGTTTGCTCACCAGAGACTGCCGGGACCGTGCCAGAAATTTGTTGTGTTTATCGTAGAGGCCTGGGTTATGAACGGGGGCGCACACCGGTTTATGGTCCCTTAACGCCCTGAGATTGATGTGCTGAACGGTCTTTTTTGGCCGGATTCAAGAAAACGGGCAAATGGTGTTTATGGATCGCGACGGCCCAATGGCGCAGCTTCCAGACAGGGCGGCGCTGGATTCCGGCACTGCGCTAGACTTTCAGCCACACTTCAAGGAGGCAATACATGAGCGTGAGTAAAGTTCTGGGACGTGCCCTGCTGGCTACCATTTTCATCAAGAGCGGCGTAGATCACCTGCAAAACCCCGACCCCATCGTGCGGGCAGCTCGCGGCGCCGAAATTCCTCAGCCCGAACTGGCGGTCAAGGCCAACAGCGGCATCATGGCCGCCGCCGGAGTGCTGCTGGCCCTGGGCATCGCCCCGCGTATCACCAGCACCGCGCTGGCCGCCAGTCTGATTCCGACCAGCGTGATCGGCCACCCCTTCTGGGACAAGAAGGGAAGCGAACGCCAGCACCAGCAGACCCAGTTCCTCAAGAACCTGGCCCTGTTCGGGGCTTTACTGGTGGCCGGAAGCGACTGAGCAGCGGCAGCGGCTTTAGCTCCTCCCTCCTTGCGTGGGCTGACTAACGCACACATTTTTCTAATCTGTAGGGGTCATGTCTTGCCCCTCCTCCTCTCTACCCCGTACGCCTTCTTGCTCTTTCCGCGATCTTCGCCTGAACAAGCGTGCCACACATCTTTTTGAGAGCTTGGCGGCACTTCCGGACGCTACCGTCAAGCAACTTGCCCGGAACCGTGCTGAAGGAGCGGCCTTTAGCCGCTTCCTTGCTAATCCAGCAGTTCACCTTGACCAGTTAACCGCTGGCATCGTTCAGGAAACCCATCATTACCTTCAGTCCGTTCAACACAAACATTTGCTCGTCATCAGCGATACTTCTGAAATCAATTTGCACTCTCGACGCCACTATCATCAGGGTCGAGGACTCGGAGTCACTGGTAATAACATCGACCTGGGGTTTTTCATCCACCATGCTGTAGCCCTCGAACCACATTAGGGCCAAATACTTGGCTGCCCAGCGTTGCGCGTCTGGACGCGCAAAGGTGGATGTCAAGACCGACAGGAGAGTGAGGCCAACAAGTGGTTCGAGGTCGTTGACCGTGTTGAAGCTGCACCACAATCTCTAGCTCAGCGCATCACGTTCATCAATGACCGTGAGGGCGACATTTTCGCCCTCTGGAAACGTATCGGCTCAGCCCACGACATGCTCACCCGAGCGAAACAAGACCGGCGTATAGCTGTCACCGAGTCCTGTCCAACAGGGAAGCTCTTTGCCGACTTGGCTGCACAGCCCATTCAAGGAACTTTCGAACTGGTCATTCCTGCCGATCCTAAAAACAAGCGCCAG
>NZ_JAGLBG010000192.1 GCF_018260405.1 Deinococcus sp.
GACCGAAACAAGCCCGCATCTTCGCCACACGCGCCGCGAAGTTTCAATCCTCGGCCCACCCGAAGGAAGACCGAAACGTATTCCGGCGCTTGCTGATGGCCTAGACGCTCTAGGTTTCAATCCTCGGCCCACCCGAAGGAAGACCGAAACCTAGCTGGGAGCGCAGCGTCTTTGCGCTTGAGTTTCAATCCTCGGCCCACCCGAAGGAAGACCGAAACAATCAACTTGCTCCAACTGCCGCCAGCGCGGGGCAGTTTCAATCCTCGGCCCACCCGAAGGAAGACCGAAACGATGATGCTGGGGCCGCAAGTCCAGGAACCCTGGGTTTCAATCCTCGGCCCACCCGAAGGAAGACCGAAACTCCTCCGATCTGTCGTTCTGAGCTAGTACACCCGTTTCAATCCTCGGCCCACCCGAAGGAAGACCGAAACGCCAACCCAGGCGCTGCTACGCACTTCCACCAAATGGTTTCAATCCTCGGCCCACCCGAAGGAAGACCGAAACGCGGGGGTTGACAAAGAAGCAGGGAAATGCTAGCGGGAAGTTTCAATCCTCGGCCCACCCGAAGGAAGACCGAAACCCGTGGTCAGGGTCATAGAAACCTCTGAGGATTACGTTTCAATCCTCGGCCCACCCGAAGGAAGACCGAAACCCACCTACCTGGTCGAACCGCTGCGGACAGCAGGCGTTTCAATCCTCGGCCCACCCGAAGGAAGACCGAAACCTGCTTCTTCATGTCGGCAGCAAACGCCGTGATCTGGGCTTTGGCCTGCCCGGTGATAGCCTGTTTCAATCCTCGGCCCACCCGAAGGAAGACCGAAACCCTTTTGCGGCCCGTTATATTCCGCCCCAAAAGTTTCAATCCTCGGCCCACCCGAAGGAAGACCGAAACTTTTAGGTTGGAAGTTTGAGCCGGGATATGATGCCGTTTCAATCCTCGGCCCACCCGAAGGAAGACCGAAACGGCTGCGACTCACCTCTCCTTCATCCCTGTCCAGTTTCAATCCTCGGCCCACCCGAAGGAAGACCGAAACAAGGCGAAGGCGGGCCAAACGATTACCCTTGACGCGGCGTTTCAATCCTCGGCCCACCCGAAGGAAGACCGAAACTAAGCCCTGACAGTCTGCATACCTCTCAAACTGTTTCAATCCTCGGCCCACCCGAAGGAAGACCGAAACCCCCTGCCTGAGTAGCAGGGGCTTGTCGGTTTGGGGGTTTCAATCCTCGGCCCACCCGAAGGAAGACCGAAACCAGTGTACAGGGAGGTGAGGCATTGACTCGCCCAAAAGTTTCAATCCTCGGCCCACCCGAAGGAAGACCGAAACCGGGGTCTGGGGCGGGGTGGGGGTGGCTTCACCGTGGTTTCAATCCTCGGCCCACCCGAAGGAAGACCGAAACACGACGCAGCTCAGAGTGACGACGACGATGCCAGTTTCAATCCTCGGCCCACCCGAAGGAAGACCGAAACGCGCTCGGCCATTTCCAGCCTTTCGGACATCAGCAAGTTTCAATCCTCGGCCCACCCGAAGGAAGACCGAAACACGACTTCGTGGACGTGTTTCACCTGCCTGACCTCGTAGTTTCAATCCTCGGCCCACCCGAAGGAAGACCGAAACTAATACCCCTTCTTACCTACCAAGGTTCGGGCGGTAGTGTTTCAATCCTCGGCCCACCCGAAGGAAGACCGAAACGGCGGGGGGTATCGAAAGGGTTAGCGTCGTGGTTCTGTTTCAATCCTCGGCCCACCCGAAGGAAGACCGAAACGATTATGCTGACTCCGCCCCCTGCTGTAGTGCTGTTTCAATCCTCGGCCCACCCGAAGGAAGACCGAAACACAGGTCACCGCCTTACTTGCTCAACTGACCACGGTTGTTTCAATCCTCGGCCCACCCGAAG
>NZ_JAGLBG010000193.1 GCF_018260405.1 Deinococcus sp.
GGCTCGCTGATGGCGGTGCTTTCTACCGTTGGGGCCATCAGCGGCGACCTGGAAAGCGGCGTTATGCAGAGCATCATCGCCCGCCCGGTCAGCCGCGCCGGGTTGGTGCTGGGTCGCTGGATGGGCTTTACGCTGGTCAATGTCGGATACGTGCTGCTGCTGTCCGTCGCTTTGCTGGGGGGCGTGTACGCCATTACGGGATACGTGCCGCCCGCCGGGTTGCCCGCCGTCCTTTTACTGCTGCTGGCGGTGGCTCTGCTTACGGCGCTGACGGTACTGGGCAGCACCCTGTTTAGCACCCTTGCCAACGGCATCGGCGTGTTCGTGCTGTACGGCGCGGGATTTACCGGGGGCATCCTGAGCACCATCGGGGCCTTTTCCGATACGCCCACATTGACCACGCTGGGCCGCGCCGCCAATATCCTGATGCCGACCAATTCGCTGTGGCTGGGGGCCAGTTACTATTTGCAGCCTCCCATTCTGCGCCAGCTTGGGGAAGCGACCCGGGGGGCCAATCCGTTTTTCGGCACCGAGGCCATGACTCCGGGCATGATCGTGTGGAGTGTTGCCCTCACAGCGCTGGCCGTTGCGGCGGCCATGTGGCGCTTTAGCCGCCGCGACCTCTGAACCACAGTAAAACCGGCCCCGGCGGTGAGGAAAGCTGCTGGGGCCGGTTTCATACGGCCTGCCGCACCTGGCGTGACGGGCTGGCGACTGGCCGAAGTTCAGGAGTCCTCGTGAGGGGCCGAATTCGCGTCGCCAGGCTGCCCGGTAAACTGTGGGCTGTTGCTCAGGGTGCTGTTGGGTGGTGTGACCAGCGGCATTCCGGTCGTCGCCGCCGGGAAGTTGCTGGGCGGGGTGGCTGCACCGGAAGTCTGAACCTGGGGAACGCCGGGCAGGATTTGAGCCGAGTTTCCCGGCTGAGACTGAGACTGCTCCGGTTGCTCGTGGCCCGCCGCCTCATCGGGCGTGACACCCAGTTCGTCGATCAGGCGTTCGCGGGCGCGGATGTCTTCTTCAGTGCGGCGAATATCCTCGCGCACGCCCTGAAGCAGGTCAAGCTCGGCCCCGGCATGGTAAGCCCGGCCCAACCGCGCGTAGTGACCGTCGAGTTCACGGGTCAGCTGAAAGACTTCCATTTTCAGGCGGGCCACCTGCGCCACTTCCTCGCCACGGCGCTGCACACGCTCGGCGCTGCGTTTTACGGTATTCAGAATGTTATCGAGCATACTTGCAGTCTGAAACCGCCGCCGCACAACCGGGTGAGGAGCGCCTAAATCGGCTTATCGAAACCCGCAGCCTTTCCCCTGTCCGGGAGTGTAATACGCACTCCGGTTAGAGCAGTTCTCCTAATGATGGGCACCTCGGAAAAACACCGCCACCCCCTTCATTCTACGTCCTGCTCTTTCTTTTTCACTCGTTTCACTCGGGGCGATGATGCAGGCGTTACCCGGCAGGCTCTTAAAGCTGAGGGTTCGCCAGCTTGACCGCTCCGATTCCCTCCAGACCGCCCGCGACGCTGATGAGCAGCTCGTCTTTCAGCGCCGGGGCGATCAGCTGCACGCCGACCGGCAGGCGCACGCCGCCTACTTCCTCGAATCCGGCGGGGATGCTCAGGGCCGGAATTCCCGCGAGGTTGATAGCGACCGTGTCCACGTCGGCAGCGTACATGGCGAGCGGATCGCTGGTCTTCTCGCCGCGCCTGAAGGCCGGGAAGGGGCTGGTGGGCGTTACCAGCACGTCGTACTGCCCGAACGCAGCGGCAAAGCGCCCGGCGATCAGGCGGCGCACCTTCATGGCCTTGCTGTAGTAGGCGTCATAATAGCCGCTGCTTAGCGCGTAGGTGCCCAGCATGATGCGGCGCTGCACCTCGCGCCCGAAACCCTGTTCACGGG
>NZ_JAGLBG010000194.1 GCF_018260405.1 Deinococcus sp.
CCTCCCACAGCACCCGGAACAGCAGCCCGTCGTAGGTCTGGGGCGCACTGGGCGGCAAGGTCACTTCTACCCGGCCCTGCCCGCCGGTCTGCCCAGACCACACCAGGGTGCTGTGCGGGTCGCCCCGGCCTTCAGTGCGGCGGCGAATCTGTGCGGCGGCGTGCGGCGCGAGCCACAGCGTAGTCGCCTGTCCTGGGATCAGCACGGGCAGGAACGCCGAATCAGGCTTTCTCCCTGTTAAAAATGGCTCATAGATGGTGTCCGGGAAGTGCCCCAACATGACCCACGGTAATGATCGACTGTCAGGCCGCTGTCACTCTTCGGCATTGTCCGGTCGCTCCAGTTGATTCTCTGTGTCAGGCAAAGAGACGCGGCCCTGGCAGTTCAGGAGCATGGGGAATAGGCTACACCTATGGGAGGATGCGCCGTCACCGCTGTGAGCTTAGGCTGGCGCTATGTCTGTGCGCTTCAAACAAGGTCTGACGCTTGGTCTGCTGGCTTTGCTGGTGGGCCTGCTCGGTCTGCTGCTGGCTGGCCCGCTGATTTTGATGGGCTTGAGCCACCATACCGGTACGCCTGCACATGTGCCTTGGCCGGGGCCTGCGGGAACACGCTGGGCAGGGACAGAATTGCAGGGAATGGAGAAGTTGGGTAGGAACACACTGCTGGAGGAATATCTGGAGTTGCGTTGCGTGGCCCGGCCCTCCCTGAATACGCGGCTGGACTACTGGCCTGGCGCGGGGTCGGCGTGGGACGGCTGGCTAGAATGGCGGGCTGACAAGGTCGTCTATGTTCCGTACAAGGGGCAGGAGGCGCGGCCCAGACGGCTGCTTCCGGCGATCATCCCCGCTCCCGACTGGTTAGGCGGGTGTTCCCAAGCATGACTTCCTGCGATTCTCTTTTGCCCGCTAGCCTTCTTGTTCTCCTGATCGTCTTTTTCTGGCCTCGCCACACCGACACACCCGCGCATACGCCCTGGTCTGGGCCAACTGGTACGCGCTGGGCGGGCACGCAGGCGCAGGGAATGCAGCGGTGGGGCGGTTATTTCGGGAATGCCCGCGTGGTGAACGAATATCTGGAACTGCGCTGCGTGAACTACCCATCCCTGAAAACTTTACTGGCCCGGCCCCGAGTGGCATGGCTGGGTCGAGTGGCGAACCGACAAGCTGGTCTATGCACCGGGCTGGGGTGAAAAGGGGCGGCCCAAAAGTCTGAGAAATCCCGTGAGTATCGCTGCCCCCTGGTGGCTCAACTTCTGCCCGGCCTGACTACAGCTTCAGCGCGTAGCACAGGCTGTTGTCAACCCCGACGTAATATCCATAGTTGGGAATCCTCACAAAGCCCGCGCTCTCGTACAGGCCCAGCGCCGCCGTCTGCAAGTCACCAGTTTCGAGCACCAGTCGGTCATAACCCAGCCGCCGCCCCTGCTCGATCAACCCACCGAGCACCTCGCGCCCCAGCCCGCGCCCACGCGCCGCCGGGGCCGTGTACATCCGCTTGATCTCGGCCTCGTGCTCGCTCAGCTTCTTGATGGCTCCGCAGGCCAGCAGCTGGCTGCGTTCCTCGTAAGCCAACAGCACGCAGCCTTCCCCGGCTAGCATCCTGGGGCCGAACGGCTCGCTGCGTTCATCGGTGTCGCGGTAGAGTTCGCGCAATTCGTATTGCTGGGCGTTCATCAGTTCGGCGGCGCGGGGGTCGGTGAACGCAAGCTGGACAAGCGGCATAGGCCACTTTAGCGCAGGCCCAGATACAGCAAAAACCCCGCCACTAGGACGGGGTTCCGGGTTCACCTTGAATTACTTCGCAGCGTGTACCACGAGCTTCATGGGAAT
>NZ_JAGLBG010000195.1 GCF_018260405.1 Deinococcus sp.
TCGCTAGGGTAAGCTGCGCGTTCCACCGTTAAAGCCTAAAACATTTCCCATGGTTAGGGCCTCAGACAGCCTCTAAGGACGTGGGCTGCTCTAACGGCTCGCCCACAGTTCGACCAGCCCGCGCAAGGTTAGCGTTTCATCGTAGTAGTCGATTTCGTGGCAGATGCCCTGCACCGTGCGCGAAAAGCCGCCAGTGGCAATATTGACCGCTTCATCCGGCAACTCGGCCTGAATCCGGCGCAGCAGGCCGTCGACCATTTCGGCGTATCCGAAGACTAGCCCCGATTGAAGCGCGTGCACGGTATTTCTACCTACGGCGCTGGTCGGGGCTTCGAGGTTGATGCGCGGCAGTTTGGCCGCCCGTGAAAACAGGGCGTCGGCGCTGACCTGCGCCCCAGTCGCCAGCACACCGCCCATAAAGCGCCTTCCCTTGCCGATCACGTCGAAGTTGGTCGAGGTGCCGAAATCCACGACCACGGCGTACTCGTGGTGCCCCATGTATTTTTCCGCGCCGAACAGGTTACACAGGCGGTCTGCGCCCACAGCGTCGGGACTGTCGAGTTCCACGCTCACGTCGGGCAGGTTGGCGGCGGACACGTTGAAAGCGTCGATCATGAAATGCCGCTTGAGCGCCAGCGCGAAGTTCTCGCCGACCGGCGGGGCCACGTTACTTAGGATGGCCGCTCGGGGAATCGGTGCCCCGGTCAGCGTGAACAGGCCGTGCAGCTTCAGCGCCAGATCATCGGGCAACGACTCGCGGTTGGTACGAACCCGCCAGGTGTGGGTCAGGTTCAGCGACTCGTCGGCCAGACCGAGGACAGTGGTGGTGTTGCCGATATCCACGGCGAGCAGGGGAAAAGCGGGCATCACTTTACATTCTAGGGCAATTCGCCAGATGAGCCTCTGCCTAGCTCAGCCGCAGCGGTATGGCTGCTACCGCATGGCTGGGCTACCTACTGAAAACTTCCCAGATTCAGCGTGATGTCGTAGGCACAACTGGTGTCGGCCTCGGTACGCAGCAGCAGCTCGGCTTTGTCGCTTGCACCGATGCCCGCGTCGAGCGGTCTGAAATAAAACACCAGCGTGCCGTTCCAGGTAGCGCCGTCTTGCTTAAAGTCGTTGACAAAGCTTTTGCGGGTGGGCGCGATCATCTTGTCGCCGGGGCCTTTCATCCGCAGCAGGTAGGCGTCACGGGCTTTCTGGGTAGGCAGGCCGCGCACGTTGATGTCTACGCGCAGTTCGCCGTCGGCAAGGCGCTTGGCCGAGGAGGTGGCATTCAGCGCCTCGGCCACGCTCAGGTTCTTGAAGCTGTCGCGGGCGTCCTGACCCTGAAAGTACAGCTGGTCGGCCTGACCGCTGACCGTAATGCTGTTCACGCGGCTGCCTCTGCTGAAATCGGCAGGATTGGCTATCCAGTCACTGACGCAGGCGTCGCCGCCATCGAACGCCCTGACCAGACCGTCACCGGCGACAAATTTGCCGTCCTTGACGCTCAGGTCAAGGGTCTGGTAGGTCGTGACTGGGTCGCGGCGGCCATATACGCCGTCCAGCACGTTCTTGGCGGTGGTTTCTTCCAGCTTGGGCACCCAGGCGAAAGCCGGGGCCGAAAACAGTAGGGTAGCGGTCAGCAGCAGGTATTTACGCATCTTGTACCTCATTGGAATAGGTTTGGGTGACGGGAAACTGATGAAACGACTCATCTGTTCAGGATTCAGACCAATGGCGCTTAATAAGCTAACAGTAGTTCGGAACCTTTCAGGCTGCTTTAACGCCCAACCGCAGGAGTTCACGGAGTGACTCGCCCATTTCCAT
>NZ_JAGLBG010000196.1 GCF_018260405.1 Deinococcus sp.
CGCCGCCGAACCTGCGTGCAGCTGACGGCGGAGGGCCAACTGGCCCTGGAGGACATCAAGCAGTCTTTTCTCCGGGTCGAGGAAGTGCTTCAGGCCGAAGCTGGGATGACCGACCCCGAGTGGCACACCCTGGTGCGTCTGCTGAGGAAAATTCCCGAACGGGAATCGCAGGAGTAGCGCCGGACAGCGGGTAGGCAAGGTGAAAGTAGCTTCGCCTGCTCGGGGTGCAGGATTTTGGGGGTGGGAGTAAAGCTGCGTCAGGTAGACCTGAGGGCAGGGTTGCTACACTTTCATGGATATGCCCATCAAATTTGGCACAGACGGCTGGCGCGACATCATCGCCGAAGACTTCACCTACGCAAACGTTCGCACGGTGGCTCAAGCCCATGCTCAAGCTCTGCGGCAAGGTGGCGGCAAGCTGGTTATAGTCGGGTATGACACCCGCTTTCAGGGTCCAGGTTTCGCCAAAGTCGTAGCGCAGGTTATGGCCGAGCAGGGCCTTGACGTGCTGCTTGCCCAGGACTATCTGCCGACCCCGGCCCTGTCTTTTGCGGTCGTACACCACCACGCAGCGGGTGGGGTCATGATTACGGCCTCGCATAACCCTCCCCAGTACAGCGGGTACAAGATCAAGGGCAGCTACGGCGGCAGCGCAACACCCGCCACGGTCAAACTCATTGAGCAAGCCCTGGAGACTCCGGAAGGGTACGCGGGTCCACGTGGACAGGTCAAACCCTTCGACATCCGTGACGCCTATTACGCCCAGCTGGACGCACAATTTGATCTGAATATTATGCGGGCCTACCAGGGCAAGGTCATTCACGACGCGATGGGTGGCGCGGCCTGCGGCTGGCTCACCGGTTATGCCAGGCACGCTGGGCTGAAGCTCGACCTAAGCGAACTGCATGGCAAGCCCGATCCGATGTTTTACGGGGTCAACCCTGAACCTATTCCGCAGAACCTGAGCCAACTGATGTCACTGCTTGCGACACAAACGGGTACAGCGCTGGGCGTAATCACCGACGGTGACGCTGACCGGGTCGGCGCGGTCACCGCTGGCGGAAAATTTTTCAACAGCCACCAGATTTTTGCTGTGCTGCTTAAGCACCTGCACGGGCGTGGAGTGCGGGGCAGGATTGTTAAAACCGTGTCGGGCAGCAGGGTGATCGATTTGCTAAGCCAAAAGCTGGGCCTCGAACTGCTCGAAACGCCTGTAGGTTTTAAGTACATCACCGACGCCTTTCTAGAGGGGCAGCAGGACGAAAGCAAGGCCGTTCTGATGGGTGGAGAGGAATCCGGCGGGCTATCGTCACGCGGGCATATTCCGGAACGCGACGGGCTTCTCAACAGTCTGCTGATGATCGAGGCCATCGCCGCCAGTGGCAAGAGTCTGGATGAACTGTTCGCCGATATTGAGGCCGAGGTGGGATTCAAGCACCACTACGACAGAAACGATCTGCATCTGAGCGACACCTTCGATAAGGACCGTCTGCTGACCGAAGCAGCGCAGTACACCGAAGTGGCCGGGCAACTGGTCGAGGGCGTCAATAAGCGCGACGGGGTCAAACTGACCCTCAGCGGGGGCGCGTCGGTCATGTTCAGGGCGTCGGGGACGGAGCCGGTGGTGCGCATCTATGTCGAAGCCCAGAGCCCCGAAGAGGTCAAGGCTGTGCTTGACGAAGCGACCAGCCGGGTCAAAGCCCTCGACCAGCACTGAGAGGCTGTCTGAGGCCCTAACCATGGGAAATGTTTTAGGCTTTAACGGTGGAACGCGCAGCTTACCCTAGCGA
>NZ_JAGLBG010000197.1 GCF_018260405.1 Deinococcus sp.
TTCAGCGAGGGAACCTCGCTGGAGTCTGACGAGGAGCGCCGTACTGTTGACGCTCATAAAGAGCGCCGCTTGAGCTATTTCCAGTTGGGGAGACGAGCTATCTTATCGCGTCTGTCACGTAGATTTCCTATCTTAAAAACCCTCGCTGTCCCAAGTGGGTCTGACCCTCACCCGGTCAGATCGACCCGTGATCCACCAGGTCTGACTCCTGTGACAGCGTCTCTCATGACTTTTATCAGGCCATAAGCCCCAGTGCCTGTAATATTACAACTTTGCATATCCAGATACAACACAGCCAGCCTTAGAGATTGCCTATTTGGGGTATACCCTTTCCCGACAATTTGGGGCTGTGATGAAATGGACATTCGTGTGTCGGTTTAGGGTCGGTTTCGCTCTATTCCGACAGTTGTCGGGGGAAGCTTAGAGCCTAAATCGACATTCTTACTTGCTCATACCTTAAGTTTCCTTTAAAGTAAACGTATGCCACCACTGGTCTATGCCCGTTTACCCAGCAGACCAAAGGCACGGCATGTTCGCCTTATCGAGTGCCTGCTCGATATGAACCGAGCGGGTTACCGGAATACCGTTTGGCAGTGCATCAAGCTCTGCCAGGATGTTCGCCAGCATGGGTACCAGAGCCGCTATGTCGTTTCCCTCAAAGGTTTTCCAGGGCTATGCGAACTCAAGCCCACCACCAGAACAGGTGAACGGGGTGGAGCACGGGTGTACTTGTTCTGGCTCTCCGATGGTCGTCCTGTTCTGGTCAACGCTGAAGTGAAGGCCAATGGTGCTGATCCAGATGAAGCCCTTCTCGAAGAAGCCTATGACGTACTGATTGCCGTCAAAACCGGGAGGCTCAAGCTATGAATGAACGTCTGAAAGAGAAAATGGAACTGGCCGCCAGCCTGCTGAACGAGAATGGTTCGGTCACTCCTGCCGATCAGCTTCCCGGTGGACTGCTGGTGCAGGAAGGGAAAGGAGGTCTGGAAACAGACCTCCAGGAAGCCCTGATTGCCGATTCGGTGGCACATGCACTCAAGCTGGCCAGAGAGCAGACTCATTTAACGGCCAAGGAGCTTGCTGAACGCCGGGGACTCTCCAAGGGCCGCCTTTCCAAAATTGAAAACGGGGCGCTGAATCCAACCGTGGGGACGTTAGCAGAACATGCCGATGCGCTGGGGTATGACGTGACGGTGGTGCTGACGCCTCGTCATGAGGGTCAATCTATTGAAGTTGAGCTGCCACTGGCAGCTCACGGGCAGTAACCGTGAGTAGAGGGCAACGCGTCGGTTACATCCGCGTCAGCAGCACTGACCAGAACACCGCCCGGCAACAACCAACTGAAGATGATCAAACGCCAGATGTTTGGGAAGCCCAAATTCGATTTCCTCAGGCGACGTGGGCTGCTCGCTTGACCTGGTTGCACGGAAGTTGCGGGAGACCCGGTGGGTGTCGGATTGACCAGCATATGCAACCTCCCCTTGTTGCGTGTTCCTATTACCAATGCTGAACATTGTGCAATACAGATTGCAACGCGAGGAGGCTCAACTCATCGGGGCGGGGAAACTATTGCGGAAACGACCGTTTTCGCAATGATTTAGCGAAGAAGTGTGCCTAGACGAATAAAACACCCTAGTAGGCCCGCCAGAGAAAATGTGT
>NZ_JAGLBG010000198.1 GCF_018260405.1 Deinococcus sp.
GAACTGCTCTGCGACCTGCTGGCCGAAGTGAAAGACGGCGATGTGGTGCTGGTCAAGGCCAGCCGGGGCATCAGCTGGACACCCGAAAAGCGGGCGCAGGAAGGCGTCGGGTTGGACGTGGTGGTGGACGCGCTGGTGGGGCAGCGGCCGGTGTAGCAAGCCTGTTCTGCAGCCTGGCAAGTTCCACCAGGGGCGAGGGGCAACAGCACGAAACATACTTATGCCAAAGCTCAAAAAGTCAATCCGCGGCCCGCGATATCGCCCCGAACAACTCACCTCAGAAGGCATCCAGGCCGTCGGGCGCAGCCCGGGCACTTCCATCTGGGCGGAGGATGGCGTGTGATACGGCTTTGAACTCTACTTCGCGCATCCGGGAAAACCACCCGAATCCGCTACGCTCCGTTCAAAGCCGTATCTTCTTTTGCTCGCTCCGCTCGGAAAAATAGTTCGCTTGGGCAAACTATTTTTCAAAGTGGTATGAGCCGGAAACGCGGCCGCAGGCCAGCATACCGGGTAAGCGCCAGGGAACCACTCTTGCTCAGCGCAGCGTCAGCTCTCCTTGCCCCGCTGGGGTAAGGGCGGGGGGGATGGGGAAAGCCCCCAAAAGCGCCAGACTTTCTTATGTCAAAGGCTGTAGTCTAGAGCGACCGCAACAGGAATCATCCGCTATCACGCGGAAAATCTAGTATCCCCGGTGCGTCACCACGCCGCCCTGACTTTCGAGCCAGGCCGTGACCGCCCCCACTGCGCCCTTGACCCCCGCCGTGATGATCGGGCCGCCGAACTTGGACAGCCGCACCAGATAGCTGCCGTCCTCGCGCCAGGTAATGCCGATCAGGACTTCCTGGGTCAGTTCGCCCTCGACCACGTGCACCAGCGCCACCCAGCCATCGCGCCGCAGGCTGGCGTACAGGTCGAGCAGAATCACCGTCCAGGCGGGGTGCTCGGGCCTGGGGCCGCGCAGGGTGTACTTGTCGAAGTCGGTGGGGGCAAAGTCGGCGGGCAGGGTCAGAATGGCGTGGGGCACGTCGTTCTCCGTTACGGGGGACAGGGGTTCAGGGTGCAGGTGGTCAGGGTGCAGAGTGTCGGGGTAGCGGCGGACGTCGCCGTACGGCACCTCGGTCTGACGCGTCGGCGTAAAGCGGGCGTGGTTGACTCCCAGTCCCAGATCGCGCCACTTGCGGGCGTATTTGGTCTCGAGGGCGGAGGCGGGCGGTGCACCGCGCTCGACCCGGATCACGCCGCTGGCGAGGGCTTCGGCGCAGGCGAACTCGAAATACTCGTCGTGGTCGGTGGTCAGCAGCAGGCTCCCGCCGGGCTTGAGGCGGCTGGCGATCAACTCGAAAAAGGGCGCACGCAGTAGTCGGTGGTCGGTGTGATCCGCCTTGGGCCAGGGGTCGGGAAAGTTGACGATAATCTGGTCGAGCGCCCCCGCCGGAATGACCTCGCGCACCAGCACGTCGGCGGGCAGCTTGGTCAGGGCGGCGTTGTGCAGGCCCGCGTCCTTCAGGCGGCGGTGCGCCTTGAGTAGTGAGACGCCGGAAAGTTCGGCGCCCAGGTAATTCGGCGCTTCGGCAAAGGTCTGCGCGTAGTGGGGCCAGAACCGCCCGTCTCCGAACCCGATTTCCAGCACCCAGCGGCGCTCCGGCG
>NZ_JAGLBG010000199.1 GCF_018260405.1 Deinococcus sp.
GCCAATCGCCCAGGTACGAACAGCTGTGCGTTTCGCGGTATTTTTCCTCGCTGGGCACCCAGCTTTCGATGTCGTACATCAGCATCTTGCCCGCGCCCATGTCGCCCGTGCAGTTCTGGACGACCCGGTAGGGCAGTTCGAGGGCCGCCAACAGGTCTTCAGCGTTTTGCAAAATCCTGTTAAACCATTCCAGCGCCACTTCCTGATCGGCCTCGCACAGCACGTACTGCTCGACCTTGCGAAATTCGTGGACGCGAATCAGGCCGCGCACGTCGCGCCCGGCGGCCCCGGCCTCGCTGCGAAAGGCCGCGCTGATCGCCGCGAACGCCATTGGCAGCTGCGACTGCTGAAGCTGTTCGCCCGCGTAAAGGCTGTTGACCGGCACCTCAGCGGTTCCGGCAAGCATCATCTCATCGCCTTCGATCTTATAGACCTGATCCTCGCCGCCGGGGAAATGACCCGAGGCAATAAAGGTTTCGGGACGCACCAGCGCCGTGGTCGAAAGCTGAGTAAACCCGTGCCCAGCCAGGAAATCCAGCGTGAACATCAGCACGGCCATTTCGAGCATGACCGCCTCACCCTTAAGCAGATAGCTGCGGCTGCCCGACACGCGGGCCACGCGCTCGGGGTCGCTCCAGCCCTGGAGTTCGAGAAGCTCGACGTGATCAAGCGGCTTGAAGGCAAACTGGGGCAGCGTCCCCTCGCGGCGCAGTTCCACGTTTTCGCTGTCGTCCCGGCCCACCGGCACACTGTCCAGGGGGATATTCGGCACGCGCAGCAGCAGGTTTTTAAGTTTTTCTTCTTCCTCGCGTAGTTGCGGTTCAAGCGCCTTGAGTTCCTCGCTTAAATCTTTACCCTTCTGAATCAGGGCTGGGCGCTCGTCTGGCGCGGCTTTCGGCACCAGCTTGGCGTTGGCGTTACGCTCGGTCTGCATGACCTCGACGCGCTGCTTGAGGGCGATCAGGTCACGATCGAGACGCAACAGGTCGTCGAGGTTCAGGCCGATATTCTTGACCTCAATGGCGCGTTTGACCTGTTCAGGGTTTTCGCGGATAAATTTGAGGTCAAGCATCACAGGCTCCAGAGACGGGCAAGCGTCGGCAAGAAAAGCGGAAAGCCGCCTTTGAGCGCAGGGCCGCTCATGACTCGGCCTCGACGGTGCGCGGAATTCTGATCTGGCCGTCTTGCATCTCAGGGGCGAGGGCCGCGATCACGCCCGCCGGGAAGGGCTGGCCCGCCACGTCCTCACGCAGCACGTTAACCAGGTTCACGGGGCGCTGCATTTCCTCGGCGCCGTCGGTGTTCACTTCGTTGAGCTGCTCGAAGTAACCGAGCAATTTGGTCAGGTCTTCTTGCATGACGGTGCGTTCCTCGGGCGTCAGCTGAAGCCGGGCGAGGGTGGCGAGGTGGTCGATTTGAGCCGCGTCGATCATGAACAGAAGTATAAAGGTGACGGCACTGAACAGGCTTCCCAGAGTGGGCAGGCTTCCCAGGGGCGGGCCTCAGTGCACCCGCACGCCCTTGGTCAGCGGCTGCTTTTGCACCCACTTGATAAATTTCTGCACTTCCTCGCGCTCCAAGATGGCCTCGACGGTGTTCAACTCGTTCGCCAGTTCGCCT
>NZ_JAGLBG010000019.1:0-1255 GCF_018260405.1 Deinococcus sp.
CGGGTCGTCAGATCGAGTCCGGCAGGCAGGCGCAGCCCGGCCCGCATGGTGCCCGAATCGGTGGTCGGCATGAACGTGAACTGTGTGCGCGGAATGACCAGCAGCACGGTGGCGGCTAGGAACAGCACCGAGAAGATCAGTACCAGTGGGCTAAAATGCAGCGCCTCGTCGAGGCTGCGGGCGTAGGCGTCGCGCAAGGCCGACAGAATCCGGTCGGTGACGCCGTGCAAGGTGGTCGTCAACGCTTCCAAGAAAGCCAGCACAATGCCCCAGACGTAGCGCAGGAGGATCAGCGCGGCGGGCAGCAGCAGCGCAGCGGCGGCCAGCAGATGGTTGTCGCTGCGGTTCCAGAGGTAAGCCAGCAGGCCCAGCGCCAGCACCCAGAACCACCACGTTTTCACCGAATGCACGCCCCAGCGCACGGCCTGTGGCAGTTTGGCGAAGGTGGCTGGGAGGTCACGCCAGCCGAGCGGCGCGGCGTCGGGGGTGTAGGCCATGCGCACGGTCAGGAACAGCAGCGCTTCGAGAAAAGACATCGCCACCGCCGCCGCCAGCCCCAGCGAGAACTGCTTGATGAACGCCCCGATGATGCCGCCCATGAAGCTGACCGGAATAAGCACCGAGAGCAGCGCGAGCGAGGCGGCGACCACGGCGCTGAAGACCTCCGAGGCCCCGCGCAGCACCGATTGCAGGCGGCCAAAGCCCATCGCGCGGTAACGCTCGACGTTCTCGGCGACCACAATCGAGTCGTCCACCACAATCCCGATCGCCACGATCAGCGCCAGCAGCGACACCTGATTGAAGGTAAAGCCCATCAGCTTGTACAAGATGGGCGCGGCGGCCAGCGAGATCGGAATGGCGGCGATGACAGTCAGCGCGGTATTCAGGCGTCCCAGAAACAGCAGCGTGATCAGGGCCACGACCAGCGCGGTCAGCCACAGCTCGTGCATAGTCGAGTCGAGGCTGGCGCGAATCGGGCCGGTGGTGTCGTTGCTGTAGGTAATCTTGTACCCGGTGGGCAGTTTGATCTGGCCGATCATGGCCTTGACGCCGTCTACCACCGACACCGCGTTGCTGCCCGAGGTCTGCTGGATGCTGACCAGCACGACCGGTAGGCCATTGACGCGGGTCACGCCGGTGGTGGTGGTGCTGCCGCGCACCTGCGCCACGTCGCTCATGCGCACACCCTTCGTGCTGTCCACGATCACGTTGGCGATCTGGCCCAGGTCGGTCAGTTTGGAATTGGTGGTGTAGT
>NZ_JAGLBG010000019.1:1355-33170 GCF_018260405.1 Deinococcus sp.
GCGCACACCCTTCGTGCTGTCCACGATCACGTTGGCGATCTGGCCCAGGTCGGTCAGTTTGGAATTGGTGGTGTAGTTCAAGCTGTTGCCGTTTTGCGAGATGGTGCCGATGGAACTGCTCACGTTGCTGCCGCTGATGGCCCCCGAAACCACCTGCGGATTCAGCCCATAGCTGCTGAGCTTGTTGGGGTCGAGCAGCACCGACACGCTGCGCTGCGTGCCCCCGCTGAGCGACACGTCGGCCACGCTGGCCACGCGCTGAAGCAGTGGCAGCAGCTGATTGTTCACGTAGTCGTATACCTCGGCCTGACTGGCGGTGCCTCCCGCAACCCCGAATTCCAGAATCGCGCTGGCGTTGGGGTTGAAGGTGCGGACGCTGGGGCTGTCGGCCCCGCTGGGCAGCTGGCGGGTCGCCGCCGACACCAGCGAGGCGACCTGATTGGCCGCAGAGTTCTGGTCGGTGCCGTCAGCGAGTTGCAGGGTCACGCGGCTCTGGCCGGTGCTGCTGGTCGAGCTGACGGTGGTCACGTTGGGTACCTGCGCCACCGCCGTCTCGATGACCTGCGTCACGTCGGTATCCACCGAGGCGGGGCTGGCTCCGGTGTAACCCGTGCTGATGTTGACCACCGGGATATTGACCGTCGGGAGCAGGTCCACGCCCAGCGACTGCATCGAGACGACACTAAAGACGACCAGCCCCACGAAAATCCCGATCGAGAACACGTAGCGCGAAACCGAGAACCCGACGAGCGGATTGACCCGGTCGAAGATTTTCTGGCCTAGCTGGCGCGTCACGGCATGCCTCCGGGAGGGCCGCCCTGGGCACGGCCTGATCGCGAACGGGTGCGGGCGCTGGTGGTCACGCTGGCCCCGTCGAGCAGGCCCGTCGGCGGCTGCGAGATGACCTGCGTCCCGGCCTCTATTCCGCTGATCGCCGACTGCGTTCCGGCCTGCCCCAGCACGGTCACGTTATGCTGCCTGGCCTGGCCACTCTGGATGGTAAAAACGTAAGTGGTGGTGCCGTCTACCTGAAGCGCCGTGCTGGGCACCAGGATGCCTTTAGCGACCGTGGCGGTGTACACCACCGAGCCGACGCTGCCCTGCGGGGCCTGGGCCGTGCCCGTGAACTTGGCCGTGACGGGCACGCTTCCCGAGCCGCCGCCCGCGTTCTGAACCACCTTGATGGGGTACTTCTGCTGCCCAACCACATAGGTCAGCTCGGCCCCGACCGGCAGGGTGCCCGCTTCGGTGGCCGGAAGGTTGAACTTGACCTGCTGGGCGGTGCTGACCAGCGTAAAGGCGGCGGCGTTGGCGTTCAGGTACTGCCCCTGGGCGGCGTTCATGACCGTGATGACGCCGTCGTAGGGGGCCGTTACCCTGGCGTTGCCCGCCGCGTTCTGGGCCTGGGCCAGCGCAATTTTGGCCTTTTGCACGTTCAGTCTGGCGGTGATCAGCGCCGAGTTGTTGGTGCGGGTGTTGGTCGCCAGATTGGTCTGGGCGATGATCAGGCTGTTGCGGGCACTCTGCACCTGCACCTCCTGCGCGTCAAGGGTAGCTTTGGCAATGGCCCCCACTTCGTACAGTTTCTGGTTGGCCGCGTAGGTGCTCTGCGCGTTCGCCAGTGAAGCCTGCGCCGCCGTGATCGCCTGTTGCAGGCTGGCGGTGCCCGCGTCTATCTGCGCCTGCTGCGCGTCCAGTTGGGCCTGCGCCGTACCGAGAGTGTTCTGGGCGGCGTCCACGCTGGAGGCCAGGTCTTTATTGTTCAGCGTCAGCACCGTCTGGCCCGCGCCGACCTGATCGCCCACGTTCTTGTTGATCGCGGTCACGGTGCCCGCGGCCTGGGTGTTGACCGTGGTCGTCTGGGCAGGGCTGACCGTGCCTGCGAGTCGGCGCTCGGTGCTCAGCGACCCGGCCTGGGCGACGCTGGCCTGCACCGGCGTCACCACGCCCGTAAAGCCGCCTGCTGCGCCTGTGGCCCCCGTGGCGGCTCCGGTCACCCCTGCGCCGCTGGCCGCCGTGCCTGATCCGGTGCCCACTTCGGCGGATCGGTGCCGCCTTGTGGTGCCGCTGCCTGCGCCTGTGCCCGCGCCCGCGCCCGTTTGGGCCGCGCCCCCCATGCTGCTGGCCCCCGCCTGGGACGTGGTGGCGGTCTGCCCCAGGCGGTAGCCCACAAAGCCCACGCCCGCGATGAGCAGTGGAATCAGAATCCAGCGCAGCAGCCCGCGCCGGGGCGGTTGAGGGGCAGGCGTCACCGTCTGGGTCACGGTTTCGGGCTGCACAGTCTGGCTCTGCACGGTTCCAGTCTGTACAGGGACCGGGGCAGGCGGTAAGCCGTTGGGGTCTGGTGGAAGATTGGCAGTCTGGCTCATATCTGAATAGAACCACCAATCTGTGAAGGTAGAGCGAAGAAGGGTAAGGGGGTCTAGCCCGCCGGATCCTTTTTTCATGCTTGCCATTAACTTCAAGGCCCGCTGAGAGAATGAAATCGCCTTTTTTGGGGCCTGTACCAGGTTCACATATGAAGGTTGTTTGAAGGCGGCCTGGCTGCCCGGTTCAGAGCCGGGCACCTCTGCTAAGCTGCGGCCTGAGTCAGAGCGTCTGATTTACTGCCTTTTTTCTGGAAGTCCGGTGCAAGTCCGGCACGGTCGCGCCACGGTCACAGTCCGACCCAGGGCAGTTAGGTTTCCTTACCCCCGCGTCAGGGGTAAGCGGTGTGCCCACGCGCCGCCGCGTTCCCGACGCACCCGGCTGAGCCAGGCCAGCCCGAGGTGCCATGACTGAACTTTCCTCTTCCGCTGCCCTTCCCCTGACAGTTTCCGAAACGGCTCGCCGGGGCCTGCCTTATTTCGTGGTGGTGGTCGCGCTGCACCTGCTGGCACTGGCGCTGTGGGTTCCGGCGGCGCTGCACGCTCCGGTGCTGTGGGGGGTGGGCCTCACCGCCTACCTGTTTGGGCTGCGCCACGCCTGGGACGCCGACCATATCGCGGTGATCGATAACACGGTGCGTAAACTGCTGAGCCTGCGCCGCCCAGCCCACGGAGTCGGCCTTTTTTTCAGCCTGGGTCATTCCAGCATGGTGTTTTTAATGGCGTTGATGGCCGCTGTGGTGGGCAAAAAGCTGCTGGCGCAGCAGGGCAGCATCAGCACTTTTGGGGGCTGGGTGGGGCCGCTGGTCGCCGGGGGGTATCTATTGATCGTGGCGACGGTCAACCTGTACGGTGCGGGCCAGTTGCTCAGAACAGGTCAGGATCGCCCGCACCATCACGGCGGCGTGCTAGCGCGGTTCATCGGGCCGCTGATGGCGCTGGTCGGGCGGGAGTGGCAGGTGCTCCCGCTGGGCTTTCTGATGGGCCTGGGCTTTGATACCGCCTCGGAAGTCGCGCTGCTGGCGCTGGCTGGGCAAGCTGGGCAACAGGGGCTGGGCTGGGCTGGCATTTTGGCTTTGCCGCTGCTGTTCGCCTCCGGCATGACGCTGCTGGACACCATAGACGGTGTGGTGATGACCCACGCGTATGGATGGGCGCTGCACGACCCCGGCAAAAAACGCGCCTATAACCTGCTGGTCACGGGGCTATCGGGCCTAATCGCGCTGGTCATCGGGCTGGTCACACTCGGGCAGTGGGCCGCAGAACATTTTCCAGCGGCTGGGCGGGCCTTGGCTGTTTTGCAAAACGTGGATGTGTCGCCGCTGGGGTTCTGGCTGGCCGGGCTGACACTGGCGCTGTATCTGGGCGCACAGGTCTGGCTGCGCCGCCGGAGCCGCGCCTGATGCCGGATACGCCGCGCACAGTCAACTCGCGCCTGCCCAATTCGCGCCAACGCGTTACCCGCGCCGATGGCCGTACCATCAACGTGGTTCGCAAGCGCGGCCACCTGACCTACTGCTTTCACGGCTGCTGCTGCGGGCGCACCGATAAGGGCTACCCCGCCGCGCCCGCCGACGCCTACACGCAGGAATGGAAGCGGCGCAAGATGCGTAACCAGGTTCACCTGACCAAAGGCGGCTGCCTCGGCCCCTGCGCCCTGAACAATGTGGCCCACCTGGTCTTCGACGGCTACGACGTGTGGTTTCACTCGGTCAACGATGCGTGGCTGGTGCGCGAAATCTTTGATTACATCTGTGCGATGCTGGAGGCCGACCGTGCTCTGCCGGTGCCGCCCGAGCTTATCGAGTACACCTTTAACTACTACGCCTGGGACGCGGCGTCGGGGTCGGTGGCGGGAGAGCACGAGCAGTCTGCCGCCACCATTCCCGACGCTCTGCACGGGTTTGCACTGCTCTCGCACGCCGATACCGACCTGCTGAACCTGCGGGCTGCCCGCGAGAGCCTGCCGGACGATTTTGGGCCAGTGACCGGCGCCAACCTGGGCCGCCTGCGGGGCGAGGCGCAGATGGCGACCCTGCTGGCGGGCGACGTGGGCCGCGCCGAGGTGATGATCATGCGGGTTCACGGCCAGTTCAGCGCGGTGCCGGGGGCACAGATGCTGCGGGATCACGCCCGCAAGGCCGGGCAGACCCTGATTGTGCTAAGCGGTACCAACGAACCCGACCCCGAACTGGCCCGCCTGAGCTTTGCGCCTTTGCCTGCACTGGATACCGCCCTGGCCTACCTCGCGGCAAGTGGCTGGCAAAACACCCGCGAGCTTTTGCTCTCACTCTCGGACACGCTGCGGATGACCGGGTACGGAGCGCTGCCGCCGCTGGCCCTGCCCGAGCACGGCCTCTATCACCCGCAGTTGCCCGAAAACGCCACGCTTGACGATTGGCAGCGGCTGCGCGACCCACAGCGCCCTGCTGTCGGCGTGCTGTTTTACCGCGCCCACGCCCTTAGCGGCAACACGGCCTTTATTGACTCTTTGATTCAGGCGCTCGACGAGGCCGGAGCCGACGTACTGCCGATTTTTACGACCTCACTCAAGGATACAGACGGGGCCGGGATGCCCAAGGCGTTCGGGTTTTTCGGTGTAAACGATGGCTCACAGCCGCCACCGCGCATCTCTGCTCTCATCTCTACCCTTTCCTTTGCCATGGGCGAGGTCAATACGGGCGGTATGACCGAGGCGGGCGCGGGCGTGTCGGCGCTGTCACGGCTGAATGTGCCGGTGGTGCAGGGCCTCACGCTGGGCGGCGCACGCGGCCCCTGGGACACCAGCGCACGCGGCCTGAACCCGCTGGACACCGCCATGAACGTGGCGATTCCGGAATTCGACGGGCGCATCATCTCGGTGCCGTTTGCCTTCAAGGAACAGGACGGCGAGGCGCGGCGGCTTATGGCTGACCCCGAACGCACAGCGCGGCTGGCAGGCACAGCATTGCGCCTCGCCCGCCTGCGCCACCAGCCCAACAGCCACAAGCGCCTGGCCTTCGTGTTCACCAATTCCACGTCCAAAGCCTCGCAGGTGGGCAACGCGGTGGGGCTGGACTCGGCGGCCTCGCTGCTGCGGCTGCTGCGGGCACTACGGGCCGACGGCTACGATGTGGGCGACCTCCCCGAGTCGTCCGACGCGCTGATGCATGAACTGATCGAGCGCAGCAACTACGACGCTACGGTCATGACGCCGGGGCAACTGGCCCGCGCTGCCGTGCGGATTTCGGCGGAGCAGTACGCGGGCTGGTTCGGGGAGCTGCCGCTCTCGCAGCAGCGGCGTATGCAGGAGCAGTGGGGGAAGCCGCCGGGTGAAGCCTACGTTCACGACGGACACATCTGCCTCGCGGGGATGCAGTTCGGCAAGTGCTTTGTGGCGCTGCAACCGCCGCGCGGCTACGGCATGGACCCCGACGCGATTTATCACACGCCGGACTTGCCGCCCACCCACCACTATTACGCGCTGTACCGCTGGCTGCGCGAACCCACCGCGCTGGGCGGCTTCGGCACAGACGCCATGATTCACGTCGGCAAGCACGGCACGCTGGAATGGCTGCCCGGCAAGGGGGTGGGCCTGAGCGAGCAGTGTTTCCCCGACAGCTTTCTGGGCGACCTGCCGCTGTTCTACCCGTTTGTCATCAATGACCCTGGTGAGGGCACCCAGGCCAAACGCCGCGCCCACGCCACCATTCTTGACCACCTGCCGCCGCCGCTGACCCGCGCCGACACCTACGGCCCGCTCGCGGAACTGGCCGCCCTGGTAGACGAGTATTACCAGTTGGAATTGCTCGACCCCAGCAAATTGCCGCTGCTCCAGGGCCAAATCTGGGAGCTGGTTCAAAAAACCAACCTGGGCACCGATCTGGACACCATGCTGACCCGCAACCACGGCGACCACGTTCACGAGTGGGACGACACCGACGCGGGGGACGGCGTTCCCCTGACCATTGCCGAGATGTCGGGCAGCGACGTGGCGCACCTGCTTGAAGATATAGACGGCTACCTGTGCGAACTGGGCGCGGCGCAAATCAGAGACGGCCTGCACACGCTGGGGTTGCCGCCGCAGGGCGAGCAGATGCCCGAAATGCTGCGGGCGCTGACGCGGCTAAGCAACGCGGAGGTGCCGGGCCTGCACGCGGGGCTGGCTGGGGTGCTGGGGCTGAATCTAGAGGGGTTACTTGACGCGCCGGGCGAGCGACTAGAGGGAGACGCCGCCCTGTCGCAACTCGCCGCCCGCCCCGTGCAGACCAACGGCGACGCCCTGGAGCTGCTGGACGAACTCGCGCTGCACCTCTACCAGTCGCTGGCCGACCACGCTTACGACTCTGCTGCCCTCCCCGAGGTGCTGACCCTGACTCTTGGACCCCGCACCAGCTACGGCACGCTGGCGCAGACGCTGGACTATGCCTGCCAGGTGCTGAAACCCAACCTTGAGCGCACTGACGAGGAAATTTCCAATCTGCTGGCGGGCCTCTCGGGGCGCTACGTACCGGCGGGGCCAAGCGGCGCACCGTCACGCGGGCAGGCGCACATTTTGCCCACAGGACGCAACTTTTACGCCGTAGACCCCCGCGCCGTGCCCTCGGCGGCGGCGTGGCAGGTCGGGCAAAACCTGGCGCGGGAAGTGCTGGCCCGCCACCTAAAGGAAACGGGCGCGTACCCCGAACACGTCGCCATCAGCGTGTGGGGCACGTCCAACATGAGAACGCAGGGCGACGACCTCGCCGAAATCTTTGCGCTGCTGGGGGTCAAACCCGTGTGGCACCCGCAAAGCCGCCGCCTGGAAAGCGTGGAGTTGCTGCCCCTTTCCGAACTGGGGCGCCCGCGCATAGACGTGACGGTACGCATCTCCGGCTTTTTCCGCGACGCCTTTCCGCACCTGATTGCCCTACTGGACGAGGCTTTTGCGCTGGCGATGCACGCCGATGAAGACCCCGAGCAGAACTTTGCGCGTAAGCATTATCTGGCCGAACTCGAAGGCCGCCTGAACGACCTACCCCCCGAGGAGGCCGAGGCCCGCGCCCGCTACCGCGTGTTCGGCAGTGCGCCGGGAACATATGGGGCGGGGATTTTAGACTTGATTCACGAGGGCAACTGGCAGACCGACGCCGACTTTGCCACCACCTTTGTCAACTGGGGCGGCTACGCCTACACCGCCGCCGAGGCCGGTGCCGACGCCCGCGAGGATTTCCGCGCCCGGCTCTCGCAGACCCAACTAGTGCTGCACAACCAGGACAACCGTGAGCACGACATCTTTGACAGTGACGACTACCTGCAATTTTTCGGCGGGATGATGGCCTCGGTGCGTTCGCTAAGCGGCGTGCAGCCGCGTGGATACTTTGGCGACAGCGCCAACCCGGAGCGGGCGCGGGTGCGCGACCTGAAGGAAGAGGCCCTGCGCGTCTACCGCAGCCGCGTGGTCAATCCCAAGTGGCTGGAAGGCATCCGGCGGCACGGCTATAAAGGCGGCCTGGAGCAGACCGCCACCGTGGATTATTTGTTTGGCTTTGACGCCACCGCCCAAATTGCCCACGACTTCATGTACGAGGGCGTGGCGCAGAATTACGCGCTGGACGCCGAGAATCAGGAATTTTTGAAGCAGAGCAACCCGTGGGCGCTGAACGCGATTGCAAACAGGCTGCTAGAAGCCCAGGAGCGGGGCATGTGGGACGCCGCGCCGGACACCCTGGCCGCGCTGCAAAACCTGCTGGCCGAGAGCGAAGGACTGCTGGAAGAGCGGGGGGAACGTGGCCGCTGAAGGCTGGCTCTGGGCGCTGGGCGCGGTTATCTTGCTTGTTCCGGTGGGGCTGGTCGGCAGTTACATCTGGCAGGCGGGGCTGGATTTACACGCGCCCAGAGACGCGCGGGAGTATCTGGAACTGCGCCGCCGGGGGCATGAAGATGTCGCGGGCAAAGCCCTGTGGATAGAAGCGAGGCGGTTTAAAGGCCCGCTGACGGTGTTGATGCCGGGCGGCACCGGAGACCGCGACCTGAGCGCCGAACTCGCCCGCTATCTGGCAAAGCGTGGCCGGGCGGTGGGTGACCTGACCAACGACCCCAACCTGCGCCGCCGCTTCTTTGAGGCTCATGCATTTGCCCTTGGGGACTTGCAAACTGGGGAACTCAGGACGCTGGACGGCACGCCTTACCGGGTGGAGTGCAAAAAAGCCCAGACAAGCCACACCTGCCAGATAGGCCAGACCAAAGCGTACAGCTACTTCCAACAGCCCCGCAACGACAGCAGCCTCTATTTGCCCTCGGGTGCCCAACCCAAGGATTTAGACTTCCTCCCCTTTTTAGACGGTGCCCGGTGACCGCTGACCCCTTTACCCGCTGGCGCGACCTTGTTCTTTCGGCCCGCTCCAGGCGCTACGAAGCCGGGCGCGACCTCGCCTTCTGGCAGACCAAAGCCGCCGACTACGACGACTCGCAGCCCGCCCTGCCGAACACGGTGCGCTGGCTGAGTCAGCAGCTACGCGGCGCACAGAGCCTGCTGGAAGTGGGCGCAGGCACGGGCCGACTGCTGCTGCCGCTGGCGGAAGGTGTGCCACACGTCACCGCGCTGGACTACTCGCCGGAGATGCTGGCCCGCCTGCAAGCCAAGGCTCCGCCGCCGAACGTAAAAACCGTGTGTTGCCCGCTGCAAGACGCCCCCGCGCACGTTCCGCCGCACGACGCGGCGCTGTCGGCGTGGTCGCTGGCCTATCAGCCGGATTTGCGCTCGGCGCTGAACACCATTCGCCAGCTGAGCCGAGAGCGTTTTTATCTGCTGGAAGACGACGGCATAGGCAGCCCGCATGTGCAGTTGCGCCGTTCGCTGGCGGGAAATCCGAAGCCGGGGCGGGCGACGTTGCTGCGCGAGGCTCTGAGGGCGCTGAGCTGGGAGTATGGCGTGCAGCACATCACCGAGCAGCGTGAATTGATTTTGCCGAATACACCCGCGCTACTGGCGCTGACCCGCTTACCGCTGCTTGAAAATGAAGTGCTGGACGCGCTAGAGCCGTATCTCACTCGGCAGGGCGCGGGCTGGCGCTACCGCTGGACTTTTGAAGTCACGGTATTGACTGTGTCGGCCCTAATCCGGGCTGACCTGGGAGCCGTCCAGTGAGCGCCCCCTCATTCCTGCTGATTGCCCTGCTGACCGCTCAGAGCCTGCCGGGGAAAAAGGACATCACCTCTACCCCAAGTGCAACGAGAAGCCAAACAGGAGCTGCGGGCAGAGGCGCATCTGGTGCTTTTGCGGGGATACCAGAATTGAGCGCAGTCCGTATAACTCAGTACACCGAAGTTAATCTTCAGGGGAACCGAGCAGAGCGGGAACCGTCAGAAGTACGTTGTACCGGGAAGGAAGAGGTTTCGGCGCTACTCCAAAAGCTCCTAATGTTAGAGCCGTTCTCCGAATGATGGGCACGTCGGAACAACACCGCCGCCCCCCTTCATTCTACGTCCTGCTCTTTTTTTTACTCGTTCCACTCGGCAAAAAGATGGTCAAAAGAGCACCGTCTTTTTGCAAAAGGCTCTAAGTCCAATGTACCTAGGGGGCAAACGGTGAGCACAACAGATTCACAGGCACACATTCCACAGCCAAAGATCCCAAAGGCACTCCCTTCGCAACCGCTTTATCCACTTGCCGCAGTGGCCCACCAGCCGCAGCTGTTACTGGCGCTGTCGCTGCTGGCGGTGTCACCCGAAATCGGCGGCCTGCTGATTCGTGGGGACCGGGGCGCGGCCAAAAGCACGGCGGCGCGGGGACTGGGGGCGCTGTTGCCGGGCGGTGAGTTCGTGAACCTGCCGCTAGGCGCGACCGAAGACCGCGTGTTGGGCACGCTTGACCTCGACGCCGCACTTAGGGGTGAGGTGAGGCTCAAGCCCGGCCTGATGGCGCAGGCGCACGGCGGGCTGCTCTACATAGACGAGGTCAACCTGCTGCCCGATCACCTGGTGGACGTCCTGCTGGACGCCGCCGCGATGGGTGTGGTGCGGGTGCAGCGCGACGGCCTTAGTGCCGAGGCTCCGGCGCGGTTCGCGCTGATTGGCAGCATGAACCCCGAAGAAGGGCAGTTGCGCCCACAGTTTCTAGACCGTTTTGGCCTGTGCGCCGATGTGCTGGCCCCACTCGACCCGGTTCAGCGTGCCGAAATCATGCGCCGCCGTATCAGCTTCGAGACCGACGCTGCCACATTTGCGGCGCAGTGGCAAGGGGCGCAGGAACAGCTCCGGGAACAGTTGCGAACTGGGCGCACTCTGGCGGCGCAGGTGCATCTGCCTGGCGAATTCCTGACCCGAATCGCCGAACTGACTGGCGCGGCAGGGGTGCGGAGCCTGCGGGCCGATCTGGTCTTGCACCGCGCCGCCCGCGCTTACGCCGCACTAGAAGGGCGTTTGCAGGTGCAGTGGTCGGATGTGGAGGCCGTCGCCCCGCTGGTGCTTAATCACCGCCGCGACCCACGCCAGAGTCCGCCCCCGCCTCAATCTTCACCGCCTCAATCCCCACTGGCACCGCCCCCCGAGGATGAACCCGCACTAGCTGGGCCGCCCAGCCGTGAGGAAGTCTTTGTGCCTACCGCTGCCGCGCCGCTGGACCTCCGGCCCGGCAGTACCGGAACACATGCGGCTGACAGACAAGGTGCCCGGCTGACCCGCACCGTTGCCGACCCCGACCCGGAACGCCTGCACCTTCCCTCGACCCTGCGGGCCGCCCTTGAGCGCAGCGGAACCGGCGAATTCTCGGTGACCCGCACCGATTTTCAGACCCCGGTCTACGAGCAACGGGGCGGGCGGCGGGTGCTGTTCGTGGCCGACAGCAGCGGCAGCGTGGGCGCGGCGGGGCGCATGGGCGCGGTCAAGGCTGCCATGCTGGACGTACTGGAACGGGGCAGCGGGGGCCGCGACCGGGTCGCCCTGATCGTCTTTCGGGGCACCGGAGCCACGCTAAACCTCGACTGGACCGACGATAGACAAGCCGCCGAGGAAGCGGTTCGGCTGGTGCCAACAGGTGGCCGCACGCCGCTGGCCCACGCGCTGGAACTGGCCGCCGAAGTTTTGCGTGGGCAGCGCGGCGCTGAACTGGTGCTGTTCACCGATGGCCGGGCTAATGTGCCGCTTTCTGCGGGCAGCGACGCCTGGGCCGATGCCTTGACGTCGGCGGCAAGCTTACAGGGCGTGTCCTGCACCGTGGTGGATACTGAGACCGGGCATGTCCGGCTGGGCCGCGCCGCTCAGCTCGCCCGGGTGCTGGGGGGCAGCGTGACCACGCTATGAGGCGGGCGGCGACCGTTGAGGTCACTTCTGGTAGATCAGTGGCACCGGGTTGTAGCCTGGGATGACGCCAAGGTTATACACATAGTTGCCGTACTTGTTGCTGACCGCGCCGAGGTTGTCAGGCTTGGCAATGGGTGTGACCGGCAGGTTCTGGGCGAACAGCAGCTGCCAGCGGATATACAGCGCCTTACGCTGCGCCGGGTCGGTGGTCACTGCCGCCTGATTGAAAATGGTGTAGATGTCTTTTTCCCAGGGGGCCATTTTGCTCACGGTGGCCGGGTCGCCGTCTTTGGCGGCTTGCAGGCTGCGGTGCCAGTAGTACAGGCTGCCGCCGGGCTGCCAGATCGGTTTACGTAGCTCGGGGTCGGGCTGGTCGCCGAACGCGTGGACGATGGTTTCCCAGTCGCCGCTCATGCCTGTCGAAAGCAGTTTGCTGCTCAGGAGGCCCTTGAGGTTGACCTTAACGCCCACCTTGCCAAAGTCGCTTTGCAAGATGGTGGCGATGGCCGGATACACGCTGCTGTCGGTGCCGTAAGCCATATCGAATTCAAGCGGTTTGCCGCTGGGCAGCAGGCGAAGGCCAGCGGGATTCTTCTTGCTCAGGCCCAGGGCGTCCAGGGCTTTGTCCGCCGCCGCGAGGTCGAAGGTGCCGAGCTGACGGGTAGTGTTCGCGTAGAACGCCTTGTTGGCGGGCGCGACGCCGTGCCCCGGCAGGGTCGCCAGCGTGTTGAACACCGTTTCGATGATGCGCGGGCGGTTGACCGCACTCTGCATGGCCCTGCGAAAGCGCACGTCGCTGAACAGTTTGGCGAGCGCGGGGTCTTTAGCATCGAAGTTATAGGCCAAGAAGGGCGGGCTGCCGAACAGCGCCGTGCTCCGCATCACCTTGAAGGGCGCGCCATTCACTTCCTTTTGCTTGAGGTCGGGAAACTGCGCCCCGGTCAGGTTAATCTGGTCGAGGTTGCCACTCAGGAACTGCGCGACCTGGGCCTGCGGATCACGAATAATCAGGAATTCGAGCTTGTCGAGGTAAGGCAGTTGCTGGCCCTTGCCGTCGACCTTCCAGTAGTTCGGATTTTTAAGCAGCGTGACTTTCTGGCCAGTGCTATAGCTGCCGAGCCTGAAGGGGCCGGTGCCCACGACCTCCGCCGGGCTGACGTTGGTGGGCCACGCCGAGTTGATGTCACCGGGCTTGGCCCCGCCCTCGACGCTGTTTTTGAGGAGCTTGTGGCGGGGCATGATGAAATAACGCTGCTGAAGCAAAAAGGCCGGGGCTGGGCGCGGCAGCGTAAATCTGACGGTGTTCTGGTCGACCTTGCTGACGGTGATGTCCTGCCCGCCGAGCTTGAAGTTGCCCGCGTCGCCTGCCCGCGCCTCGGGGTTCATGACGATATTCTTGTAGGTAAACACCACGTCGTCGGCGGTGAGCGGCTGGCCGTCGCTCCATTTGACGCCCTGGCGCAGCTTGAAGGTGTAGGTTTTGCCGCCGTCGCCCACCACCCAGCTTTCGGCCAGCGCAGGCTCGATCTTGTAGGTCACGAGGTTGAATTCGACCAGCCCGTCGAACAGCTGCTGGGAAATCAGGCCCAGATTGTTGTCGATCACGCCGTAATAAAAGAGGCTCTGGGGGCTGTCGCCCAGCGGCAGGGTGTAGGTGCCGCCGCGTTTGCCGTCTACCACGCCCAGCGGGCCATAGCCGGTGAATTTTTTGGGGGCCGCCGACGCGCCGCCAAGTAGGGCCAGACCGAGAAGCAGAAGAGAAGTGCGCTTGAGCATGGAATAAACCTCCGGGAATTGTGCAAACTGTACGCACCCTAGTACGCGCGGGCCTGCACTTGCAACTCCGGTTTCCGCAGTTCTGCGGTTGCTCTCCACGGCAAAAGTGTTACGGTCGGTACAGATGGCAGACACGTTTAAGGCAGGCGCGTTCAAGGCAACTGCGTTTTCTGCGGGCGACCGTGCCCCACGGGTTTTGGGCCTGATGAGCGGCACCAGCGCCGACGGCATAGACGCCGCGCTGCTTGAACTGAGCGGCTGGCCCGCGCCCGGCAGCGTTCTCCCCTTTCCCCGCCTCAGCGGCGCGGCCCCGCGTGGGCAGGTCGTCGAGCACGTCTTTACGCCGTTTGCGCCGGAACTGCGCGGAGTCGTGCTGCGGGCCATGCGCGGCGAGGCCGACACCGCCGCGCTGACGCAGCTGCACTGGCAACTGGGCGAGGCCCTGGCTGAAGCCGCCCTGCCGCTGGCCCCGCACGCCGATCTGATCGCCTCGCATGGGCAGACGGTGCAGCACCACCCCCGCGTGACGCCGGAGCGCGGCTGGGTGCGGCCCGCCACCCTACAACTGGGCGAGGCCGCCGTAATCGCGCAGCGCTGCGGCAGGCCCGTCGTGGCCGATTTTCGCCCGGCGGATATGGCGGCGGGTGGCGTGGGTGCCCCGCTGGTGCCGTTCGCTGACTGGGCGCTGTTCGGGGAGAGCAACGTGCGGCGGGTGGTTTTGAACATCGGCGGGCTGGCAAACCTGACCTATCTGCCGGGGCTTGACGCTTCCGGTATGGACGCTTCTGGCGTCATCGCCTTCGACACCGGCCCCGGCAACTGCCTGCTCGACGAAATTGCGGCGCTGACCGGGCAAACCTGTGACCTGGGCGGGCAACTGGCGGCGGCTGGCCGGGTCCATCAAGCGACGCTAGAACACTGGCTGGCCCATCCCGAACTGGCCGCCCCACCGCCAAAAGCCACCGGGCGCGAGGTCTGGAGCCTGTCGCGGCTGGGAACGCCCAACCTCTCCTCTTCTCCACTGGCCGCCGCCGATCTCGCGGCCACTGCTACCGCCCTGAGCGCCCGCACCATTGCCGACGCCCTGCGCTTCTTGCCTGCCCCGCCCGACGAGGTCGTGGTGGCGGGCGGCGGCGCGAACAATCCGGTACTGCTGCGCGAGCTGGCAGCGGCCCTCTCCCCCGTTCCGCTGTGGACGTTCGCCGAAGTCGGCTGGGCCGCGCGGGGCTTCAACGAGGCCACGCGCGAGGCGGCGGCGTTCGCGCTGCTGGGCTACTGCCGCGCCCAGGGCTGGGCCAACACCCTGCCGCACACCACCGGGGCACGCTGGGCGGTCAGCGCCGGAAAAGTGACGCCCGCGCCGCTCTGGGTGTAATACGGACTGCCGCTCCACTGCGCCACAGTCGGGAAGACCGCAGTCCGTATAATACGGATTCCGCTAAATTCCGCCACAGTCGGAAAATCGCCGTCTGTGGCTCCATACCGCGAAACCCGTATGCTGTTCCTACTCACATCCGCTCGGATTGATTCAGAACTGCACCGAATCAATCGGAATCCGTATAACTCAATTTTGCGAGAGGATGGACTGGACGGATTGGAAGTCTGTCCCGTGGGTGCCCAACTCGCGGCGAATATCAGGAGGAGTCGCACACGATGTTCGTCCATCAATCAGGGCAAGACGCGGGGATAGAGCGGCGCCGATTGGCAAAGCTTCTCCCCCTAGGACTTTGTCTTGACCGCTTCGCTTGCCTCATCACTGCTTCCAGTAGGTCGGGCACGCGCTTTCTGCTTTGAGAATCCAGCAGCGTTCAGCCACTCGTAGGCCCTGCTCAGGAAGACTTCTTTGCCGAATTCCTGCTTTACCCACTGTTGAACCTTTTTACCGTCCCACAGGACGCCTTGACCAAAATCCTCTTGAAGCTGAGCCGCAAGACGTTGTTGCTCAGTAGCCGTCAGTATCGTGGGCGCTCCCTGGTTATCGTGGCGACCATCACGCAGACCAGCCAGGCCCAGTTCGTGATAGCGCCGGACGGTGAGACGTGCTGGGTTCACGGAATACCTGGTAAGGTCAAACACTTCTGCTTCGGGTCTGCCCTCAGCGAGTAGAGCTAGAAACTGTGCTCGTCGGCGTTCTACAGCACAAGTGCTACGCCGATAGATGTCCCAAAAGTCTTGGGGGGCGTGCTTGAATTCAACAGTCATATAGAGCTTTTTAATGCCCTATTCTACCATTTCTAATCGGAGCCGATATGAGAGGCTGTTCGAACCCTTGAACCCCGAGCGAAGGAAGCAGCCAAAGCTAGTGGCCGAGAAGGGTGCAGGTCATCTGGATGCTTTTCCTGAATGACCGGAACTGTACCCGGCAGCCGGGGGCCACGGGGAGGACTTAGAGCAGTTCTCCGAATGATGGGCACGTCGGAAAAACACCGCCGCCCCGTTCATTTTACGTTCTGCCATTCTACGTCCTGCTCTTTTTCTTTCACTCGTTCCACTCGGCAAAAAGATGGTCAGGAGAGCACCACCTTTTTGTAAAATGCTCTAAGTCCGGTTCGTTGTCTACCGGCGCGATCTCGTAGTTCTGGTAGACACCCCGCCGCTATTCTTGGAGCATCCATGAGCGACCAGACCCAGACCGACACCCGCCGCACCGAACAGGTCAACCCCGACTCCGCCGACCTCGACCTCTTAAGCACTGAGGCGCTGGTGCGGGCCTTTGCCGACGACCAGTTGCGGGCGGTGCAGGCGGTGCAGGCGGCGGCCCCCGCACTGGCTAAAGCCGTCGAAGCCGCCGTCACGCGACTGGAACGCGGCGGCCGACTGGTCTACGCTGGGGCGGGAACCAGCGGGCGGCTGGGCGTGCTGGACGCCACCGAGCTGACGCCGACTTTCGGCTGGCCCAGTGAACGCGCCGTACCACTGATCGCGGGCGGTGAGCGGGCCATCCGGCAGGCGGTCGAGGGTGCGGAGGACGACTTCGGGGCCGGGAAGCGCGACGTGCAGGCCGTGAAGATCGGCCCCGACGACGTGCTGATCGGTGTGGCGGCCAGCGGCTCGACGCCTTATGTTCTGGGTGCGCTAGAGGCGGGTCAAGAAGCCGGGGCCTTGACCGTAGCGCTGGCGAACAATCCGGGAGCACCAATCCTCAGCGCTGCCGAGCACGCCATCTTGCTCGATACCGGCCCCGAGGTCATCAGCGGCAGCACGCGGCTCAAAGCGGGCACGGCCCAGAAGATCGCACTGAATACCTTCTCTAGCGCCGTGATGGTGCGCCTGGGCAAGGTCTATGGAAATCTGATGGTGGACGTGAAGGCGACCAATGAAAAGCTGCGCGGGCGGGCCGTGCGGCTGGTGTGTCACGCCACTGGCGCCGACGCCGCTACTGCCCAGACGGCGCTGAATGCAGCGGGCGGCAGCGTAAAAACGGCCATCGTGATGCTCCTACGGGGCGTGGACGCTGCCGGGGCGCAGGCACTGCTCGCGCAGGCAGGCGGTCACCCCCGCACGGCGCTGGACGCCAGACTCTAGGATGTGTGTATAGGCCTGGAAAATTTTTTAAGGTGCATTGCAGACACGGTTTTTCGACCCTGGCCCGTTGTGAAAGCCGCCCGAACTGGCTGGCTTGCCCCGTAAGCACACCTACGAGGATTTACGGGGGCCTGCGTGGGCTGGAAAAAGCAGGCAAGCAAAAGTGGCCGCTTAAGGTGGTCAAGGTGATTGGGCCATTCACGGCAGCCCTGCTGCCCGACAGCGTGGTGCTAGGCGGCAACGCCAAACTGTTCCCCGACCATCTGGATGACCTCTCCCGAACGCGAAGCTGGGCAAGAACTCCAGCGCCTTCATCGGCGGGTGAAAGCTTAGCAATGACGCGAACTCAATTCAGAGTACGTCCAGCAAGCCGTTGTTAGCTTCTCCCTGCTTGCGAGAGAGATTGGGACGGCAGCGAAGCCGTCTTAGCACTGGACAATCTAGTTTAACTTCCAGAGGACGAGTGACTAACGCGTAAGTCCTGAGCTGAAACTGGGGGAGCGCGGGGCCGTTCTTTACGTAAAGAACACTTTCCGTTTTTGCGACTTTCGCCGTCTAGCAAAGACAAATTCCTCTTGGTCATCCAACGAGCAAAGAAATGTTCGCTTCCAGAATACCCGCCCACATTCAGCAAGGCTGCCCGGCGTTTCACCTCCCCCTGAGCCGCGTCCGACAGAATGGCGCAGTGTGCCCTACGCGAACTGCGCTCAATTCCGCCCGCAGTCGGGAGCGATCAGGCCCCATCCTGGGTGCCGTTCTGACCAAGAAGCGGTCAGGCTTGCTCAAGCAAATCCGTGTTGCCCGGGAAGACACCTCCCGAGCCTCTGTACGCAGCTCTGCAAGTCCGGAGCGTGACATCCGTCACCGCAAAGTCCGCATGTTGTTCCTACTCGCGTCCGCTCGGATTGATTTGGGATTGCACCGAATCAACTGGCAGTCCGTATAAGTCACGGCCAGCTCCAGTTCCGACCATCCGGGCAAAGCACGCAGATGACCTACACTTTTCCCAGCCACCACCTTTGGCTTCTCTCTTCGGTCAGGGTTCAAATACGGCGGCTATGCCAACCACGGGGACACCAGCCCCTACAATCGGGCTGACCGCTGAGCTTCATCTGGCGGGCGCGTTTTATACTGCCCCCATGAGCCTCTCCGATGCACTCCGTGCCCCCCTCCAGTTCGAACCGGCCTTCAAGGAACGGGTCTGGGGGGGGCGTCAGCTTCTGCCAGGCAGTGACCAGCTCATCGGCGAGGCGTGGATTTTGCACGAGGATCAGCCGGTCGTAGCCGGGCCGTTCGCCGGGCGCACTCTGGCCGATTTGACCTGCGAGTACCCGGCCCAGTTGCTCGGCGAGGGTCACGTAGCAGCCCGCAAAGCCGGACGTTTTCCGCTGCTGCTTAAGCTGCTCGACTGCCAGGACTGGCTGAGTGTGCAGGTTCACCCGGACGACCAGCAGGCGCGGGAAATGGTCGGCCCGGATGAGAACGGCAAGACCGAGGCGTGGCACATTCTCAGGGCGGAACCGGGCGCAAAACTGATCTCAGGCACCCGCGCAGGCGTCACCGACGAGCAGGTGCGGCAGGCTATTTTAAGCGCCAACGTGTCCGGCGTGACCCAGGAAAGCGCCGTTCACGCGGGCGAAACACTGATGGTGCCCGCCGGAACCCTGCACGCGCTGGGGCCGGGGCTGCTGATCTACGAAATCCAGCAGACCAGCGACACGACCTACCGCGTCTACGATTGGGACCGTCCGGCGTCGGCGGGGCGCGAGCTGCACCTTGAGCAAAGCGCCCAGGTCACGCAGCCAGGCCAGGCCAAGTTCACCCCCGCGCACCCTCCGCAGCCCGGCGCAACCGATCAGCTGGCCGAGTGCGAATTTTTCCGGCTAGAGCAGCTCCAGGGCGACGCCGCGCACCCGGTCGGCGGCGACACCGCCAGGCAGGGCTTTCACGTCCTGACCGTAAAAAGTGGCGAGGCGCGGCTCAGCACGGCAGCGGGCGAACTGACGCTCAGGCCCTACGACACGGTGCTGCTGCCCGCCGCGCTAGGGGCCTACGAACTGAGGGGCACCTTTGAAATCCTGCGGGGGCAACAGTCATAGCTCCGACGCCTGAGTCAGAGCGTGTAGCGGCCTCCACACCGTCCGTTTCAAAGCAGGCCACTTCCACGCAGCCCAGCGACGACCTGGGACTCTCCGGCACCTTCGAGGGCGAGTCGCGCTTTATTCACCGCGACGGGCGCTTCAACTCGCGGCGCACCGGCCTGGGCCTTAGCGCCTACAACCCCTACACCGTCCTGCTGGCGCTGCCCTGGCCGCAGTTTTTCGCTTGGGCGCTGGCGGTATACCTGCTGCTCAACGGGCTGTTCGCGCTGATCTACTTTGCGCTGGGGCCGCGTGCCCTCAGCGACAGCCCGATGTTGGAAAGCAGCCGCCTGGCCACCGACTTCTTCTTCTCGGTGCAGACCTTTGGCACCATCGGTTTCGGACATGTCTACCCGGCTACCACCGCCGCCAATCTCGCGGTGACGCTTGAAGCGTTCGTGGGGCTGGTGGCGGTGGCTCTGCTAACGGGGATGCTGTTCGCGCGGTTCTCGCAGGCTAACCACCGGGTACTGTTCAGCGATCACGCGGTCATCGCACCCTACCAGGGAGGCCGCGCCCTGATGTTCCGGATGGTCAACGGGCGGCGCAGCGAACTGATCGACGTGTCGGTCGAGGTCGTGCTGACCCTGCGCCAAGACGAGTGGGACGAAACGGGCAACCGGGCCAATCCTTCACTGAACAACGCGGAACACACCCAGCACCGCCAGTTTGTGCCCCTGGCGCTAGAACGCTCACAGGTCACCCTCTTTCCGCTGGCCTGGACCGTGGTGCATCCCTGTGACCCCGAAAGCCTCTTCACGCGCCTGAACGCTGCCGAACTCGCGGCCCACGACGCCGAGGTTATCGTGATCTTCCGCGCGACCGACGAGGTTTCGCAGCAGCCAGTGCAGGCCCGCGTCAGCTATCACAGTAGCGAAATCCTGTGGGAGCGGCGTTTCGTGCCGATGTATGTCCGCACAGGCCGCCAGCTGGCCGTCGATGCCCGGCTGCTCCACACCACCGAGGCCCTGCCGGAACCTCCAGCGGCCCCGAATGCGTCATAGTAAGCGTAACAGTAAAGGAAATAGCCGCTTCTCAGGCGTATTTATGAGCGAAAACGGGACTGCCCGGCCAGCAGCTTGACCTAAACTACGGCTTGTCCGAACGTGCGCCGTGCCGTGCGAACCTTTCCCTACCTCAAACCTGTTGCAAAGGAACTGAACAATGTCTGAATGCTTACTCCCTGAACGTTTTTCGCCGGTGGCCCTGCCCTGGAGCCAGACATGAGGCGGGCCTTCCCCGTGACCCTGCTCCTGGGCGCGGCCCTGCTGACCGGCTGCAAGGCCCCTGGACAGACCGCTCAGAATAACGACCTCGATGCCCCGCCGCCCAAGTCCACCGCCATTCAGGTGGCCACGGTAACGGCCAAAAGCGGCGCCCTGACCGTGCAGCGCAACGTCAGTGCCACGATCGGCGCCCAGCGCGACAGCAAGGTGGCTGCGCGGGTCAGCGGCACAGTGGAATCGGTGCCGGTTAAGGTGGGGACCCAGGTGCCTGCCGGAGCCGTGGTGGTGCAGCTCGACCCGACCCAGCAGCGCCAGGCCCTGCAAAACGCCCAGTTGCAACTGCGCCAGGCCCGTATCAGTCTGGAGCAGGCGCAGAGCACCGCCGGGCAGTCGGGGGCCTCGTTAAGTGCCGCTGTGCAGTCGGCGCAGGCGGCCCTGGCCCAGGCGCAGCAAAAAGCCCAGAGCGCCGAGAAACTGTACCAGGTCGGCGGCACCAGCCTGAGCGACCTTCAGGCGGCCCGCTCGCAGCTGGCCCAGGCCCAGAGCACGCTGGCGCAGGCCCGGCAGAACGAAAACCAGAACGGCAAGAGCGCCCAGAACAGCATTCCGCTGCAACAGGTGCAGGTGGACACGGCCCAGACGGCTGTTAATCAGGCGCAGGAGAATTTGAGCCGCACCAGCGTGCGTGCGCCGTTTGCGGGCAAGGTTGCCGAGATCAACGTCGAGGTGGGCGAATTTGCCACCCAGGGCAGCACTGTCTTCCGGCTGGTCGATCCCGGCAGTATTCGCGCCAAGTTCAGTGTGCCCGCCAGCGACGCCAGAACCCTGACCAACGGCGCGAAACTGAACGTGGCTTACGGCGGCAAAACCTACGCCGGGCAGGTCGTGGACAGCACCGGAATCGCCGGAACCGACCGCCTGGTGCCCATCCAGGCCAGTGTGGAAGGCGGCGACCAGCTACCCATCGGGGCGACCACGCAGGTGCATTACCAGACCACCCTGGCCCAGGGCGTGCTGCTGCCCAGCGAGGCGGTACAGGCCGACACCCAGGGCAACGCGGTTTACAGCGTCGAGGCGGGCAAGGCCAAACGCCGCGCGGTCGACGTGCTGGCCGAGTCGAACGGGCAGGTAACGGTCAACGGGGTCGAGAGCGGCAGCAAGATCATCAGCCCCGTACCCGCCAGCTTGCAAGACGGGAGCAGCGTGCAAGAGGGCGGCGCGGCCACTCGCCCGGCAGGAAGTGCAGCCACTGGCCCGGCAGGAAAAACGCCATGAGTACCCACGGCTCCAGTGAAATTGACCAGCTGCGGGGCACCCTGCCCGACGGCACCCCCGAGCCGCAGGTTCACCCGCTGATCCGTTTCAGTGTCAAGAACTATGTGTTTTCCATCGGCATTTTCGTGATTCTGGTGCTGGCGGGCCTCGCTTCGGCTTTCCGGCTGGGTGTCGAACTGCTGCCCAATTTCGAGGTGCCGGTGCTGGCGGTCAGCACGACCTATTCCGGGGCCAACCCCGATCAGGTTGACCGCGAGGTGAGCCGCAAGATTGAGGACGCGGTCAGCACCCTGGCAGGCGTATCAGACATCAACACCACCAGCGTCAGTAACCAGTCGGCGGTGGTGATCACGTTCGCCGACGGCACCAACATCGACTCGGCGGCCAACAGCGTGTCGCAGGCTGTCGCCGCGATCCGGGCGACCCTGCCCAGCGGAGTAGACGCGCCGGTGGTGCAAAAGTTCGACCCCAACGCCACGCCGATTCTTACACTCGCCCTGCTGGGCGGCAGTGCCCCGGCCAGTGAGGTCAATACCTACGCCGAGGATACCCTCAAGCCCCGCCTGGAGCGCGTCAAGGGCGTGGCCGACGTGAGTCTGGTCGGCGGCCCCGAACGGCAGGTGCAGGTGTTGCTCGACCCCACCAAATTGCAGGCCTACAACCTCACCCCCGCCCGCGTAACCCAGGCCATCAGCGGCTCGGCGCTTGACCTGCCCGCCGGAACGCTTGATCAGGGCGGCACGGTCACGCAGTACAGCACCCGCAATACGCCGCGCAACATCAGCGACGTGAGCCGCATCGTGGTGGACAACGCCACCGGGGTGCGTGTGCGGGATGTGGCGAACGTGCGCGACAGCAGCGCAGACCCCACCACCTACGCCCGCGTGAATGGTCAGGGCGCTGTGCTGCTTTCAGTGCGTAAGGCCAGCGGCTCGAACAGCGTGGCCGTAACCGACAACGTGCGGGCCGCCATGCAGAGCCAGCCCCTGCCAGACGGCTACCGCCTGGCCCTCGCCAGCGACACCACCCGCGAAACCCGCTCGACCGTCAAGGACACTTTCAAAGAATTTCTGCTTGCCATCGTGGCCGTCGGCCTGATCTGCCTGCTGTTTCTCGGACGCCTGAACACGGTCTTTTCGGTCATCCTGGCGATTCCCATTTCGATCAGCGCCGCGCCGCTGCTGTTCGGGGTGGTGGGCTTTACCTTCAACATCATCAGCCTGCTGGCGATTATCGTGGCCATCGGGCTGGTCGTAGATGACTCGATCGTGGTCGCCGAGAACGTGCAGCGCTACCGCGACCTGGGCTATAGCCAGCTCAGAAGCGTGCTGCTGGGCGGCTCGGAAGTCTTCAGCGCCATCACTGCCGCCTCGTTCTCGCTGCTGGCCGTGCTGATTCCGCTAAGCCTGATGCCGGGCATTCTGGGGCAGTTCTTCTCGCAGTTCGGGCTGGGCATTGCCGCCGCCATCATTATGAGCTGGCTTGAAAGCCTGCTTTTCCTGACTGTGCGTATGGCCTACACCCGCGAGCCGCCGCCGATCAGCCTGGCGACCCTGCCCGCCGCGCTGCGCGGCCTGCGCCAGCCCTACGGCAAGGCGATGCTGCGCGGTCAGAACGCCATGGATATTGTTCTACTGCTGGTTGGCGGCCTGATTGCCTTCTTGCTGTTGCGGGCGCTGCCGCTGCCCAAACCAGTTATCGCCGTGGCCGCGCTGCTGCTGGCTCCGCTGCTGCGCTGGGTACTGGGGGCGCTGTACCTCCTGCTGGCGGCGATCACCGACGCGCTGCACAACATCACCCTGGCAGGCGTGACCCGCACCGCCAAAGCCTACGCCGGAAGCCTGAATGGAGCCTTGCGGCGGCCCTGGCTGGTGCTGGGGCTGGCCGGGCTGTTTCTGTTCAGTGCGCCACTCGCCATGAAGTCCATCGGGTTTGCCTTCACGCCCAAAACGGACAGCGGCCTGCTGACTGTCGAGCTGACGCTGCCCACTGGCGCGAGTCTCGCAGCGACCAACACCGTGACCACCCGCATCGAAGACAAACTGCTGGCGCACCCCGAAGTTAAACTGGCCGGGGCCAGCGTGGGCAGCGGTGGGCCGATGACCGGCAGCGGCTCGAACCTCAGCAGCCTGACGGTGACGCTGGTTCCCCGCGCCGAGCGCAAAGGCATCGAGGAACTGATTGAGCAGTTTAGGGCCGAGTTGCAGCCGCTGGTGCAGCAGTACCCCGGCACCGAACTGACCATCTCGACCCAGCAAACCGGCCCGAGCGGCAGCGCCGACCTGAGTCTGGCCCTCACTGCGCCCAACCAGACCCTGCTCCGCGCACGCAGCCGTGACCTGGCCCGCCTGCTGACGAGTGACCCGCACATCACCTCGGTCAAGAGCAGCCTGAGCGCCACCCGCCAGGAACGCACCTTCGTGCCTGACCAGGCCAGGCTCGCGGGAACGGGGCTGACCACCAGCGACCTCGCCCAGGCACTGCGGACGTACAACAACGGCACCACAGCGGGAAGTATGCGCTCGGGCGACAAGAGCGTAGATATCGTGGTGCGCCTCGATCCGTCCCTGATCGGCGGTGAGCAGAGCCTGCTGTCACAGACCGTCTTTTCCCCTACCCTGAACGCCAACATTCCGCTCTCGCAGCTCGGTTCGTTCCAACTTGACCAGGCCCCGGCGACCCTGTCGCGCTACAACAAGGCCTACACCGCCACCATCGACCTCAACCTCGCCAAAGACGGCACCAACGCCTTTGCGTATCAGAAGACCATCATTGCTAACGCGACCAAGGCCGGAATCCTGAAAGACAACGTGACGCTGGGCAACGCCAGTTCCTTTGGCAGCTCGGGCCTGACGGGTGATCTGGTCTTTTACGGCCCGATCCTGATGCTGGCGGCCCTCATGCTGCTGTATCTGGTGCTGGGCAGCCAGTTCAACTCGTTCCGCTACCCCATCTACCTGCTGCTGCCGGTACCGCTGGCAATCGTGGGGGCGCTGTGGGCACTGAACCTGTTCCGGGTCAACCTCGACGTTATTACAGTGCTGGGAATGGTCATTTTGCTGGGCCTCTCTACCAAGAACTCGATCCTGTATCTGGAGTTCGTAACTGAGCGTGCCCGTTCGCTGCCGCTGCACGACGCCCTGATCGAGGCCGCCGAACTGCGCTTCCGGCCCATCATCATGACCACCCTGACGGTGCTGGTAATCTCGATTCCGCTCATCCTGGGCAAAGGCGACGGCGCCGAGTTCCGCCGGGGTCTGGGCATCGTGATTCTGGGCGGAGTGGTTACCAGTACGCTGCTTACCTTCTATGTGGTGCCCACCATGTTTTGGCTGTTCGAGCGTAAGCGCGTCAAGCCCGAGCATCCGGCCACGCTGCTGGACTCCACCGTTCCGGCCTGACCCGGAGTAAACACAGAAGCGCCCGTCCCAGTATTGAGGGACGGGCGCTTCTGTGTTATACGGATTCCGATTGATTTGGTGCAGTTCCGAATCAATCCGAGCGGATGCGAGTAGGAACAACATACGGGTTTCGCGGTATGGAGCCGCAGGCGGTGTCTTCCCGACTGTGGCGGAATTTAGCGGAATCCGTATTAAACCCTTTGACCACTAATCGACCCAGACTACCGGCTCGTCTGGCGGCGTCGGTGCTTCCGGTTCCCCGGTCTGCTTCATCCAGGCGGGGCGAGCTGCCAACCACTTTTGCAACTCGGCTTGCTGCTTTGGTTCCAGGCCGCGAAGCCAGCGGCTGCGAGGTTGCCCCGGCCAGCGCCTGCTTTAGCAGACCGGGGCGCAGGTCGGCGGGCGCGGCGGCGACCACGGCGGCCAGACTGTACGCCAGCCCCCGCTCCCGCATGGCGGCCAGCACCTCTTCGGGCCACTGCAAAATACGCACCTTATTCTTGGCAAAACTCTGCCAGGTTTCCCGGCCCGTCATCGCAAAAATCTCGGAAAACACGGCGGTATCGCCTGGCTCCTCGTTACGCAGGTTGCCGATCAGCCGTTGCCGCGCCTCGGGCAGCGCGCCCCCCAGCCGCAGCGCGATCAGGCGCAGCTTGCCCTCGACCTCGTCAAGTACCGACAGGTTCTCGCGCTGAAGGTTTTCGACCAGACCGACTTCCAGCATCTGTTCGTCGGTGAAGTCGCGCACCAGCACCGGGACTTCCGTCAGCCCGGCCAGCAGCGAGGCGCGGTAGCGCCGTTCGCCCGCCGCGATCTCATAGCCGTTGCCGTCGGCAGCCGGACGCACCAGCAGCGGCTGCAAAATCCCTTTTTACCGGATGCTCTCGGCCAGCGCCTTCAGGTCGGCGTCGGCAAAGCTGCGGCGCGGCTGCCGGGCATACGGGGCAATCTGCGTCAGAAGTACGCTGAGGGTATCCGAGTCGCTGGGGCGCGTCAGCTCCTGCACTGACCCCAGCAGCCCGCTCAGGTCGCTTACGGGTCATGCGTCCACCCCGCTTCCCGCCGCCTGCGGGTAGGGCAGCCCCACCGCCTGCGCCACGTCGGCACTCAGCTGCCGCACGTCCTGATGCACCGGCGAACCAGGCGCGTAGACCCCCACCGGCTGACGGAATCACCGAAAGGCCATACACCTCACGCGGAGTTGGCAGCGCCGCGCCGTCCACGGCCACGCTCCGCACCGTTTCTTCCGCCTGCACGCCGGAAATGCCCAGCCAGCTCGTCAGGTTGGCCTGGGGGTCAAGGTCAATCAGCAGAACCCGCAGCCCCTGCAAACTCATCTCATAGCCGATCTCGCGGGTGATGCTGGTTTTTCCGGCACCGCCCGCATGGTTGAATACCGTCAGGACTTTCATGTAAGACCCTGGACACCCGTGACTTTAGTCATGGGAGGAATGCAACGCGACCCGCAGAGTTGCCTCAAAGCATAAACCTCTTGCTGTTTTTCACGACCCCACCGTAGACCCCACGCCTAAAGCGCCGCTGAAATGGCGCGAGTACGCGGAGCCGCGCTGTTCTGAGGGGGGGAGGCAGGCCCCCAGCGCAGGGCGCATCTGTTTTTATAAACACCGTCCCAGACACGGTTTTTGTAATCATTACTTTTGATAAGAGCGTGCTGGTCGGCATTTCCGATCCTGCCCCCCCTTCACAACGGCGTTTTGATATGTCATGCTGCTCACCATGACCAAAAAGTCTGCTAAGCCCGCCGCCAAGAAGCCCGCTGCCAGCGCAAAAGCCGCCCCCAAAAAGGCCGCTCCCGCTGAAAGCAACAAGGTTGCCAAGACCCAGCTCGTCGAAATGGTCGCCGACAAGACCGGCCTGACCAAGAAGCAGAGCGAAGAAGCCGTGAGCAGCATGCTCGACTGCATCGTTGACGCCATCAAGAGCGGCAAGAGCGTCGGCCTGCCCGGTCTGGGCACCCTGAGCGTCAAGGCCACCGCCGCCCGTACCGGCGTGCGCCCCGGCACCAGCGAAAAGATTCAGATTCCTGCTGGCAAGAAAGTGGCCTTCAAGGTCGCCAGTACCCTCAAAGGCAACCTGTAAATTCCGGTTGTTGGCTAAAGCCTCCCTCGTGGGGGCTTTTTTTTGGTGCTAAATGCTTATATCTGAGCATATATTCAGATATACTGCCTGCATGTCTGAGCCGACTGCTGCTCACCGGGGCGAAACCCTGACCTATTTCGTCGAGGGTATGGACTGTGCCAACTGCGTGCAGAAGGTCGAGCGCCTGGTCGGGCGACTGCCGGGAACGGGCGAAGTCAGAACCAGTTTCAGTCGCCAGACCCTGCAACTGCACCTCGACGAAACGCAGACGCCGCGCCAGAGCCTAGAAAGCCACCTGCGTTCGCTGGGCTACGTACCCACTTTGCGAAGTGCGGCGGCGCAGGCCCGCCCACCCCAACATGACCACCCCGAAGCCGGGCACACCGGGCAGGATCATCTGGGGCACGGCCACTCCAACCATAACCACTCCAGCCATGAGAAACTCGCGGCTGGCACGCCCTGGTTCCGTGGCACGCAGGGCCGACTGGTGCTGGTATCGGGGACGCTACTGGCGCTGGCCTGGATCCTAAGCCTAAGCCTGCCCGCGTTGGGTTACGCCGGGTTCGCGGCGGCTACTCTGCTGGGGGTGTGGCCGCTGGCCCGCAAAGCTTTTGTCAGTGCGCGACTGGGCGACCTGTTCAGTATCGAGTTGCTGGTCACGCTGGCGGGGGTCGGGGCGCTGCTGATCGGGCAAGCTGCCGAGGGCGCGGTGGTCGTGTTCCTGTTTGCACTCGGGGAACTGCTGGAGGGCGTTGCGGCGGGGCGGGCGCGGGCGGGCATTCAGGCGCTCGCGGCGCTGGCCCCGAAAACGGCGCTGCTGCTGGAGCCTGGGGGCGTGCGCGAGGTGCCAGCCGACGCTCTGCGGGTGGGGCAGCGGGTGCAGGTCAATCCCGGTGGGCGCGTGCCAGCCGACGGCCTGATCGTGGCCGGAACCTCTCATCTGGATGACAGCCCCGTGACCGGCGAGAGCATGCCCGTGAGCAAGGTGGCGGGCGACCGGGTCTACGCGGGCAGCATCAACACCGACGGCACCCTCACGGTCAGGGTCGAGAAGGAGGCCGCCGACAATACCATTGCCCGGATTATTCATCTGGTCGAAGAAGCCGAGGAGCATCGGGCTCCTACCGCCCGGTTGATCGACCGGTTCAGCCGCTGGTACACGCCGGGCGTGGTGCTGGTCGCCGCGCTGGTGGCCTTGGTTCCCCCACTGCTGTTCGGTCAGCCCTGGCCTATGTGGCTGTACAAGGGGCTGGCCCTGCTGCTGATCGGTTGCCCCTGTGCGCTGGTGCTCAGTGTTCCGGCGGCCATCACCAGCGCCATCGGTGCGGGGGCGCGGCGTGGGCTGCTCATCAAGGGCGGCGCGGTGCTGGAACGGGTAGGCATCATTAAGACGGTGGCCTTCGACAAGACCGGCACCCTGACGGCGGGCCGCCCCCGCATGACCGATATTCTGGCTGGCCCATTGCCCGGCACGGTTGTGGAACGCAGCGAGGTGCTGCGGCTGGCAGCGGCGGTCGAAAGTGGCAGCAGTCACCCGCTGGGCAGAGCAGTTGTGGCAGAAGCGCAGGCCGCGCAGTTGACGGTGCCCACCGCTGCCGGGGCCAAGGCGCTCCCCGGTCAGGGCGTTAGTGCGGTGGTGGAAGGCCGGACGCTGTGGGTCAGTTCGCCTGCGGCGGCTGGCAGCGTGCTGAGCCTGCCGAATGGCCTCTTGCAAAGCGTGGAGGTCTGGGAAACCGAAGGGAAAACGGCGGTCGTGCTGCACGACGGCTCCAGCGTCCTGGGCGTGCTGGCACTGCGGGACGAGCCGAGACCCGACGCGCGGGCGGCGCTGGCCCGGCTGGCGCGGCTGGGGGTGAGCACGGTGATGCTTACGGGCGACAACCCGCGCACGGCCCAGGCTATTGCTGCTGACCTGGGAATACAGGCCCAGGCCGGGCTGCTGCCCGCCGACAAGCTGCGGATCATCTCGGAACTTGGGAAGCGTGGGGGCGTAGCGATGGTGGGCGACGGCATCAACGACGCCCCGGCGCTGGCCCGGGCCGATGTGGGCGTCGCTATGGGCAGCGGCACCGACGTGGCCCTCGAAACGGCGGACGCGGCGCTGCTGCGTGACCGGGTCGGCGGCGTGGCCGAACTGATCGCGCTCTCACGCGACACCATGACCAACATCAGGTGGAATATCGGGCTGGCACTGGGTCTCAAGGCCATTTTTCTGGTGACGACCCTGCTGGGCTACACCAACCTCTGGATGGCGGTGCTGGCCGACACCGGGGCCACGGCGCTGGTCACGGCCAACGCGCTGCGGCTGCTGCGCTGGCACGGTGGCCGAGCTGGTGGCCTGGACACTGAAAGCCCGGAGACTGGAGACCGGAACACCGGAACCCTGAATACCAGGGGCCGGGCGGCAGGTCAGGTTTCCGGAGCGGAGCAGTGACTTCTCCCGCCGAACTGGAACGAGCAAACGCGGCCCCGAGGCCCGTGCCCGAAAACGAACGCGCCGACGTGTGCGAAGTCAGCATGATTCACCCGGAGGCGGTAGGGGCAGCCCGCGCCACTTTGCCGGGTGAGGGCCGTGTGGAGCAGGCCGCCGCCTTCCTGAAACTGGTCGCCGACCCGACCCGCTTGCGCCTGCTGAGCGCCCTGCAACACTCCGAACTGTGCGTGTGCGACCTGGCCGCTGTCATCGGCCTCAGCGAAAGCGCCGTGAGCCATCAGTTGCGCCTGCTGCGGGCCGGTCGCGTCGTGAGCTACCGCAAGGAGGGCCGGGTCGCGTATTACCGCCTGCTTGATGGGCACGTCACGGTGCTGATTCAAAACGCGCTGGAACATGTGTGCGAATAGACCAGGGTTGTATGTCATGTTGCTTACGGTTTTTCATGCCAAGTGGGCGAGCACGCTCCATACGCGTGGGCAGAGCGCCGCCAATCCTCATCTGGCGTTTAGGCAGGGCCAGTTTTGCCCCTCATTCTGTCAAAATAGAAGAAACCTGAGTAAGACGGGTTTTTTAGATTTTGTTTATTCCTTCCTCCTTTTGAAAGGAGACCGCTCCCCTGTCTGCGAAATGGAAGCTCCGCTGCTGTGTTCCCTTCGCTGTCCGGAGCCCTAGCCTTCAGCCGGAATCTGTACGAGGTGTAGTTATGACGTTACTTGAACTCTCGACGCTGCTGCTGGTGCTGACGGCTGGACTCGCCTTTCTGAACGCCCGCTTTCTCAAACTTCCCGCTTCTATTGGGGTCACGGTCGGCGGCCTGATCGTCAGTCTGCTGCTCTTTGGGCTGTCGGCCCTTAAAGTGCCGTTTGCGGTGCAGATGGTGGAACTGGTGCGGGCCTTCCAGTTTCAGGACTTTGTGTTTCAGGGCGTGCTGTCCTTCTTGCTGTTCGCCGGTGCGCTGGGGGTCAATTCGCCCGCGCTCTGGAAGCTCCACGGCCCGATTCTGACCTTCGCGCTGATTTCTACGGCCCTCTCGATTGCGCTGGTGGGTTTTGGCACCTATGGCCTGCTGAGCCTGTTCGGGCTGCATGTTTCGCTGATGTATTGCCTGCTGTTCGGGGCGCTGATCTCGCCGACCGACCCGGTGGCGGTGCTGGGAATGCTTAAACAGGCCAAAGTTCCCGAGCGGATCGAGACCGTCGTGGCGGGCGAAAGCCTTTTCAACGACGGCGTGGGCGTGGTGGCCTTCGCGGTGCTGGCCGGGCTGGTCGGGGCTGGGGCGCACGCGGCGGGTGGGCACGGCAGCGAAGTGAGCCTGGCCGGAATCGCCGGGTTTTTTGCCCAGGAGGCGCTGGGCGGCCTGGTGCTGGGCGGCGTGCTGGGGCTGCTGGGTTACCTGGCGCTGCGGGCCATCGACGATTTTTCCACCGAGGTGCTGGTGACGCTGGGGGTAGTGCTGCTGTGTACCACAGTTGCCACAAACCTGCACGTTTCGGCCCCACTCGCGGCGGTGGCGGCGGGGCTGCTGATCGGTTCGCTTACCGACCGCCGTCCCCTGGCGCTGTCGAGCCATGAGCGCCACGAGGCCTTCTGGCACCTGACCGACGAACTGCTGAATATCGCGCTGTTCTCGCTGCTGGCCTTGCAGGTGGTCGGCATCGATTTCAGTGGCCGCTCGCTGCTGCTCGGGCTGATCGCCATTCCGCTGGTGCTGCTGGCCCGGACGGTCAGCGTGGTGCTGCCCTTTGGCGTGCTGAGCCGCAGATACAGTTTCGACCCTTACAGCCGCCGCCTGCTTATCTGGGGCGGGTTGCGCGGGGCGATCAGCGTGGCGCTGGCGTTCATGGTGCCTGCCGGGCCAGAGCACGACCTCTTTCTGGTCATGACCTACGCCGTGGTGGTGTTCAGCATCATCGTGCAGGGCCTCAGTGTGGGCCGCCTCGCCCAGGGCGCGGCCCAGAGTGCGGCGAGGCAGGCGCAACTGAACTAGAGCATTTTGCAAAAAGATGGTGCTCTTTTGACCCTCTTTTTGCCGAGTAGAACGGAGTAGAACGAGTGAAAAAAAAGAGCAGAACGTAGAATGAAGGGGGCGGCGATGTTTTTCCGACGTGCCCATCATTCGGAGAACTGCTCTAAATCATTTGGCCCTGAATGACTTCTGTCGGATAGGCGCTGTAACCGGGAGCTAGTTAACGAAACAGACGGCAGTCCATATGAAACGCACGCCTGCCTCCTTCTTAGAGGCTGTCTGAGGCCCATATCGTCGGAGTATCCATGCTGCCCTCTTCATCAGGCGCACAATCGCTGGAGCAG
>NZ_JAGLBG010000001.1:0-51092 GCF_018260405.1 Deinococcus sp.
CCGGCGGGAACGTCGGTCAGCGCGGGGACCTGGGCGGCGGCGACGGGTGCCGTTTGGGCACCCGCGAGACCGCCAAAGGTCAGGGCAGCGGTAAGCAGGAACAGACTTTTCTTCATAGGGAACCCCCGTATAACAAATGCCCGCAGCAAGAAGTGGTTCTGGCCCTGATGAAGGTGGTGGGGCGAGTTGCCGTGTTTCCTCTCCCGGGGTAGGCCGCCGTACTGCCCTTCTCTCTGCGTCACCTAACCTCTTCCCACTTTATGTGAAGAAAAAGTTAGATTGATGGATGATACAAGCGTGACAAACCTATGGTCAAGCCTAAGCCCGGCTTGGCTCATGCTAGACGCTAAATCGGGTTTTTGCGCAGCACGACTAAAAACCGGATGAGGCCGGTATGTGAGTTTTTACACGACTCCGTTAGTCCCAGGAGATGAGAGCCGCCCATTTCCCTTTACCTGCTGGATTCTGGCAACACTAGGCCCTCTTGCGCCTCTTTTATGCGGACTACGGCTTGGATCTGGTAGTTTCGACTTCAAGCCGAGCGGAGGCGAGAAGGAAAACTACGGGTTTCGCGGTACAGGCGGTGCCCTCTCGGGCAAAACGGACTCGCTGAACAAGCCTGCCCGCCTCTTGACCAAAACGGCCTCTTGGTCAGAACGGCACCCAGGCTGGGGCCTGACCGCACCCATGAAGAGGCCTGTCCGCGTCCCGGCTGGACCAGAATTGAGCGGAATCTGTATGACAACGCTTCCGGGCAACATTTGCTCAGGGGCAAAACACGTAAACTGCTCTTATGATCCGTGTCCTGTTGGTAGATGACCACGCCCTTTTTCGCCAGGGCCTGCGCAGTTTGCTGGAATCCGAAGGTATGCGGGTGATCGGTGAAGCCGCCAACGGGCGTGAGGCGGTGCGGTACGCCGCCGAGACGCACCCGGACGTGATTCTGATGGACATCCAGATGCCTGAACTCGACGGGGTCAAGGCCACCCAGAGCATTCTGGAAATCAGTCCGGAGGCCAGGGTCATCATGATCACCATGTACCGCCAGGACCGTTACGTGTTCGAGGCGGTCAAGGCTGGGGCCAGGGGCTACATCCTGAAGGACGCCGACGCCACCACCCTGATCGACGCCATTACGCGCGTGGCCGGGGGCGAGGCGCTGCTCGACGCCGAGATGGCCCAGAACGTTCTCGACGACTTCCGCGACAAGCGCGAGGAATTGCCCAGCGAGAAGCACGCCGACCTGAACGAACGCGAAACCATGATTCTCAAGTTACTGGCGCAGGGCTTTTCTAACCAGGACATTGCCCTGCGGCTCGATATCAGCGAGAAGACCGTGCGTAACCGCCTCTCTGAAATTTTCACCAAGTTGCAGCTGAACAACCGCACGCAGGCCGCGCTGTACGCCATTCGTGAGGGCATCGCCAATCTTGAGTAAAGCCAGAGGCGGGGAGAAGGCCCAGGGGTTCTCTAGCAGCGCCCCACGGACCTTTCGGGCGGGATGTGACCGGGAATGGATCGTCCAGTCGGCTGAACCGGACCTGGCCTACACCGAACAGGCCTTTCCCGAATGCCCGACCTGTCCGCACCGCGTCGAACCGGAGGGCGGGCCACCATTTTGCACCCTGCGCCCTGTGGGCACGCCGCATCCTTTTGCTGTGCTGGCCGGACTGACCGGCCTGGAGTGAAGGCGGAATTGGGGACTTTGCGGCGCTGCTCTCGGCTGAGGGCTACAGCGACACGGTCAGTGATACAGTCGGCGGTATAGTCGGCGGCACAGTCGCGCTCCTAATCGGTGATCTGGCAGGCCAGCACGATTAAAGTGCCTCTTCTGGTGCTGGCTTTACAGGCGGTTCAGGCGCGTGTGCTCGACCTGGACGGGCGTGTGGTCATACAGGCCAGTGACCGGGTACCGGGAGCGGGCGTCCTACATCAACTGGGCGCGGGCCTGGCCCCGAGCTGGCGCGACGTGCTGATGATCGCGGTCAGTCACCATACAGCAGCCAATCTGCTGATAGACCGCCTCGGAGTGACTGAAATCAACATGAATTTCGGGCGGCTGGGCCTGCGGAATACCCGGCAGGTCGGCAAGTTGGAGCTGCGCCTGTCAAATGGTCTAATTCAGGGTGAGTGGCTCGGTAAACCGTTGACCGCCCTGTTTCCCTGCTGGAACGTCAGCCGCTCCGCGACCTGATTGGCCGGGGGGTGGCCGCGTCACCTCCTGGGCAGGCTGGTGTACCGCTGTCTAAGAATGAAGAGCTCAGGGGCGTTCACCATGATGTCGGCCTGACCTATACGCGCCGTCCGCTGCTGGCCCGGCAACTGTGGCCCTTGCTCGCCACCTTTGGACAGGTTGCTCCTGCCTTCAGGGGCAGGGCAACCGCAAAGTCCCAAAATTGCAGAATGAACACTCCAATTTCTGTTTTTGGCACAAAAAGCGACTCTGAATCGAAGATCATCGAGTGATGAAAACAGACTTTTTCGATTCCATATCAGAAGCAATTTGATCCAGGTTGAAAATTGAACCGACTTTGCGGAAGCCCTGAGAATGAGGGCCGCTTTCAGCGCAGAGGCTGCCCCCGGCAGTAGACTGCGTTCATGTTTCCTGTGTCAAGAGTTTATTGGTCTGTCTGGGGGCCGTCCGGCGCTGGAGCGCTGCGGCCCTCTGTTCCGTGGAAGGTGTGCGCCACGTGAGTTCGCGCCTGAATGAATTGAGCGCCGAATTTGGAATGGTCGAGCGTGCTCTGGGCGACCCGGCGGCGCTGGCCGATGGGCGCGAATACGCCCGCCTGACCAGACGGCACCGCGAACTGCTGCCCCTGGTGACGCTCTTGCGTGAGCAAGCTGGCCTGCAAGCCGACCTCGCCGGAGCGCGTGAGCTGCTGACCGACCCCGACATGCGCGAGATGGCGGCCCAAGAGGTGGGCAGTATCGAAGCCCGGCTGGCCGACTTGGCTGCCGAGATCGAGGTCTTGCTGCTGCCCACCGACCCCGACGACGGCAAGAGTGTGATTTTGGAGCTGCGGGCCGGGGCAGGCGGGGCCGAGGCCGGGCTGTTCGTGACCGACCTGCTGCGGATGTACAGCCGCTACGCCGAGGCGCACGGTCTGAAACTGAACGTGCTGGAAGCCAATGAGTCTGATCTGGGCGGGGCCAGCAAGGTCGTGGCCGAGGTCACGGGCGACGGGGTGAACGGAGCAGGCGCCTTCCGTGCCTTCAAGTGGGAACGCGGCGTTCACCGGGTGCAGCGCGTGCCCGCCACCGAGTCGCAGGGCCGGATTCATACCAGCACGGCCACGGTCGCCGTCATTCCCGAGGCCGAGCAAGACGAGATTCGTCTCGACCTTTCCGAGGTACGCTTCGACGTGTTCCGGTCGCAGGGGGCAGGCGGGCAGGGCGTGAACACCACCGACAGCGCGGTGCGGGCCGTCTTCCGGCCCGGCACGCCTGAGGAGCTGATCGTGGTCTGTCAGGATGGCCGTTCTCAGCTCAAGAACAAGGAAAAGGCCATCCAGGTGCTCGCCTCGCGCCTGGCCGAAAAGGAACGCGCCGTCCGTGAGGAAAAGGAACGCAGCGAACGCCAGGCTCAGGTGGGCACCGGGGACCGCTCCGAAAAAATCCGGACCTACAACTACCCGCAAAACCGCGTCACCGACCACCGCCTGGAAGGGGAAAACAAGAATTACCCGCTCGACAGCGTAATCGAGGGCCACCTGGGGCCGGTGGTGGCGGCGCTGGCCCGCGATGAGCGTGAGCGGCAGCTGCTGGCGATGTCGGATCAAGAAGGCGACAGACAGACATTTTCACAGACACCTTCACAGGCAGATTCACGGGCGGGTTCAGGGGGAGCTGGGCAACAGGGAGCTGGGCAACATGGCGCGGCGTGACCTGCTGGTGGCCGCCGGAATCCTGCGTGACCGCTTTGGCCGGGTGCTGCTGGTGGGCAACGACTGGCAGGGGCAGGGGAGGGTGCGCCACACCTTGCCTGGTGGCGTCGTCGAGCACGGCGAAACGCTGCCCGAGGCGCTTTACCGCGAGATTTTCGAGGAAACGGGGCTTAAACTGACCGGCATCAATCACATGGCCTACACGGTGCATATCGAGGACGAGCGCCGGGGCGAACGCGCGATTGCTGTGGCGTTCGAGGCCAACTGGGAAGGGCTGCTTAATCCGGCAGACCCAGACGGGTTTATTGTCGAGGCCAAGTTCTGTACCGTTGATGAGGCGCTCGACAAGCTCGATTCGCCGCCTATGCGTGAGCCGCTGGCCGACTACCTGCGGACGGGCGAGCCGGGGCGCTTTTACGCTTTCAAGGGTTGGGATGGGCGCGGCGGGCTGCGGATTCCGGCCCTGAGATCGCCGGGTTAGGGGGAGCACCATGACCAGAAATCGCCGGACGGAGCGTCTGATCGCCTATAGCGAGGTCAGCGCGTTTACTGGGACGCCGGGCCAGGGCAACCGCGCGGGCGTGGTTCTCGGCGCGGGCGAGCTTTCCGAGGAACAGATGCAGAAGCTGGCCGCCTTTCTCGAAGCGCCCGAAACGGTGTTCGTCACCCGCTCCGAGAACGGGCTGGTGCGGGTGCGCTACTTCACGCCAACCCAGGAAGTCGAGTTCTGCGGCCACGCGACGGTGGCGCTGGGTCTGGTTCTGGCGCAGGCCGGGTACTGGGCAGGCGAGGCGCTGGAACTCGAAACGCTGGCGGGCCGGGTGCCGCTGCGCCTGGTCAGCGAGGCGGGGGTGCCCAGACAGGTCTGGATGCAGCAGTGTCGCCACGAAACGCGCCCAGTGCCGCGTGCCCTGCACAGCGAACTGGCCGAGGCCCTGGGCATCAGCGACCGCCTGATTCACCGTGGTTTGCCGCTGGTTGCCGCGTCTACCGGACTGTGGAGCGTGTTCGTGCCGCTGCTCGACGCCCTGGTGCTCGACGGCCTGGAACCCGATTTGCCCGCGCTGGAAGTGCTGAGTGGGGCGCTGGATGTGGGCAGCATCTACGCCTACGCTCCGCTGGGAGTCAACCGCTTTGCTGCGCGTGACTTTGCTCCGGCGCTGGGTATTCCTGAAGACCCGGTTACAGGCAGCGCGGGCGGCGCTCTGATGGGGCTGCTGGCCCGCGAAGGTCGCCTGCCTGTCCGGGGCGGGAACGCGGCGGGCACGATCTACCAGGGCCATGCAGTCGGCAGCCCCGGCGAGGTTGAGGTCGAAATCGAGATTCGTAACGATCAGGTTCTCGCCGTGCATGTGGGCGGTTGTGCGGTGCTCGACCGCGAGGGCTTCTGGCAGGAGGACTGAGGCTGGCCGAAAGGTTGAGTCATCGGGCGACTGCTGACGGCGGGGCCGTTCCTAGAGCCGTTCTCCGAATGATGGGCACGTCGGAACAACACCGCCGCCCCCTTCATGCTACGTCATGCTCTTTCTTGTTCACTCGTTCCACTCGGCAAAAAGAGCACCACCCTTTTGCAAAATGCTCCAAAACCCTTCAACCCGAGCGGCCTCGTAGAGCGGCGCCCGTGAAGGGGCCTGGTCGCTGTCTTGGTCAAAACGGCACCCTTGAAGGGGCCTCACCGCTCCCAACTGCGGGCGGAATGGAGCGCAATTCATAGTAGTCTGGCGGCCTCAAAACAGAGGGTCGCCTACTCGCTGTACACTGCCCGGCGATGCTTTCCCTGCCGAGTTCCGTTTTGTTCGCCGCCTTAAGTAGCTGCCGGATAAAGAGGGCGTCATGATGCACCTCTTTCCAGAGTGCAGTGAGAAGGCAAAAAGGAGCTGCTGGTGGAAGCGGACCCGTAGAGCTGCGCCGCAGAGCGGATTCGGGCGCTCTCCCCGAGTACGCGCAACTGCAATCGCCAGCTTCTTACCAGGGGCCACTTGAAGCCCTGGGTCTCGCTAGGCCGCGCCGCCATTCCCGGCACGCAGGACGCCCTGGAGTTGTGGCAGCGCGAGGGCGAATTCAGTATGCGGATCGCCGGATACGTCACCGAGCTGATGAACAGCCGCCAGCACGGCTCCGAGGAGGCTCTGGCAACCTACACCTGTCCGCTGGTGGCTTCCCGGCCCGCGCCGAGGGTGCTGGTTGGCGGCCTGGGCATGGGCTTTACGCTGGCGGCGGCGCTGAGCAGCCTGGGGCCGGACGCGCAGGTCACGGTGGCCGAACTGGTGCCCGAAGTTGTGGAGTGGAACCGGGGGCCGCTGGGCGAATGCGCGGGCAGGCCGCTGGACGATCCCCGCACGCGCGTGCATGTCGGTGACGTGGGGCGGCTGGTCCGCGAGTCGCCGGGGCTGTTCGACGCCGTGCTGCTCGACGTGGACAATAGTCCTGAGGGAATGACCCACCAGGACAACGACTGGCTGTATTCGGCGGGCGGCCTGCGCTCGATCGCCCTGTCGCTGCGGCCCGGCGGCGTGCTGGGCGTCTGGAGTGTCGAGGACGTGCCCCGCTTTACTGCGGCCCTGCGCCGCGCGCGTTTCGGTGTCGAAGTGCGTAGGGCCAGGGCGCGTGGTGAACGCGGCGCGTGGCACACCATCTGGGTGGCGGTCAGGGGCTGAATCAGGCTGGCACCGTTGAGGTGGGCCGCAACCGGGTCTGCCACTGGCCCTGAAAGAATTTCTTAATCGGACTGGGAGTATACTCGCGTGTAATGTTTCGTGTCCTGAACAAGATGTTTGACAATAACAAGCGCGACGTGGAGCGCATCGTGAAAGCGGTGGTGCAGCCCGTCAATGCGCTTGAAGAAGAGACGATGAAAGTCGACAATCTCGCCGAGGCGTTTATGGCCCTGCGGCGGCGCGTGACCGAGGGTGGCGAGACGCTCGACGACGTGATCGTGCCCGCCTTTGCCCTGATCCGCGAGGCGGGGCGGCGCTCTATCGGCAAGCGGCACTATGATACTCAGCTTATCGGCGGGGCTGCGTTGCACCAGGGCCGCATCGCAGAAATGAAGACCGGCGAGGGCAAGACGCTGGTGGCTTCGCTGGCGCTGTCGCTCAACGCGCTGGAAGGCAAGGGCTGTCACCTCGTGACTGTGAACGACTACCTTGCCCGAGTCGGGGCTGAGGAGATGGGGCTGCTGTACCGTACGCTGGGCCTTAGCGTGGGGCTGGCCAACCGCGAACTCCAGCCGCACGAAAAACAGGCCGCCTACGCCTGCGACATCACTTACGTGACCAACTCGGAACTGGGCTTCGACTACCTGCGCGACAACATGGCCCAGTCCAAAGAGGCGCTGGCGCTGCGGGCCGAACATCCGCTGCACTACGCCATCGTCGATGAAGTGGACAGCATCCTGATCGACGAAGCCCGGACTCCTCTGATCATCTCGGGAGCCGCTGAAAAAGCCACTGACCAGTACTACGTGATGGCGAAGCTGATCAAGCGCCTTCAGCGCGGCGAACCCGCCGAACCCGGTGTGCGGGCCGACCCGACCGGCGACTACACCATCGAGGAAAAGAACAAACAGGTGCAGATGACCGAGGCGGGTATTTCCAAGATCGAGAGACTGCTGAGCATTCCCGACCTGTACAGCCCCGAATCGATGGACAAGGCCCACATGATCACTCAGGCCATCCGCGCCCGCGAGCTGTATCAGCGCGAGAAAGACTATATCGTCAACGCCGAGGGCGAGGTCATCATCGTCGACGAGTTCACTGGGCGTAGCATGCCGGGCCGACGCTACGGCGAGGGACTGCACCAGGCCATCGAAGCCAAAGAAGGCGTCAAGATCGAGAACGAGAACCAGACGCTGGCGACCATTACGTATCAGAATTTCTTCCGCCTGTACGATAAATTCGCGGGCATGACCGGTACGGCCAAGACCGAGGAAAAGGAATTTCTGGATATTTATGGCAGCGACGTGCTGGTCATTCCGACCAATAAGCCGATTCTGCGTCAGGACGGCGAAGACCTGATCTACCGCACCCGCGCGGGCAAGTACGGCGCTGTGGTGCAGGAAGTGCAGCAGATACACGCCACGGGGCGGCCTATTCTGATTGGTACGGCCAGCATCGACACCAGCGAGCAGCTGAGCGAACTGCTGACCCAGGCCGGGATTCAGCACAGCGTCCTGAACGCCAAATTCGAGGCGCAGGAAGCCTCGATCATTGCGCAGGCCGGGCGCAGCAATACCGTGACCATCGCCACCAACATGGCCGGGCGCGGCACCGACATCATGCTGGGCGGCAACTCGGAGTACGTGCTGGGCGAGGCGCTCGAACAGCATTTCGGCATCAGCCGCTTTGCTCCCGAGGCTGAGGCCTTTATCAAGGCGATCAGCCGTGAGGACCCCCAGGCTGCCGAACTGGGCCTGAAGATTCCCGGGATGGTGCCTGACTTTATCCGTCAGGCGCAGGAGTTGCAGGCCGCGACCATCGCCGACCGGGAAAAGGTGCGCGAACTGGGCGGGCTGCACATTGTAGGCACCGAGCGCCATGAGTCGCGCCGCATCGACAACCAGCTGCGGGGGCGGGCCGGACGCCAGGGTGACCCCGGCAGCAGCCGCTTTTATGTGTCCTTCGAGGACGAACTGATGCGCCTCTTTGCCAACGAGCGCGTGGTCGGCATGATGGACCGCCTCGGCATGGACGATACCCAGCCCATCGAGGCCAGGATGGTCACTGGGGCTATCGAGAAGGCGCAGGCCCGCGTCGAGAGCCGCAACTTCGACACCCGTAAGCAGCTGCTGGAATTCGACAACGTCATGAGCAAGCAGCGCGACGAAATTTATGCCCAGCGCCGCGAAGTGCTGCTGGGGCCGGACAATGACGTCGATGAGACCACCGAGGGCATGATCGCCGATTTCGTCGATATGCAGCTGGCGACCTTCTTGCCGGTAGACGTGGCCCAGGATCAGTGGGATATCGAGGGCCTCCGGACGGCGATGGTGGATGCCGTGCCGCCGCTGGAACACTTCGACTTCGATTCGCTGCGCCACGCCGCACCCGCTGAGGCCCAGAACCGCCTGCTGGAAGCGGTAGCCGATGCCTTCGACGCCCGCAAGGAAGAACTCAGCCCTACCATGATGAACAGTCTGGCGCGTTATGTGCTGCTGCAATCGGTCGATCAGCACTGGAAGGAACATCTGCACAACATGGACGTGCTGCGCCAGGGCATCGGGCTGCGCGGCTACGGCCAGCGCGACCCCTTTACGGAATACAAGTTCGAGGCCACCACCATGTTCAACGAGATGATCGACCAGCTCAAGGCCGACGTGACCAAGTTCGTATTCCGGATGCAGTTCGGCGAAACGGCCTGAGCCGGAGCCTGACCCCGCTTCTCCGCTCAATTCCGCCCGCAGTCGGGAGCGGTTAGGCCCCATCCTAGGTGCCGCTCTGGTCAAGAAGCGACCAGGCTTGCTCAAGCGAGTCCGTTCTGGCCAAGACGACACCACCTGACCTCTACAAGCAGTTCTACAACTCCATACCGCCAAACTCTTCTCTTTTCCCACTCGCCTCCGCTCGGATTGAATCCAACACGGCCCGGTTCAATCGGCAGTCCGTATGAGGAGGCGCGGCGGTTTTTTTGTTCGTCCTGTATGAACAGACTGCGTGCGCTTGGCGCGGCGGGCCGCTACCATTGACCTGTTCTTCACCATGTGATCCTGTTCCGCTAAGGTTCTCGCTCAGGCTCTGACATTCTGGGTTCCTTCCGTCTATCCACGTGCTGATCTTGGAGGTCACATGTTCAACAAAATCATTCTGGCTACCCTGGTTCTGTCTATTCCCTCTGCGGCGGGCGCGATTTCACTGGTGTACGGTGCGGGCGGCGAACCCGTGTCGCTGGATTCCGGCACCATCTCCGACGGCAATTCCAGCACGCCGCAGACGCTGGTCTACGACACCCTGGTCAAGTTCAAGAAGGGCACCTCGAATCTCGCCCCCGGTCTCGCACTGCAATGGAAGGCCAACAAGGACGCGACCGAGTGGACTTTTTACCTGCGCCCCGGCGTCAAATTCACCGATGGTACGCCTGCCAACGCCGAGGCGGTGGTGTTCAACATCAATCGTTGGTGGGATCAGGACGCGCCCACGGGGGCCAAGGCCTTTGGCAAGACCTTCATTTCGTGGCAATTCGTGATGGGCGGCTTCAAAGGCGAGCCGAACACGTTGCTTAAAAGTGTGCGAGCCGACGGCACCAACAAGGTGGTCTTTACCCTCACGCGGCCCTTTGCACCGCTGCCCGAAACCATGGCGACCAGCTTTTTTGGTATCGCCAGCCCCACGGCCATCAAGAAGGCTGGGGCCAAATACGGCACTCCGGCGGCGCTGCCCGTGGGTTCGGGGCCGTTCGTCATGCAGAGCTGGACCAGTGGCGACCGGATTACCCTGGTGCCCAACAATAACTTTTGGGGCAACAAGGCCAAGTACGACCAGCTGATCTTGCGCTTCATCAAAGACCCCAGCGCCCGCTTAAACGAGCTGAAGTCCGGCAACATCGACTTCACCACCGATCTCAACCCCGAGCAGCTCGGCGCGGTCAAGGCCGACAAGAACCTTACGCCGGTTCTCATCCCTTCGTTCAACGTGGGGACACTGAGCCTAAACACCGCCAATAAGTATCTTGCCAATGAAAAGGTGCGCCGGGCCATCTTCACGGCGATCAATAAGAAAGCTATCGTGGACAGCTTCTGGAACGGGCTGGGGGTCAGCGACGCCAACTTCTTGCCGCCCGCACTCGACTGGGCCAATAGCCAGAAGGTGCCCGCCGACTACAAGTACGACCCGGCAACGGCTAAAAAACTGCTGGCCGAGGCGGGCTACCCGAACGGCTTTACGCTGGACTTGTGGTACATGCCGGTCAGCCGCCCGTACTTCCCCACGCCCAAGCCGATTGCCGAGGCGATGGCTGCCGACCTCGGGGCCATCGGCATCAAGGTCAACCTGAAGACCGAGGACTGGGCCAAGTACTTGCAAGACCGCCTCAAGGCGCCGGGCTTCGACATGCACATGATCGGTTGGACCGGGCCGTATGCCAGCCCCTATACCTTCTACTACACCTACTTCGGTGACGAGTCTAGCCAGGACAGCAACTACAAGAACGCCAAGATTTCCGAGCTTCTGCGTCAGGCGTCGGCCTCCAGTGAACGCGCGGTGCAGGCCGCAGCCTATGCCCAGATCAATGAGCTGACCTATGAGGCCAACGTGCGCCTGCCGGTGGTTCACTCGCGCCCGCTGGCCGCCACCCGCAGCTATGTCAGGGGCTGGGTGCCCGGCCCGTCAACCCTCACTCCCTTCGAGGACATCACCCTCGACGGCAAGAAATAAGGTTTCTGGCAGCCTTGGCCCCCCGTCGTGGGGGCTTTTTTAGGCCCCCGGTTCATGCCGACTGCGGCTCTACACCGCCCAGTCCGTCTGTTGTTCCCACTCGCGTCCGCTCGGAGTGATTCGGGAGTGCAGCGAGTCAACCGGCAGTCCGTATAACGCCTTTAGAGCATTTTGCAAAAGGGTGGTGCTCTTTTGACCATCTTTTTGCCCAGTGGAACGGGTGAATAAGAAAGAGCAGGACGTAGAATGAAGGGGGCGGCGGTGTTTTTGCGGCGTGCCCATCATTCGGAGAACTGATCTAAGCCAGTGTAGCAATGTAAGGTCGCCTCCTGACCGATCGGTAAGCTGCGGGTGTATACTCGCTCGCATGAGCGCTTCTTCCCATCCGGCCAGCGGTAGCGGCAGCACCAAGATCACGCTGTTTCTAACCATTTTTATTGCCATGCTCGGCCTGAGCGTGCTGTTTCCGATCATCGGCCCGCTGGCCCGCGAGATCGGCCTGACCCCGGCGCAGGCGGGCTGGTTCAGCACGGCCTACAGCCTGATGCAGTTCGTCTTCAGCCCGGTCTGGGGCGCTCAAAGCGAAAAGCGTGGGCGCAAACCCATCTTGCTGCTGGGACTGGTCGGTTTTGCGCTGAGCTTCGGGATGTTCGGATATGTGGCGCACCTGGGGCTGCAACATCAGTTGCCGCTGGGTACCGTGTTCGCGCTGCTTATCGCGTCCCGTTTGCTGGGTGGCATCTTGTCGAGCGCCACGCTGCCTACCGCGCAGGCGATGATGGCCGACATCACCGACCGCAACAACCGGGCGGCCAGCATGGGCCTGATCGGGGCGGCGTTTGGCCTGGGCGTTATCTTCGGCCCGGCGCTGGGCGCGGCGCTGGCCCGGTTCGGCCTCACCACGCCGGTCTTTTTCAGTGTGGGCCTGGGCCTGCTCACGGCGCTGGTGGCCTCTTTTGTGCTGCCGGAAACGCGTCAGGCGGGGCAGGACAAGCCGCAGGAAGAGGATCGCCGCTCACTGCTAAGCCAGGGAGCCATACCACTGTTTCTGGCCGCCAGTGCGCTAACCACTCTTGCCAGCGTGGGCATGGAACAGACCATCAGTTTCTTCGTGCAGGACACGATGCACCTCGACCCCACCCAGACGGCGCGGACGGTGGGTGGCATGCTGGCGGTGTTCGGCTTTGTGGCAGTGCTGATTCAGGGCGGGGCCATGCGCACGCTGCCCAAACGGGTCGCGCCCACGCCGCTGCTGATCTTGGGCCTGAGCATCATGGGGGCGGGCATGTTCTTGGTGCCGCTGATGGCGACCAGTTTCCTGGCGCTTCCGCTGGGGGCCGGACTTTACCGGCTGGTTGGGGCGCTGACGGCGCTGCTGCTGGTCGTCGTCAGCGTGGCGGGTTTCGCGGCTCGCAAGTCGGACAGCAAGGCGCTATGGAGCAAGGTTTCTATGTACTCCGGCATCGCCTTCATCGTGTTGCTGGTGCTGCTGGTGCTGGCCTCGACGCAATACTGGCGCTTGACCGGGGCACTGGCGGTCATTGGTATCGGCAGCGCCATTCTCAGTCCGACCCTGAGCGCGGCCCTGAGTCTCAGCGTGCCAGACAGCCAGCAGGGTACCGTGGCGGGCCTTAACAGCAGCGCCCTGGCCCTGGGCCGCATGGTCGGCCCCCTGATCGGCACTTCGCTGTACCAGCGTGCCGGGCACGGTTCACCGTACCTGTTCAGCGGCGCGGTGCTGCTGGCGCTGCTGGCGGTGGTGCTGGTCACCCGGCCCCAGGTCGCGGTGCGGCAAGACACCCCGGCGCACCACGCCTGAAAAAGCAGTTCCTTTAAAAACAGGTTCGCCAAGTGGACTCCATGCGTGGGGTTCACTTCGTCTAGGCCACCACTTCAGTACGGGACAACTTGACCTCTGGCCTCTCCAGAAGCGGAAAAAGGTGTGTCTAACAGACAGCCATACTGACCCGGCATAAAGGTCTTAAAAAGCCGCCCTGTCTTACCAAATGCTCTAGGATAAACCCCGATGATCATTGTGATCGCCCTGCTGATCCTCATTCTGATCTCTGTTGTCGTGGGGTATGTCGGGCGGCTCTTTCGGCCACTAGCCTACCCCCGCGCCCGGCGGTCTGTGTCGGCGGCTCGGCGGACACAGACGCCCTGATCTTGCGGCTGCCTGAGCCTCAGCGGCAAAAGGCCACAGAGCTGCTGGCCCTGGTCGGCACTCTGCTAAAGGCTGATATTCACGGTGCCGATCCCCGCACCCGATTTTTGCTGGAGCAGACAGCGCGGAATTACTTGCCGGGTACCGTTCAGGCTTACCTTGAACTGAGCGTTGGAGCCAGGCAGCAGCTGGCCGCGCAGGGGCAAAATCCTGAGGCTCTGCTGTCCGAACAGTTGCAGTTGATGATCGACGGCGTAAAACAGGCGACCCGGCTGGACTATGTGGCCGCAGACCGGCTGGTGAATCAGGGGCGTTTTCTGCGTGAGCGCTTTGGCTTGCCAGGTGACCGCCGACCCTGAATAGTCTAAACGCTGGCAAAGGTCGGGGGCGCGTCCCCATGCTGGGATCACCGGGCTTAAAGTATGTTTTGGGAAGCAGAAAAAATCTGTTTGTAACGCTTTTTCTAGCCCCTCTCCACTCGTGGGCCTCGGAGAGCGAAGGCGGCGCAAGGGCGAGCTGTGCAGCTGGCCCACAGGGGGCGTGGGACCAGCACAGTAAAAGCGACCGTCCTGGCGGTCTATTCCATTTGGTGGGAGGCACCCAAAGGTCGGCGGACTTTTGCCAGAACAGGGGAGACGGCGGTAGACTGCCCAGTAATGTTGAATTTGCTGCGTCGTCCTGCTGTGACTGTTGCCGCACTGGACCATGGTCTGGCAGAACTGGGGTTGAATGGCACCCAGCACGTTATTCTGCACGCCAGCCTCAAATCCTTCGGCCACCTTGAGGGCGGCGCGAAAACCCTGGTCGACGCCCTGGAACAGCGCACCGCCACGCTGGTGGCCCCGGCGTTCAGTTACGCCACCCTGCTTATTCACTCGACTGACCGCCCCCGTGCTCAGTTCAACCGGGATACGCGGGTCAGCCGCGACATCGGGCGGTCCGCGCAGGTGCTGGTCGAGCGGGCCGCCGCCGAGCGTTCCTTTCACCCGACCCTCAGTTTTATTGCCGTGGGTGAAGCTGCCAGGCAGGTTGTGGCGTGTCAGACGCTGGAAAGCCCTTATCAGCCTATCGGGGCGCTGTACGACCTCGACGGGTACGTGCTGCTGGCGGGGGTAGATTTCGGCAGCAATACCACCATTCATTACGGCGAGTATCTGGCGGGGGTGCCCGCACTGACCCGCTATGTGTCTGTCGGTGGTCAGGTGGTGCCGACTGCTTTCCCGAACTGCTCCGCCGATTTCGACAACCTGCTTCCCGAGGTGCAGTTTCTGGGCCGTGAGGTCGAAGTGGGCGGCAGTCTGCTGCGGCTCTACCGGGTACGTGATCTGGTCGACGCCACCGTGCGCTTTCTGGAACGCGATCCCGAGGGGCTGCTGTGTACCTTCAAGGGCTGCCGCTGTCAGCAGGTGCGTGGCCTGATTCGCCAGGGCGGGCTGCACCCCAGATCACACGTTCGCGGGCCAGATAGTCACGGTTCAGGTAATGACGGTGCAAATGGTGACAGGGCAAATGCTGACAGTGCAAATGCTGCCGGGAACGCTTAACAGCCAGTCTGGATTCAGGCGCTCTGACGGACGACCAGCGTGGGCATAAATTTACGCGCCCGGACTGGGCCACTGTACCCGCTTAGCCGCGACAGCAGCAGGGTGGCCGCCTCATGGCCCATGGCCTCGACAGGCTGGTGCACGGTAGTCAGGCCCCGGCGCTCGGCCCAGGGCTGGTCGTCGAAGCCGATGACGCGCACGTCTTGCCCGGCCCTGAGGCCCCGCAACTCGATCTCGTCGAGCAGGGCTCCGGCAATCAGGTCTGCCGAGGCGAACACGGTACAGGGAAACTGCGCCTCGGCTAGAAAATGACCGGCGACGTTGCGGGCCGCCTGGGTATCGAAGCTGGTCTTGTACTCGCCAGCCAGGGTTTGCCCCGCCGATTCCAGCGCCGACACGAACCCCGCACGGCGTTCCTCGAAGACGCGGGTGGTAAAGATATGGTCCAGCTCCGTTTCAACCCACAGGGCGTAGGTTTCACCGGGAAAGCGGGCGGCGTATTCTCCGGCGATGCGGCCCCCCGCCACGTTGTCCATGTAGGCGCAGTCCACGTTTTCGGCGTACGCATCCACCAGAACCATCGGCTGGCCGCTGCGCTGCACGCCTTCTTGGAAAAGAGTGCTCAGGTTGTAACTCGCCATGACCAGTCCATCGGCCTGATACGCCAGCGTATGGGACCCTAAGTAGCGTTCCAGCCGCGCCCGGTCAAGCAGCGGAAAAATCGCCACATCGTAACGGGCGGCCTGAAAAGCAGTTTCCAGACCGTCGAGCAGCCGCACGTAAAACTCTGTGGTCACGACCGGCAGCAGCACGCTGATGGTGTAGCTCTTGCCCCCGGCAATGCGGCGGGCGTGCGGGTTGGGGGTGTAATCCAGGTCGGCAATCGCCTTGAGCACGGCCTCGCGGGTCGAGTGCTTGACCGCCGTGTGGTTATTAAGTACCCGTGACACGGTACCGACGCCGACGCCTGCGGTTCGGGCCACATCTTGAATAGTAGGTTTACGCATTGATTGGTTCACCATAGCGCCGATTTATGGAAACTGTTCCACATTGCCAGGACTCTCCGCGCTGCCTAGCGGGCGGTTCAGGCACCCTCCACAGGGTGACGGGCAAACATACTACAGGGCTGGGGACAACTTGCCTTGAGTCCGCGTCTACACTAACGGCAACCGGACGCAGGACTGGCCCGTTTTTCCCGCCCTGCTTGCTGCCAAAATGTCTTTTTTCCCGAGGTCGCCTGTATGTTGAAAAATCTCTCACCCACGGTCTTTGCGCTGGCGCTTTCGGGACTTCCGACTCTGGTGGCCTGGCCTGCAATGGCCCAGAACCACAACATGGGTAGCCACACTATGAACCACGCCATGCCAATGCCTGCCCAGACGGCTAAACCTGTGGCTCAACCTGGTGTCAAGGCAGTTCTGCCCCTCAGCGTACAAAACGCCGTGATCGTGGCCGTGCCGCCGAGCATTAAGGAAACCAGCGCTTTCATGACCCTGAAAAACACTTCCGGGCAGGCTGTCATGCTGAGTGGGGCCACGGCCACGTTTGCGGGCCACAGTATGCTGATGCATACCCTCAAGGCGCAAAATATGTCCGGCATGGTGGCGGCCCCTGTGCTCGTGGTGCCCGCACACGGCACGCTAAGCCTTAAAAGCGACGGCGACCACGTTATGCTTAGTGCCCTGAAACGTCCCCTGAAGGTGGGCGAGGTGCTGCCTATCGTGCTTCAGGCGAGCGATGGCCGAACCCTGAGCGTTAAAGCGGCGGTCAAGAAGCCCTGAGATGACAAACCTTCCCGCACAGGAACCGCTGGCCTCGCTACAGCGCGAGCAGGCCGCGCCGCCGGTTCGTCCCTGGTACGTGTCGGCGGCGCTGGCCCTGTGCGCCGTGACCCTGCTGCTGGGCGGGGTCTGGATGTTCACGCGCTCCAAGAGTCCTTATCCCTTTTTCGGCACGTCTTATAGTCCCCCTGCGGCGGCGGCCAGGTTCAGCGGCACCGATGACCTGGGAAAGCCGTTTACGTTTGCCCCAGACGGAAAAACCACCACAGCGCTCTTTTTCGGCTTTACCCACTGCGCCAACATCTGCCCAGTTAGTCTGGCGTACCTGGCCAAAGTGCGTAACCTGCTTCCGGCCAGTGAGCGGCCAAATTTCCGGATTCTGTTCGTCAGCGTGGACCCGGCCCGCGATACGGTCAGCCGCATGCACGATTACGTTACTTATTTTGGGCAGGCGACGGGTGTAGTGGTGCCGGGCGACCAGCTAAGTAGCGTGGCGCAGGCTTACGGCGTGGGCTACCAGAAGTCCGACATTAAGGGGCCGGACGAGTACCAGATCAGCCATACCACGGCGACCTACCTGATTGACTCGGCGGGCAAACTGCGGGCGCTGTGGGACTATACCCAGCTGCCGCAGGTGCAGCGCGTGGCGCAGGACGTGCAGTACGTCGCGGAGCATCCTACCCGATGAGCGTAACTCGATGAAGGTGACCCAATGACTGCGTCCGGCGGTATCAACCTGAATCCGGGGCTGCTTGACCTGCTGACCTTTCGCCCGGACTGGCCGATGCTGGTAGCCCTGCTGCTGGTGGGCGGCGTCTATTTCTGGCAGTACGCCGCCGCGCACAACCGCAACTGGTGGCCCGCCTGGAAGGTCGCCCTGTTCAGTCTTGGCCTGCTGCTGTGGTTTTTGACAACCCAGAGCCAGAGCAATTCGCTCACCGGGCAAAGCATGGCGCTGTACATGGCCCGCTTAATGATGCTGGCCGAGGTCGTGCCGCCGCTGCTGGTGCTGGGGCTACCGCAAATCCGCCTGGATTCACGGCGTGGCCTGGGGCAGCTTCTAGGGCTGCTGCTTGACCCGTGGGTGGCGCTGGCGGTGTGGGCCGCCGTCATTATCTTCTGGAATATTCCGGCGGGGTTCAATGCCAGCGTGGTGACCAACAGCGCCGCGCAGCTGCTTCCGGCCCTGTATCTCATCAGCAGCCTGATGGTCTGGGGGGTCATTCTGCGGCCTCTTCCCGGTGTGCAGCCCGCTCACGTTGGTTCACGCGGCTGGTTCGGCCTGCTGGCCGCCGTGCCCATGATGACGGTGGCGGCCATCTGGCTCTATACCCCGCGTGTGCTGTACACGCCTTACGTCAGTGCGCTGTGCCTGTGGAACCTCAGCCCGCTCCAGAACCAGCAGTACGCGGGCTGGATCATGATGGTGGCGGGCCTGCCGAGCCTGTTTCTGGCTTTCGGGCAGCTGATGCTGTGGCTGATCAAACTGGCCGACGGCGACTCTTTGCCCAAGCCGCCCCGGAGCTGAGGCGGCGGCTGGGCGAACTGGTTCAGTCGCTACGCTTGCTTGCGCTCATACGAATTCCGCTTGAACCGTGCAGTTTCAGACTCGATCCGGGCGCAGGCCAGAAGGAAAGATACGGGGTTCGCCGTTCGAGCCTGCCAGCAGAGCCGACCAGAGCTAAGAGACCGACGGGCACTGCTCTGCGGACATTGCCCACGGTAGGCATTCTTACAATTTAGCTGGGCGAAGTGTCGTCTGGGTCGGATAATCCTGCGCCGTGCGCGTGCTGCAACTTGCGCCAGCGAGCCTCGGCCCGCGCCTCCCAGCCCTCGCCCGTAGGCTGGTACAGGCCCAGCTCCACACCTTCTGGCAGGTAGTTCTGGGCGAACGATCCGGCGGGGTCGTCGAAGTAGTAGGCGTAGCCCTGCCCGTAACCCTGCTGGCGCATCAGGGCAGTGGGGGCGTTACGCAGGTGAACAGGAACTGGCAGCATTTCGCTGTCGCGCACGGCGTTCAGAGCGTTTTTCCAGGCCACGTACACGCTGTTGCTTTTGGGAGCCAGGGCCAGGTAGACCACCGCCTGCGCCAGCGCCAGGTCGCCTTCCGGGCTGCCCAGAAATTCCGCCGTGTCGCGGGCGGCAATGCACAGCCGCAGCGCTTGCGGGTCGGCCAGCCCGATGTCCTCGGCGGCCATACGCACCACGCGCCGGGCCACGTACAGCGGATCGGCCCCGCCCTCGATCATGCGGGCCAGCCAGTACAGCGCTCCGTCCACATGGCTTGCGCGCACCGACTTGTGCAGCGCCGAAATCAGGTTGTAGAACTCCTCGCCGTTCTTGTCCATCTGCGGCAGGTGCTTGCCGAACGCCTCGGTCACGGCCTGCGCGGTCACCGGGTTGGCGAGGCTGGCAGCCACCTCCAGCGTACTCAGGGCGCGGCGAGCGTCACCGTCGGCCAGGCGCGAAAGCAGTTCCAGGGCATCATTTTCGATACTCACGCCGGGCAAGCCGCGCTCGTCGCTTAGGGCCCGCCCGATCAGGCCGCGCAGGTCGTCGGGCGAGAGGGCCTGCAAGACCAGCGTTCTGGCCCGTGAGCGCAGCGCCGGGTTGACCTCAAAGCTGGGGTTCTCGGTGGTCGCGCCGATGAGAGTCAGTAGCCCCGATTCGACGTGCGGCAGCAGCGCGTCTTGCTGGGCCTTATTGAAGCGGTGAATCTCATCCAGAAACAGGATGGTGCGCTTGCCGTGTCCCCGTTCGCGCTCGGCCTCGATCACCGCTTCACGCACGTCCTTAACCCCGGCTGTCACCGCCGAGAGCTGAATAAAATGGGCATTAACCTCGCGGGCCAGCAGCCGCGCCAGCGTCGTCTTGCCCACGCCGGGTGGCCCCCACAGCAGCAGGCTGCCCAGCCGCCCGCTTTGCAGCACCTTTGAGAGCGGTTTGCCCGGCCCCAGGAGGTGGGTCTGGCCAACCACTTCGGCCACGTTGCGGGGGCGCAGCCGCTCGGCCAGGGGCGCAGGTGGATCAAACAGGGTCACGGCCCAGAGTTTACGAGTTCTAAAACATTTTGCAAAAAGATGGTGCTCTTTTGACCCTCTTTTTGCCGAGTGGAACCGGGTAAAAAAGAAAGAGCAGGACGTGGAATCAAGGGGGCGGCGGTGTTTTTCCGACGTGCCCATCATTCGGAGAACTGCTCTAAGTGGCTGCCGGGTGCAGTGCCGGTCATTAGGCAAAAGCACCGAAACCTCATGCTTATGGGCACCGTCTTGGCAGACATTCAGAAAGGTTACGGAGCACTGAATTATGCAAGTTGATCTAAAGGCCCCTGACCGGCAGAACAGGCACAATAAGCGGCATGCTCAGTGACATTCGCCACCAGATTGAACTAGCCGCCTTTCCTGCCGGGGTACAGGTGACCCACTATGCCGAGGGCGACAGCTGGGTGATCCGGGCCTTGCAGGGCAGGCACGGCATGGAAATTCTGCTGACCGAAGAGGCCGCTAAGATGTACGGTGAAGGTCCCGCTGTCAACCTCGCCTTGACCCGTCTCAAGCACGCCGCCGCGCAGGAATTGCCCCCCATGCGCCCCGATGGAACCTTCGAGCGGGCGGTCTTTCTAGGCGACTGATCTGGGGTAGTACGGACTGCCGATTGCGCCGGGTAGTTTTGGACGCAGGCCGGGCAAAAGTGAGGCGCAGGCGGTGCCTTCTTGGGCAAAATGGCCTCTTGGTCAGAACGGCACCCGGAATGGGGCCTGAGGGCGGAATTGAGCGGAGTTCGGATAGGGCGACTGCGCTGGTGGCTGCTCCCGCCGGGTTTCCGGGTTCAGTGAGTGTGCTGCACCCGCTTGACTCCACCTAAAACGTGCAGATATTCAGACTTTCTTTGTTTTATCTACATCTCGGGTGCAATTTTCATTATGCTGAGCAATGTATGAAGGGTATGTTCCACACTGGACGGCCCGGAAGCCCGGAGGAAGGCATGGAAGAACGCAAGAGTATGGGAAGCGCCCTGGTCGATGTTTTTGACGCTGGCGTGGTTCTCGTTAAGTCCGAAATCAAGGCTGTCGGCACTAAAGTCGCGGCTGTCGTCAAGGCCAAGGGAATTGGGGTCGTTATTCTGCTGGGCGCCGTCGGTCCGCTGCTGTTGGGCCTGCTGTTCCTGATCCTGTTCCTGTTCTACGGCTTGATGAGGCTGGGCCTGGGAGCCTGGGCCGCCGCACTGCTTATCGCGCTGGTCAGCCTGGCGCTGGCTGGGGCCATGGTCATGCTGGGTCTACAGAAGCTGAGCACCGAGATCGATACCGACCCGCCGCGCCGCCCGGTCGATTCCGACCAGCTGCTGCCCGGTAGCGCCGGGGCCTCGTCCGGTACGACTCCTGGAACTGGCCCAACTGGAACTAGCCCAGCGGCTGGACATGCCGCGACTGGTGTCACAGCCGCCGCAGTCAAGGGTGCGCCCGCCGGGGCCGTACCCCTCAGCTCGGTGGAATACCCCGTTGGTGACGTCTACGTCGATCGTGGCCAGCCGGTCGCTGATGCCGACGGTTACGCGACCCTGCGCGTCGAGGGCGGCACCACCACCGTTCCCGTGTACGAAAGCAGGCCCGACGGCGAGACGCAGATCCACGGCAGTGGCCTGAACAAGAAACTTGAAGGCCATGACCACCACGACGACCCCAACCTGCAAAACCCGGTCGTGCTGCACAGCGCCCCCGGCATCAGCGTCAGCACCGACCCCACGTTCCGTGAGGACATGAAGAAGGAAGGGTACTGAGATGACCCAGGATCCCAAGTACGTCAAGGACATCCGCTACATGACCGAGCAGGAAGAAGCCCGCGAACGCCTGAAAAACAGCGTCGACGCCCTGACCAAACAGGTCGGTCTGCACGTGCAGATGGAAAAGGAGCCGGTCAAGATGCTGGGCGGAGCCTCGGCAGTTGGGGCCGTAATCGGGCTAATGGTCGGGCGGCAGTTTCGCAAGACCAAGCGCGTCTATGTAGATGCGGGCAGTCCGGTCAAGCACCAGAAGGCGCTCATGAAGGCCCAGGCCAAGCAAAATCCCGGCCCCGCCGGGGCTTTGGTCGCCACCCTCGTCACTTTTGCATTCAAAACGGTTATGGAAAAGGTCGTTTCGCCCAAGCTGGAGGAAGTCGCCAGTGGCCTCCTCGACAAAGCCGGGCAGCCCCAGAGCAAGTCTTCGGCGCTGCCTGCGGCCCCTAAGCCCGTCGCTGCTCCGGCTCACGCGGCGGCGGTTCCCTCTTACGCGGCTCAGTCGCCTTCCGGGGCGGTGCAGGCCGCTGCGCCCGCGACTCCGGCTCACGCTGCTGCGGCTGCTGATGGCGTGACCAGCTTCGTCAAGCCGACGCATAAGGGCGTGGTTCCCATTCCCGAAAGCCACGTCGAGGCCAAGGCGGTCGGGACACCTATCGACGAACAGCAGATGTCTAACCCCAACGCCCGCTGAACAAAACGCCTTCGCTGGGCCCACCTGCAACGGTGGGTCTTTTTCTTTTGTGGCCCTGCGGCGTTTGCTACTCTAGGGCCATGACCACCACCCGCAGTACCCGCCAGCGCGACGTGATTTCACGTGTGTTGAGTGCTGCCGAGGGGCCGCTGGCTGTGGCGGAAGTGCTGGAGCGCTCCAAAAGTGATCTGCCGGGGCTGGGGATCGCCACGGTGTACCGCACCCTTAAGCTACTGACCGAGCAGGGGCAGATTCATCCGGTGCTGCTAGAAGGCGAAACCCTGTACGAGGCCAGCGGGCGCGGGCACCACCATCATTTCAGTTGCCGGGCGTGTGGCCGGGTGTTTACGCTGCACACCTGCCCGGTGGCGCTGCCCAGTGGCACAGTCTATCCCGGCGGCTATGTGGTTGAGGCCCACGAGGTCACGCTCTATGGCCTGTGCCCCGACTGCGCGGCGCGGCTTGCCTGAAGCCTTCGGGGTGTCACTCAGGAGTGCGAGGCCACGAACAACAGATTCAACTTACATTTCCGCAGCTGTCCCCTGTACCAGCGGCTCTGCGGCAGGGCTTCCGCAAAGTCGGTTCAATTTTCAACCTGGATCAAATTGCTTCTGATATGGAATCGAAAAAGTCTGTTTTCATCACTCGATGATCTTCGATTCAGAGTCGCTTTTTGTGCCAAAAACAGAAATTGGAGTGTTCATTCTGCAATTTTGGGACTTTGCGGTTGCCCTGGGCTCTGCGGCCCACTTTGACCTGCGGCGGCCCGGTGCGCTAAACTGCGCCTCAGCTCCCGCAAGGAGCCAACCCACTTCAGAGCGCCCGAGAGAACTGGCTCGTAGACGGCGCGGCAACCGGACCTCATCACGTCAGCGGTGCCAAGGCCAGCCCAAGTGTAAGAGCGCCGACGATGGCGACCCGCCTTTTTCGGCAACGCTGGGACCAAGCGGGAAGGCCGCGCGGATGACGATATCCCCCGTGTCCCTTCTCAATTTCCGAGAAGGGACGCCGTGTTTTGCGGCTCCCTGAACCCCACGACTTCAAGGAGTTGACCTATGTCTGATACCAAAAAACCCGCGCCTCACTTTGAAACCCTGCAAGTTCACGCCGGACAGAAGCCTGACCCCACGACCGGGTCGCAGGCCGTGCCGATTTACCCGACCAACAGCTACGTGTTCGAGTCTCCCCAGCACGCCGCCGATCTCTTTGCGTTGCAAGCGTTCGGCAATATCTATACCCGCATCATGAACCCCACCAACGCCGTTCTGGAAGACCGTGTGGCGGCCCTCGAGGGCGGCGTGGGGGCGCTTTCGGTTTCCAGCGGGCACGCCGCCCAGTTCATCGCCCTCGTGACGCTGGCGCAGGCAGGCGACAATATCGTCTCTTCTCCCAACCTGTACGGCGGCACGGTCAACCAGTTTCGCGTGACCTTAAAGCGCCTGGGGATCGAGGTACGCTTTACCAGCAAAGACGAGCGCCCCGAGGAATTTGCCGCCCTAATCGACCAAAAGACGCGGGCGGTCTACTTGGAAACCATCGGCAACCCGGCGCTCAACATTCCCGATTTTGAGGGTGTGGCGGCGGTGGCCCGGCAGCGCGGGGTCGCGGTGGTCGTGGACAACACCTTCGGGGCAGGTGGGTACTTCTGCCAGCCGCTTAGGCACGGCGCGAACATAGTGACACACAGCGCCAGCAAGTGGATCGGCGGGCACGGCAATGGCATCGGCGGAATGATCGTGGACGGCGGCAACTTCGACTGGGGCAACGGGCGCTACCCGCTGATGACTGATCCCAGCCCCAGCTACCAGGGCCTGAAGTTCTGGGAGACCTTCGGCGAGGGCAATCAGCTCGGGCTACCCAATCTGGCCTTTATTCTGCGGGCCAGAACCGAGGGCCTGCGCGACTTCGGCGCCACACTTGCGCCGCAGCAGGCCTGGGAATTTATTCAGGGGATTCAGACCCTCTCACTGCGGGCCGAGCGACAGGCGCAGAACACGCTGGCGCTGGCGCAGTGGCTTGCCAATCACCCCGACGTGCGCCGCGTGACCTATCCGGGCCTGTCGAACCACCCGCACTACGACCGCGCCCAGACCTACTTGCCGCGCGGGGCCGGGGCAGTGCTGACCTTCGAGCTGACGGGCGGGCGCGGGGCGGGTGAGGCGTTTATCCGCAGCGTCAAGCTGGCTGAACACGTCGCCAACGTGGGCGACACCCGCACCTTGGTCATTCACCCGGCGAGTACCACCCACAGCCAGCTGAGTGAGGACGCGCAGACGGCGGCGGGCGTGACTCCGGGGTTGGTGCGCGTGAGCCTGGGCATCGAGCACATCGACGACATCAAGGAAGATTTCGCGCAGGCCCTCGAAGCCGCGCTGGGCGGAGAGAAGGCTTGACGGCTGTGGTGCATTCCCCCGCTCCGCTCTCTGCGCTTGCTGCGCCCGAGCGCCCTTTCGTTCACAAGACAGTGACATTGTTTCGTGACCAGCTCTTGCTGCTCGATTGTGGTCTGCCCATGAGCAATGTGCGTGTGGCCTACCACGCCTACGGTGAGGCGCGGGAAACGGCCACGCTGGTGCTGCACGCCCTGACTGGCACCAGCGCCGTACACGAGTGGTGGCCGGATTTTCTGGGCGCAGGCAGGCCGCTTGACCCGGCCACCAGCTACGTGGTGTGCGCCAATGTGCTGGGCGGTTGCGCTGGAAGCAGCGGCCCCGGCGAATTGCCCCAGTCCGGCGGGCAGCCCGCGCCGCTTACCCTGCGCGACATGGCCCGCGTGGGCCGCGCCCTGCTGGCCGAATTGGGCATCCGGAAAGTGAAGATCATCGGCGCCAGCATGGGCGGGATGCTGGCCTACGCCTGGCTCCTGGAATGCCCCGAACTGGTCGAGCGGGCCGTGATTATCGGCGCTCCGGCGCGGCACTCCCCGTGGGCGACCGGGCTGAACACGGCGGCCAGAAGCGCCATCAAAGCGGCCCCTGGCGGTGAGGGCCTGAAGGTCGCCCGCCAAATCGCCATGCTGAGTTACCGCAGCCCCGAGAGCCTTGCCGTGACCCAGAGCGGCAACCGTCGCCCCGGGGTTCCGGCGATCACCACTTATCTGGAACACCAGGGCGAGAAACTGGCGGCCCGCTTTTGTGAGCAGTCATACTGTACCTTGACACAGGCCATGGACGCCTTTCAGCCCACCGACGAGGAACTGCGCTGCATTCGAGTGCCCGTCTTGTGTATCGGGATTTCGAGCGACCTGCTTTACCCGGCTGCCGAAGTAAAGGCCCACGCGGCGCTGCTGCCGAACAGCACCTACTGGGAGCTAAGCAGCATCCACGGCCACGACGCTTTTCTGATAGATGCGCAGGACCTGCCAGAACGGGTGCAGGAGTTTTTGCACTCTTCGCCCACCGAGAATTGAGCGTTGATGGGCCGGTCATCCGGACTCGGGGTCCGTATTAGGTGGCTGCCCCCCGCAGCACACGCGCCACCCCCGCCGCGCACTGTTCCAGGGTGTGCCGTTCCAGCACATACTGGCGGGCCTGTTCGCCCAGCTGCCGGGCGCGTTCGGGATGGGCCGCCAGCGCTTTGAGGGCGGTCACGAGTAGACGCGGATCGCTTGGCACCAGCAGTCCTGTTTTGCCGTCCTGTACCAGCTCGGCCTGGGCAGGAATGTCGGTGGTCACGATGGGCAGGGCGGAACTCATGGCTTCCAACGTTACCAGCGACTGATTCTCAGCGATGGTGGGTTGCAGCAGCACGTCGGCGGCGCGGTACAGCTCTGGCATGTCCCAGCGGCGGCCCCAGAACTGCACGTTTTGCAGCCGGAAGAAGCCCTTGTATCCCTGGGCCAGCTGACCCACCGTGCTGTCCATATCGCCCACGAAAATAAAGTCCAGTTCAGGCGCGTGCCGGGCCGCGCGGATAGCGGCCAGCTGGTTCTTTTCGGGTGCAAATCGCCCCGGCACCAGCACGGTGAAACGCGTGAAGCCAAAGCCCCGGCGCAGTTCAGCGCGTTCGGCAGGCGCAGCCGGATAAAACCGCCCGGTCTTGACGCCGTTTTTGACTACCTGCACGTTCTGTGCGCCCATGCGTCGCCGGATAAAGTCGCCCGCCCACTCGGAGACGGTCAGCACGCCATCGGCCCGGCGGAACCACGGGGCTTTGGTCCAGGGGTAGGCCTCGGCGTAGGTCTGGCGCAGCGGCGGCGGGTAGTGAAAGTCCAGCTGGTCGTGACTGACCACCCAGCGCGGCTTTTGCAGATTGGGGATCAGCGCCTGGTACGTTCCCGGTGTCCAGCCCTGCACCACCCGCAGGTCAAAATGGCGTGTGAGGTCGGGCAGGGTGTGCAGGTCGGCGTACCGCTGCACCGTCACGCCAGCAGCCTCAAAACGGCGGGCAATTTCATGCAGCGGCTCGGTGCCGCGCAGGAAAACGGTGCACTGGATGTCGTCACCGCGCAGCAGCGGAAGCACGTCCAGTAGCCAAAATTCGGAACCGGCCACGCGGGGGGCATCGGTCAGGAAGGCAACATTGACGCTGCCCCCCTCCCGCTGCTTCCCAACGCCCTTTGCAAGGGGAGAGGGAGAAACAACCCTATTCAACCTCTTCTCCCCGTTGTAACTTCACGGCCCGCACCAGGTTCTGATACATCAGTGCACTGGTCAGCGGCCCTACGCCCCCCGGCACCGGCGTCTGCGCCCGCACGGGGAGGTCGGGCAGGGCGTCGCCCGTCACTTTGCCCTCGTCTTGTACGTTGATTCCGGCGTCGATAACGGTGTGGTGAGGCTGCACATGCTCAGGGCGCAGCAGTCCGGCGCGGCCCACCGCGACCACCACCGCGTCCATGTCGCGCAAAACGCCTGTCAGATCGCGGGTGTGTTCGTTGCACAGCGTGACCGTCGCTCCCCGGTTGTTCAGCATGAAGGTCAGCGGGCGGCCCACCGTGCGCCCCGGCCCTATGACGGCAATTCGCAGGCCGCGCAGGTCGTTACCCAGAACCTCACGCAGCAAAAAGCGGATAGAACGCGGTGTAGGCGGCAAAATCGCCTCTGATTCGCGTCCGGCGGCAATCAGGGCGAGGTTAGCGGGTGTCAGGCCCTCTACGTCCTTGCGCCAGGCGATATGCAGCAGCGCGGCGTCGGCGTCCAGCCCCCGCGCCAGCGGCAGCTCCAGCACAATGCCGTGAACCGTATCGTCGGCAGAAAGTTCGCGGAGCGCGGCTTCCAGTCCCGGCTGGGTCGCGCCCGTTCCTAAATCCAGCACATGAAAATCAACGCCCAGCTTTTTGGCTCGCGCCTGCTTGCTGCTGACATACACCCGCGAAGCCTCGTCGTCGGAAGCCAATATGCTGACGAGGTGGGGCCTAAAGGGGTGTTCCAGCGTGGCCCAGGCTTTCAGGTCGGCTTTGACGCCGCTCATCACTTGGTCGGCGAGGGGTTTGCCAGGGAGGGCTTGTGGCCTGTGGCTGGTGGCTGGTGGCGTTTGGCTTGAGTGCTCAGTTGGGTTGGTCATGACGCCCCTTCTTCCCTTTGCCCTGCAAAGGCCCTTGCGACCTGCGGGGAAGGGTCAAAACGGCCCCTAGACCCCTCGACTCTTGGACTCTTAGACATTCTTAGTGCCTGAAATGCCGCGAACCCGTGAACACCATGCTCACGCCCAGTTCGTTGCAGGCGGCGATAATTTCGGGGTCGCGCTTGGCTCCGCCGGGTTGCAAAATCGCGCTCACGCCAGCGGCGGCGGCGAGGCGCACCACGTCGTCAAAGGGGAAAAAGGCTTCGGAGGCCAGCACCGCGCCCTGGGCTTTTTCGCCCGCATTACCCAGCGCACGCTCAGCGGCCCAGATGCGGCTGACTGCGCCCGCCCCCAGGCCCACGGTCACGCCGTCCTTGCAAATCGCCACGGCGTTGGAACGCGCTCCCTTGACCACCGCCCAGGCAAAGCGCAGGTCGTTCCACTCGGCCTGTGTCGGCTGGCGCCCGGTGACGACTTCGGGGCAGAGATCGGCCCAGGGGCGAGCGTCGCGCTCCTGCACGGCGAATCCTCCGGCCAACGGGCGCACGTCCAGCACGCTCACGGCCTGCGACTTTGCGGCAATTAGCACGCGCAGGTCAGGCTTTTTGGCGGCGAACCAGGCGGTAGCGTCGGGGGTGACGTCGGGCGCGATCAGCACTTCCAGAAAGGTGCCTTTCATGCTCTGGGCCGCCGCGAAGTCTACCGGCTGACTAACCGCCACCACGCCGCCAAACACGCTGAGGGTGTCGGCGTCGCGGGCGTGTTCCCAGGCCGCCGACACGTTTTCGGCCACCGCCACACCACACGGATTGGCGTGCTTGACGGCCACGCACACGGCGCCTTGCTCCTGCGCCGCCAGCTCCTGGCATAGATTCCAGGCGGCGTCGGCGTCGGCGTAATTGTTGAAGCTCATCGGCTTGCCCGCCACCACCTGCGCGTCCAGCACCGGCCCCTGCGCGTTGCCCCAGCGGTAAATGGCGCCCGGCTGGTGCGGGTTTTCGCCGTAGCGCACCTGGGCCGTGCGGGTCAGGTTCAGGGTCAGGCGTTCGGGGAGCTGCGTGGGCAATTCGTCCGATTCGCCGCTTAGGTACGCCGTAATCGCCGCGTCGTACTCGCTGGTGTGCCCGTAGGCTTTGGCCGCGAGGCGGCGGCGCTCAGCGGGCGAAACGTCGTCCTGAAGGGCTACTGCGTAGTCGGCGGGGTCAACCAGCACCAGCACCGCTTCGTGGTTTTTGGCCGCGCTACGAATCATGGCCGGGCCGCCGATGTCAATGTTTTCAATGACTTCGGGGTCGGGTGCGCCCTTTGCCACCGTCTCGCGGAAGGGGTAGAGGTTGACGCACACGAGGTCGATGGTGCCAAAGTTCTGCGCGGCCAGTTCGTCCATGTGAGGGGTGCCGCGCCGCGCCAGGAGGCCGCCGTGAATGGCGGGGTGCAGCGTCTTGACTCGTCCGTCCATCATCTCCGGAAAGCCAGTTACGTCGCTGACCTGCCGCACGGTCACGCCCGCCGCCGAGAGAGCCGCGAAGGTGCCGCCAGTGCTGAGCAGTTCCCAGCCGCGTGCCTGAAGCTGCTGCGCGAAGTCTACGATTCCGGTCTTGTCACTGACCGAGAGTAAGGCCCGTTTTGTTGACATTGTTCCCCCAGAGAAATTGGGGACGCGCCTCCCTCCCGCCGCTGCGCGGCACCCTCTCCTGCAAGGGGAGAGGATCAGAAAGACACGTCCGACCCAGGCGCACGATCATTGTGATATTCGGGAGGCTTCCCCGTGGTTTCTACCCACTTTTGCGCCAGTCGCCACCCGCAGACCCGTCCAGTTTAACGCGAAAAGACGCCCCGAAGCACAGAGGCGTCTGGTTACGCGCCGCGTTTACTGCGTGCTGGTGGGATCACTCGCTGGAGTCAGGCCCGTGCTGTTCTCAGGCGTGGCGGCGCCGATCAGCCTTTTGATTTCCTCAATCACGGCGCGTTCCTTGTCGTTGACCTGCTCACCGCCTATGCCCAGAAAGCCCCCTTCCTTGGCGGCAGCAGCGGTCTTTTCGGCCACTTCGAGCAGCATAGTTTTGTAGGCAGCGGCGTCCTCGGGACTGGCTTTAGCCCCCACCAGCCACACGGCCTGGCGCACACCTTCGAGGGCCTGGGTCTTGACATCTTCCAAGTTTTTAGCGGTGCTCTGCGGCAGCGATTTGGGGTCAGGTGGCGTGCCCAGCAGGTCAGCCGCCATCGCTTCCATCAGCGGCGTGCGGCTCTGGCTGCTCACGTTTGCACGAATAGTCTGGGCAATCGCCTGCGCTTCGGCCATCAGTCCGGTCAGGCCGCTGGGACTGGCGGCGACCACGGCGGCCCCGGCCTGGCCCGGCCCCGTCATGACCTTCAGCCATTCGTCGGTGGTGAAATTGTCTTTTAAGCTCATGCGCTTAGCGTAGGCGCTCCGCACTGATAGCGCATTGTGATTTCGTTTACACGCGGCCCGGCAGTCCGGCTGCCACTTACATGATGCGCTGACCCAGCAGGCTGGCCACCATACCCACCATAACCTCGGCGGTCTGGTTGCGGTGGTCTAGAACCGGGTTGACTTCCACGATGTCCATGCTGGTCACGCGCCCCGATTCGCAGAGCAGTTCCATCAGCAGGTGGCCCTCGCGGTAGGTCAGGCCGCCGGGAACGGGGGTGCCCACGCCAGGGCAGATGCTTGGATCGAGGGCGTCGGCGTCGAAAGAAACGTGAAGGCGCGTGGTGGCGCTCAGGCGCTCCATTGTTTCTTCATAGATGCGGGTCATGCCCAGCTGGTCAACGTCTTTCATGGTGTACGCCTTGATCCCGACCTCGCGCATCAGCTCGCGTTCATGGGCGTCCACGCTGCGAATGCCGATCATCACAATGTCTTCGGGATTCATGTGCCAGCCGCCGCCCAGACTGGTCAGGCTGTCGTCGCCGCGCCCGGTCAGGTGGGCCACGGGCATGCCATGAATGTTCCCGCTGGGGCTGCTGTCGGGCGTGTTGTAGTCGGTGTGGGCGTCAACCCAGATCAGGCCCATACGTTCGCCCCGGGGGTTGCCGCGCAGGGCGTTGCCGGTCACGGTGCCCATGCTGATACTGTGGTCGCCGCCCAGCGTCAGCGGAAAGATGCCTTCAGGCAGCGCCGCTACACGGTCGGCGGTGTCCTGACAGGCCTGGCGGATAGAGTCCAAAAAGGCCAGCCCGCCCTGCGCGTATTTGTCGAGCGTTTCGGGAACCGCCACCGAAATGTCGCCCAGGTCGGAAACGGTGTGGCCCAGTTCGCGCAGCGTTACGGCCAGCTGAGCATTACGTAGCGCCGAAGGCCCCATATCCACGCCGCGCCGCCCGGCCCCGAGGTCCATCGGAATACCCAGAATAGAGATGTTCATGAATAAAAGCTTAAAGCCTGAGCAGGGTTATGCCTTACGGCTGCAACATTATTTCCCCGGCTCAGGTGCAGTACGGCCTTGGTGGATATTCAACTGAATATTCATGCTGCCGGGTGCCGCTGGACAGGCGCCGTTGGACAGGGGCCTTTACGCCGGGGCGCGGTAAACCCAGCCGCTTAACTTGCCCGCTGAAGTAACGGTGCTGCCGGTGCGGTCAAAGCCGCTTTTTTCCAGCACCCGCTCACTGGCCCCGTTGCCGGGCGCAGTCTGCGCCGTCAGCGTGTGTACGCCGGGCCAGTCCAGCAGATGAGGGAGAAGGGCGCTTAGGGCTTCGGTGGCGTACCCCTGATTCCAGACTACCGGGCTAAAGCCGTAGCCGATTTCCAGTTCGCCCTGCCGTGGGCGGCCTTTGCTGCCCAGCATGCCCACCGCCTGCGCCGTTTGGCGATGCACCGCCACGAAGGTTCCTGGGATTTCTTGTTGCGCGTTCAGCTGCGTAAACAGATAAGGAAAGGCGCTGAGTGGGTCGCCGGGCCAGTCGGTGCCGAAATGTACGGTCAGCTGGCCCGCAGGCAAGGAACACTCCAGACTGAAATCAGCGCTCTGAAGCCGGGCTTCCAGGATGCTCCGGTTCAGCGGCCATAACAGTAAACGTGGAGTAAAGAGCAGCGTCACAGCTCTAGCGTACCCCTGGAACCTTACGGGGAGCATTTTGCAAAAAGATGGTGCTCTTTTGACCATCTTTTTGCCAAGTGGAACGAGTGAAAAAGAAAGAGCAGGACGTGGAATGAAGGGGGCGGCGGTGTTTTTCCGACGTGCCCATCATTCGGAGAACTGCTCTAAATCTTTGCGCGAACTTCGGTAGGCTACCGGCCATCCTCTAGTTGACCAGCCTCTAGGGGTTCCGCGTTATGCTGGGTTCCGTGGAACTTGCCCGTTATATCGATCACACCCTTCTTAAGGCCACCGCCACCAGCGCCGACATCGGCCAGTTATGCCAGGAAGCCCAGCAGCACCACTTTTACGCGGTGTGCGTTAACCCGGCGTTTATCGCGCAGTGCGCGGCGCAACTGGCAGGCAGCGGGGTCAAGGTAGCGACCGTCTGCGGCTTTCCGCTGGGGGCACTGACCAGCGACCAGAAGGCGCTCGAGGCCCGCCTGAGCACCGAGGCCGGAGCCGACGAGATCGACATGGTCATTCACATTGGCGCGGCGCTGGCGGGCGACTGGGACACCGTCGAGCAGGACATCCGCGCCGTTCGGAAGGCTGTTCCTGAGCACGTACTCAAGGTCATCATCGAAACCTGTTATCTCAGTGATGACCAAAAACGCCGCGCGACTCAGGCGGCGGTGCGGGCCGGAGCCGACTTCGTGAAGACCAGCACCGGCTTCGGCACCGGCGGCGCGACCCCGGAGGACGTGCAGCTGATGGCCGGGGTCATCGCTGAGATGAAGCCTGAGCGCCCGGTACAGATCAAGGCGGCGGGCGGCGTGCGTTCGGTGGCCGATGCTCAGGCCATGATTGCCGCCGGAGCCACGCGCCTGGGCACCTCGGGCGGCGTGGCCCTAGTGTCGGGTGAACAGGCGCAACAAGGGTACTGATATGCCGGTCGCTGTACCCAGCCGTTCATCCGGCACCTCTTCACCTTCTGGCGGGCCAGCTGTCATCCTCGCCTCGGGCAGCCCGCGCCGCCGGGAGTTGCTAAGTAATCTGGGCGTGACTTTCGAGGTCGTGGTCAGTGGCGAGGCCGAAGACAGCGTGGAAACCGACCCGGCCAAGCTAGCTGGCGACTTGGCTGCCCTGAAGGCCAGAGCGGTCGCCGCCCAGCACCCCAACGCCGTGGTCATCGCCGCCGACACGGTGGTCGCCTGCGACGGTGAACTGCTTGCCAAACCGGGCAGCAGCGCCGAAAACGCTGAATTTATCCGCAAGCTGGCGGGGCGTGGGCATCAGGTTTACACCGGGGTGTGCGTCATTTCGCCCTCTGGCACCTGGCAGGGCACCGAACGCACCGACGTGACCTTCCGCGCCCTGTCGGAACAGGAAGTGCAGTTCTACGCCCACTCGGGCGAGGGACTCGACAAGGCGGGCGGCTACGGCATCCAGGGCCTGGGCATGGCGCTGGTGCAGCGCGTAAGCGGCGATTACTCGAATGTCGTCGGCTTTCCGCTGGCGCTGGTCACCGGGCTGCTGCGCCGGGCCGGGGTGCCGGTCTGGGGCGACCCCGCCGGGGCGCTTGAAGCCGGGGCCGGGTCAGCGTGAGGGAATGGCAACGCCTGGGGCTGGTATTTGCTGCGCTGCTGGTTCTTAGCATGGTCATGACCCGCACCCAATTGGTCGCGCCCGTAGCGCTGCTGTCGGCCACGGCTCCACTGACACAGCTGGGCGTGGTCACAGGCGACAACCTGCGCCGCGCCGTCACGGGGTTTTTGGAACAGCGGCACCTGTCGGGCGAGGTGAGCGCCCTGACGCGGGCCAACGAGGATCTGCGACAGAAAAATGAACTGCTGTCGCTGGAAGTCAGGCGGCTGCACCAGGTCACGCAGATCACCGCAACCCAGGCCCCCAACGCGGTGGCGACAGCGCAGGTGATCGCCGTGAATCCCAGCCCGCTGCTGGCCCGCCTGACACTGAACAAGGGCAGCGCCGACGGATTGCAGCCCCGCATGCCCGTGACCGTTCCAGCCGGACTGGTCGGGCAGATTACCCAGGTCGGTGCCCATCAGGCGGTGGTCGTGTCGCTGGTTGACCCCGAAAGTAGTGTCGGCGTGACGCTTGCGGGGGGCAAGGGCGGGCGCGGACTGGCCACGGGCGCACCACCCGACCGCCTGAAAGTCGAATTCACTTCGGGCGTGAATGTGCAGCCTGGTGACGTGGTCGTCACGTCCAGCCTCGGCGGGGTCTATCCAGTGGGTATCCGCGTCGGACAGGTTGAAAAGGTGCTGCTCCTCGGCCCCAACGACCTCACGCGCACCGTCATTGTCAGGCCCACGGTCGATGTGGGATCGGTCACCGACGTGACTGTGCTGGGCAGGCTCTGATGTCTCGGCGATTCAATGCTGCCCCGGCAGCCACCGGTATGTCCGTTCCCGTCGGGCCGCCCTGGCTGATGATTCTGGGCTACGTGGTCGCCCTGCTGGTGCTGCAAAGTGCCCTTTCACGCCTGCTCAGCCCGCTGGGTGTGCCGCCGCCAGACCTGTTTTTGCTTACGGGGATAGCGCTAGCCCGGCGCACTCTGCCGGTTTCCGCGCTGCTAGGAGCCTACGCGCTGGGCCTGGCGCAAGACATCTTGGGAGCCGGGGCGCTGGGGCTGCACGCGGCGGCGCTGGCGGGCGGCACCCTGCTGGTGCTCCTGACGCGCCGCGCAGCGGGCAGCCGCGCCGGACAGGGGCTGCTCAGCGTGCTGGCCGCCGTGCTGGGGCAGTGGCTGACCTTTATGTTTCTGACCTACTGGCTACGTACGGGCCTGGTCACCGCCGAATCGCTGGTGCACATCCTGCCGCTGTCGCTGCTGACCACGTTGATCGCCGCGCCGCTGTGGAACTGGTTTGCCGACTACGCCCTGGGCCGCGTGCCGGACGGTCTGGAGTGATCGACATCGATTTTTCCGATGATGAGCAGGCACCGGAGGGTTCAGCCGCGCCCAGAGTGCGCCACGTTCGCCTGGACTCGCATGGCCGCGAATACATCGGGGCAGGGCGCACTGCGGGCGGGCCGCCCGGTGAGACGATTTCGCCCGCAGTGCGCTGGGTGGCGCTGGCCTTCATGCTGGGGCTGGCTGGCCTGGGGGCGCGGCTTTATCAGCTGCAAATTGCCCAGCATCAGTTGTTTGCGGTGCGGGCCAACAGCAACTTTCAGCGCGACGACGTGATCCCGGCCTTGCGCGGGCAACTGCGCACCCGCGACGGGGTAGTGCTCGCCACCAATCGCGCCGTCTACGACCTGGTGTATCTGGGACGCCGCAACCCGCAGGACCCGGCGCAGGCCATTGCCGACTGGGACCGCATCCGGTATCTGGCAAACGTGCCCAAATCTGCGCTGGTCGGCGGCCAGCCCCGTGAACCGGTGCCTGCCAAGGAACCGGACGTGGTTCTGGCGAGCAATATCCCCGCCGACCGCCTGGGCGCACTTAGCGAGTACCTGGTTATGGTGCCCAGCCTGGAAATCCGCGAACGCCTTGAGCGGGTCTATCCGCAGGGCACCCTGGCCGCGCACCTGATCGGGTACGTGCAGCAGGCGGGCAACCAACAGGTTGGTAGCGGCGAATACACCCGTGGCGATCTGGTCGGCACTTCGGGGCTGGAATACAGCCAGCAGCAGACCCTCCGGGGCAAAAACGGGGTGCGCCGCCGCGAGGTCAGTGCCAGTGGCCGCCCGCTGACCGAAAGTGTGGTAGACCCCGGCCAGAAGGGCAAAGACATGACCCTGACCATCGACTCGACCCTGCAAAAAGCCGCTGAGCGCGTCCTACAGGAGGGACTGGCCGACATCAACGCCGGGCGCTGGAAATATGGCCGCCCCTACGAAACGGTGTCACGCGGGGCGGTCATTGCGCTAGACCCCCGCACCAACGAGGTGCTGGCGATGGCGAGCAGCCCGACCTTCGACCCCAACTGGTTTTCGCGCACCCCCAGCCCCAACACGGCGGCGCGGAACTGGGCCGTGGACCCCAATCGCAAAAACGCCGCGTTGGACGCCGTGACCAGTAACCGTGTGGTTCAGACCTACAACCCCGGAAGCGTCTTCAAACCCGGCACGGCGCTGGCGTATAACGAAAAATGGGGCAACTTTACGATGGGCTGCCCGCCCTCGTACTATTTCAGGGGCGCACGCTTCAACAACTGGGCGCACTTTAACTTGGGGGTCGTGGATGCCCGGCGTGCCATCGCCTATTCGTGCAACCCGTGGTTCTACAACTCGGCGGTGCGGGCCGGTCCCGAAGCGTACTCGCGCCAGCTCAAGTCGCGCCTGACCGAGCTGGGTTACCGGGGCACCACCGGCCTGGAACTGGTCGGAGAGAAGACCGGACAAATTCTGGATGTCGACGACTACAAATCGCCCAAATCGCCCTGGTATCCGGGGTTCGCCCTGAACATGAGCATCGGCCAGGGCGACACGCTGGTGTCTCCGGCGCAGCAGGCGTATGTCCTCTCGACGATTATGAACGAGGGCAAGCAGCGCCCCCTGACCGTGATCCGCGCGGTCGGTGACCAGACCCAGCCCCCCAAACCCGCCCGCAGCACTGTGAAAAACGGCAACGTGGGGTCTTTCCAACTGGTCAAGGAAGGCATGCGCCTGACCACCCTGCTGCGAATCGGGACTTCGAGTTTTGCCATCGGGCCGGGGCTGTTTCCGGTGCGTACTGCGGGCAAAACGGGCACCGCCGAGAACGGGCTGTCGCAGCGCTACGGGTACTCCTATACCCACGCCTGGTACGAGGGCTACGGGCCGCTCGACAACCCCAACTTTCTGGTTGTGGTGTTCTTTCAAAACGGCGGCGAAGGCTCCGGCCCCGCACTCAAGGCCGCCAAGAAGATGTTCGCCACGCGCTGGTGCGTGCCACTGGACGGGGCGGGGCGCACCATCTGGGGGCCGCAAACCTGTACCGGCGAACTGGGCGAAATGCACCGGGTCCGCAAGGAACGCGGGCTGGAATAGAGCAGCGCCGAATAGTACGGAACCCGTATAGACTGCGCTAAACAGGCCCCTCTAAAGATCAGCCCAACCGCGCACTCTTGGCCCGCCGCCCCCGGCCCCGGTAAAGTTGAGATATGACTGCTCCTGTGAACCCGGCCCTGTTCAAACCGCTGAAGCTCAAGGATTTGACCCTGCCCAACCGCGTGGTCGTGTCGCCCATGTGCATGTACTCGGCGCAAAACGGACTGCCCAACGAGTTTCATCTGGTTCACCTGGGGCAGTTCGCGCTGGGCGGCGCGGGCCTGATCTTGACCGAGGCGACGGCAGTCACGGCTGAAGGCCGGATCAGCCCCGACGACCTGGGCCTGTGGGATGACCAGCAGATGATTCAGTTCGGGCACATTACTGACTTCGTACACAGGCACGGTAGCAAGATCGGGGTGCAACTGGCCCACGCCGGGCGTAAGGCCAGCACTTACGCGCCCTGGAAAGGCAAAGGCTGGCTACCTGAGGCCGAGGGCGGCTGGATCGCGTTGGGGCCGGATGGCAACGCCTACCACGAGCTGCTGGGTGTGCCCCGGATGATGTCGGTAGACGATATCCGGGCCACAGTCGCGGCCTTTGCCGACGCCGCCCGCCGCGCTCAGATGGCGGGGTTCGACGCCGTGGAACTTCACGCCGCACACGGGTATCTGCTGCACCAGTTCCTCTCGCCGCTCTCCAACACCCGCACCGACGACTACGGCGGGCCTTTCGAGCACCGGGTCCGTTTTCTGCTGGAAGTGGTTCAGGCGGTGCATGAAGTCTGGCCGCGCCACCTGCCCATTTTTGTACGGGTCAGTGCCACCGACTGGGCCGAGGGCGGCTGGGATCTGGAACAGACCACGAGGCTGGCCGCGCTGCTGCGTCAAGAAGGCGTAGAGGTGCTGGACGTGAGCACGGGCGGCCTGACGCCTGCCCAGCAGATCGAGGTCGGGCCGCTGTACCAGACTCCGTTCGCCGCGCACATCAAGGCGGCGGTGCCGGAGCTGCGCATCATGACCGTGGGTATGATCGACACGCCCGAGCAGGCCGAGCAGGTCATGCAGTCGGGGCAGGCCGATCTGGTCGCCGTGGGCCGCGCCATGCTGCGCGATCCTCACTGGGCACAGCGGGCCGCCCGCACCCTGGGGCTAAAGCCAACGCTGCCCGACGCCTATGCCCGCGCAGGCTGGTAAAGCGCCATTAGGTTACCCGTGGCAAAGCGGCCAGCGTGCGCCCAGCTGCGCCTCACCCGGCTGCCCGGCGACTGCTGCGGCGATCAGAGTAGTGCAGTTGGGCCGCACACTAGGCCCCCTTTGCCCGCCTTTGCCCTAGACTCGGCCCATGCTGGCGATTATTGGCGCGATGGATGAAGAAATAGAGCTATTGCTCGCGGATTTGCAGCAGCGGCAGGAGTTGGATTTTCCGGGTGTGACCCTGCACCGGGGCATTCTGGACGGCGTGGAAGTGTTGGTCACGCGGGGCGGTATCGGTAAGGTGAACGCGGCCATGACCACCACCTACCTGCTGATGCAGGGGGCCAGCCGGGTGATTTTTACCGGAGTGGCGGGCGGCGTTCACCCTGGGCTACGGGTGGGCGACATCGTGATCAGCACTGACCTGGTGCAGCACGACGTGGACGTGACCCCGCTGGGCTACCCGCTGGGCACCATCCCCGGCGAGGAGGCCGCCTGGAACGCCGACCCGCACCTGCGCGAGGTGGCTGTAAGCGCCGCCGCCGACGTGGAAGGGGTGCAGGTCATCCAGGGCCGGATTGCCAGCGGCGACCAGTTCATCGCCTCACGGGAGGGCGTGCAGCGGCTGTGGAAGGACTATCAGGCGGCCTGCGCCGAGATGGAAGGCGCGGCGGTGGCCCAGGTGTGCGCCAAAGCCGGGGTGCCCTTCGTAATCATTCGCAGCATTAGCGACACCGCCGACCACGACGCCAACGTGGATTACCGGACTTTCATGCCGTTGGTGGCCCGCCACGCTAAACAGGTCGTGCGCGGGATGCTGGCACGGCTGCATAATTGACTGGCATTCCCTTCGATTAAGGACAACCAAGTTTGCGCAAAGACAAACCGAGCGGACTCGTAGAGCTGCGCCGCAGAGTGAGTATGGGAAAAGGTGCGGCCAAGTGTGAGTGTAGGGATATGGTGTTTGGGTCATCCCGAAACGGTAACTTGGTCGCACTTAGTAGTCCGGAAGGTGTTCGGCGTCACAAAGTTGCAAGTCTAATTTTGCTTGTCTGATACGGACTGCCGTCTGTTTCGGTAACAACCCAATACCCTTGCGGGTTGCCAACTCCACACCCGAAGTCCGGTTTGCTCTCACTCGCTCTGCGGCGCAGCTCTACAAGTTCGCCCGAACTGAACGGCTTTTGCAAACCATTCAACCCGGCTCCGTACGAGACGCTGTCTGCGCCACCTCCCTCCCAGCCTCTGCTAGTAGCTTTAACGAGTCCCCCACAGATGGGAGGAGCTAAAAACCTTATGTTTACCGAGCTGTACCTGGCAAAAATACACAAAATACACAAGGTTGCGGATTACTATCCTAACTGGCTTTTGCCGCAGCTCCCCTTTCTACTTACCACTGCCCCCCATGACCACCCCACCTAAATCCGTCACCCGCCAGTTGCCGCAGCCCGTCCGTTTTGTCCTGGGCATGGGGATTCTGGTCGGTTTTGCGGCGCTGGGCACGGGACTGACCACGCTGCTGCACCTGCCGATGCCGGGGCCGGTGGTGGGCATGTTGCTAATGTGGGCGGCCCTGAGCGCCGGACTGGTGCGCCTCCACTGGATTGAGGACGCCGCCGACGGGCTGCTGGGGATTCTGGGCCTGCTGTTTGTGCCCGCCACGGTCGGGGTGATTGACTACCTCTCGGCGGGGGCGACCTGGGGGCTGTGGCTGCTGGTGATGCTGGCCGGGCTGTTGCTGGGGGCAGGGGCGGCGGGCCTTATCGCGTCCCGGCTGGTGCGCGAATGAGGGCCGAGCTATGACCTGGATTGCCCTGACGCTGCTGGCCTTCGTGATGGGGACGTTACTGGGGCTGCGGGTGAGCTCGCCGCTAAGCAACCCGACGCTGGTGGCTACCGTGCTGGTCGCCGCCGCGCTGCTGCTGAGCCACACGCCATACGAGGCTTACCGCCTGAACGTTCAGCCACTTTCGGCGCTGCTGACCCCGGCGGTGGTGGCCCTGGCCGTGCCGATGTACCGCCTGCGGGCACTGCTGGCCAGGCAGTGGCGGGCGCTGGTGTTCGGCGGGCTGGGGGGCACGCTGCTGGGCGTGAGCGCCGACACGCTGTTGCCCCAGCTGCTGCTCCTGAGTACCGAGGCCCAGCGGTCACTGAAAACGGCCCCGGCGACCAGCCCGGTGGCCCTGCAACTGGCGCAGTTTACCCACGCCCCGCCCGTACTGGCCGCGACGCTGGCGGTGCTGTCGGGGTTGCTAGGGGCGCTGGTGCTGCCGTCCTTTTTAACTCTGATTGGGGTGCGGCACCCGCTGGCCCGTGGGATAGCGATTGGTAGCGTGGCGCACGGTGTCGGCACAGCCCGCGCCCGCGAGGAAGGCGACCTGACGGGGGCAGCCAGTAGCATCGGCATGGGGCTGGCTGCGGTGCTGGTGACGTTCATTGTGGCGTTCCTGGGGTAAGTGGGCCGTGTTAAGTGCGACCAAGTTGCCGTGTAGGGATGACCCAAACACCAGGCTATCCCTACACTCACACTTGCCCTACCCACCACTGCCCACTTACTTTGTGCCGTAAATCCGGTCTCCGGCATCTCCCAGCCCCGGCACGATATAGCCGTGGTTGTTGAGCTGGCTGTCCACGGCGGCCACCACGATGTCCACATCCGGATGGTCTTTTTCAATCACTGCGGTGCCCTCAGGCGCGGCCAGGATGCACATCAACTTGATGCTCTGCGCTCCGGCTTCCTTCAGGAATCCTATGGCGGCGCTGGCACTGCCACCCGTCGCCAGCATGGGATCAGTCAGGAACACGCGGCGCTCGGCGATGTCGGCGGGGAGTTTGTTGTAGTACGCCACGGGCTTAAGCGTTTGCGGGTCGCGGTACAGGCCAATGTGACCGACCTTCGCAGCGGGCACCAGCCCCACAATGGCGTCGGTCATGACCAGCCCAGCTCGTAAGATGGCGACCAGGGCCAGTTTTTTGCCTGATAGCATGGGGAAGTCGCCTTCTTCAATGGGAGTGCTCAGGCGCTGGGAGGTCAGTTCGAGGTCGCGCATGGCCTCGTAAGCAAGCAGCAGACTGAGTTCGCCCGCCAGTTCACGGAATTCCTTGACGCCGGTGCGTTCGTCGCGCATGAGGGAAAGTTTGTGCTGCACTAGTGGGTGGGAAACGATGGTGACCATGACTCACGATAACGTTTGAGAGGCGGTGATTGCTGCTTTTCTCTCACCTCATCGCAACCCCTGAAACGTTTCCCGGAGCAGCCGGGCAGCTTCCCCGGCCCGCACCCCACCGGTGACTTCCGGGCGGTGTCCCCAGTGAAAGCCCAGCAGGTCGCTGACCCCGCCCAGCGCCCCGGCTTTGGGGTTGCTGGCTCCGAATACGATCCGGCCTATTCGCGCTTCCAGACAGGCGCCCAGGCACATTGGGCAAGGTTCCAGGGTCACGGCCAGGGTGCAGCCGGTCAGGTACGGGGTGCCTAGGCAGGCGGCCGCCTCACGCAGGGCCGCGAGTTCGGCGTGGCGGGTCATGTCTCCGTCTCGCCGACTGGTATTGTGGCCCCGGCCCACCACCCTTCCAGTAGGATCAACGACGACTGCGCCGACAGGCACCTCATGTTCCACCGCCGCCAGCCGCGCCAGCCGCAGCGCCTCCTGCATGGCCTGATCGGTAGGGTCCGGCGGGGCGCTGACCTGTTCGCGTGCTCCCACGGCCCACACGGGCGGGGTCAACCCGATCCACTGCACACCGCCAGGCGCAACCAGCAGGGGCACACGGTCGCGTTCCTCACGGGGAAGACGGGCCTCACCAAGTACGTCGCTGACCTTGCGGGCGCCGCCGGGCAGCCGGATACGATCCCCAGGCTGCCGCGTTCTGGCGGTCCACTCGCCTGGAAAGTCGAAGTCTGGCTGGGGCCACTTCCGCGCCTGCCAGTACAGGGAGCCGCCTGTAACGGTCAGGTGATGCCCGCCGGGCAAGGTCAGGTGCAGGGTCTTTTGCTGTGCTAGCGCCTGCGCGACCTCGTCGAGGTGAGTGGCGTGGTAGGCCAGTCCAGCGGCGATCAGCTGCGACCTGACCCAGCGGCGCAGCAGGGCCGTGGGTTGCCCGGCTAGCGGGGTATGGCGGCCAGTGCGTGCGGCGAGGGCTTCAAGCACCTCGTCGTCCTGCTGACTGTACCTGCCGACACGGGCCAGGTTTTCCTCCAGCCTAGGCACACGCGCCGTCAGAACCGGCATGACTTCGCTGCGGAGCCAGGCGCGGGTGTAGGCGGGGTCGGCGTTTGTCGGGTCCTCGCGCCAGCCCTGACCCAGCTCAAGCAAAAGGGCCTCGATCTCCGCGCGGCTGATGTCCAGCCAGGGGCGGTAGACGCGCCCGTACTGGGGCAAAATGCCACTCAGCACGGCCTCGCCGCGCAGCAGACGCATCAGGACGGTTTCGGCGTGATCCCGGCGGGTGTGTGCGCTCAGAATTCCTATGCTTGCGTGCTGGCGGGCGGTGCGCGTTAGGAAGTCGTAGCGCAGGCGGCGGGCGGCGTCTTCCAGATTCCAACCGCGTTTGCGGGCTACGGCGGCGACCTCAACCCGCAGCGTCTCGAAGGGCAGGCCGAAGTCGTGCGCTAGGGCCGCGACCCACTCGGCGTCACGGGCCGAATCCGGGCGCAGGGCATGGTCGAAGTGCGCCACGACGGGCCGTGCGCCGACCAGCAGCAGGGCACGCAGTAGGCCCACCGAGTCGGCCCCGCCCGAGACCCCGACCACGGGCGCCTGTCCAGCCCAGGCAAGCAGAGGGTCCAGCAGTCGCCGCGAGAAGATCATCACGGTAGTTTAGCGGCGCGGTGGTGAAGAGAGTGCGTACTCCTGGGCGTGGCCGTGCAGTAAATTTTCTGATCGACCCGCAGGGCAAGGTGGCCTTTCATTGGCGCAAGGCTCAGCCCGGCCCGGCACGCGCCAGAGATGCTAGGGCAAAAGCAGAAGGCCTTGAGAACAGCTTAAATGTCCGTTGAGCGCAGCCGGTATCAGACGTTGAAGCCGAACATCCTCATCTGGCGTTTGCCGTCTTCGGTCATCTTGTCGGGGCCCCAGGGCGGAGACCAGACGAATTCCACGTTGACCTCGCGCACACCGTCGAGGCGTCCGACTGCCATTTCGGCGTCCGAGCGAATCAGGTCCTGCACGGGGCAGCCCACACTGGTCAGGGTCATGGAGATGTTGACCAGGCCGCTGTCTTGCACCTCTACCTCGTAGATCAGGCCCAGGTCGACCACGTTAACTGGAATTTCGGGGTCTTTAACGATCTTGAGGGCCTCTAGAACCTGTTCCCGGGTCGGCAGACCACTGAGGGCGCCGCCTGCCTGAATGGGGGCTTCAGTATCCATTACTGGCCCCGCTCGACGGGCAGTCCGGCTTCGGCCCAGGCCAGGGTGCCGCCTGCCAGATTGGTCACGTCACTGTAGCCCTGGGCCAGCAGGTACTCGCCTGCGCGGGCGCTCCGGGCACCACTGCGGCAGATCATGAGCAGCGGGCGATCCTTAGGTAGTTCAGAAAACCGGCTTTCCAGTTCGCTCAGTGGCAGCAGTAGCGCCCCCTGAGCATGAATTTCGCTGTACTCGTTGGGTTCGCGGACATCCACGAGCAGTGCTCCGTTGGTCAACATTTTCTGGCCCTCGGCAGGCGTCGTTTCCTTCATGGGCTACAGCATACCCGACTAAAGTGTACAGGATTGTGGGAGGCACATCGAAAATGAGAATGGCACCGAGTCGGTGTTCCGGGTGCCGTTCTCAGAAAAGCGTGTCTGGGACTATTTAGCCGGGATTCAAACAGCCTCTCACGTGCTTTTACACCCAGCAATAGTGCTTAGCAATAGTGCGGGCTGTTCAGGTGCGTTTGCGGCGGCGCAGACGATCCATCGCCGCTTCCAGGCTCAGACGCATCCGCTCAAGCGCCTGGGCCAGATCGCCGATTTCATCGTTGCGGTCAACTTTGACGGGGCGTGTCAGGTCGCCCAGACTGATGGCGTCGGCCACTTTGACCAGTTCGGAAAGCGGCTGCACGATGCGCCGCGCGGCCTGTCCGGCCAGGAACGAGGCGAGCAGCAGGCCGATCAGGGTAGACAGGGCGACCAGCAGCAGGGTATTGCGCAAAATGATGTTCGATAGATTGGTCGGCAGGCCCACGGTAATGTAACGGGTCGACCCTGGCCGCCTAGCCCCTGGAGTCGCTACCCGGTCCACGACATAGCTTTGCCCGTTGGCGCTGAAACTGCCCCCTTTCGGATGGGTTTTGAGCCAAGGCGTAATTGCCTGCCCGATTTTCTCTTCCTGGGTCTGGTGCGCTGCACGCAAGATGGTCTGGCCTCCTGGCTGCTCCACACGGACAAACCCAATGTTGGAATTGCTGATGGCCGAGTTCAGGCTGGTGGTGGCGGCCTCGGCGTTTCCGGGCAAAGTGGTGGCGAGCGTCGCGGCAAGCGTCCGGGCATTTTCCCGCACCAATTGCCGCTGAAGACCAGGAACCGCCAGCAGCAGCAAACCCAGGGTCAGCAGGCTTGAGAGGCCCAGGGGCAGCAGCGTTCCCAGCCGGATCTGCTGCGACAGATTGGTGCGTGCGTGCACCTGCGCCGGAGCGTCTTCGGTTACTGCGGTCAGAAACTCGGTGGTCTGCCGGGGGGCACTGTCGGCAGGCGCAGTCGGCAGGCTTAGGCCACCGGCAAAGTCACCCCAGTCATCTGTCGCGGCTTTTGGGGGCGGTGTGGCCGTCATGGTGGTCAGGCTGCCCGTAAAGTCGGCCCACTGATCGTTTGCGCTGGGGGTACTCGGGGCAGGCGCAGTCGGCGCGGTTTCGAGGGCCCTGAGTTCGTCGGCGACCTGGGCCTCGGCGCTGTTCAGGGGCGCAGGCGGTGGAGCCTTGCGGTCCGGGGCCAGCAGGGCCTCCTTTCTGGCCCAGTCTGGTAGTAGTTCTGCCGGATCGACCAGGGCAGAGGGCGCGGGCCCAAAGAGGTCATCGAGGGGACTGACCGGTTGGCCGCCGGTAGCCCCGGTCACCGATGCTGGTGGAGTAAAGTCCAGCATAGTCGCGTTGTTGCGCATAGGAGAGGCCAACTGCACGTCATCATTGCCGCCCGCTGACCAGACCCCCGCCGACTGGAATGCCTGACTTGGGCTGTCGCTCTCCTCCCGAACTTCTTCAAGGACAACCTGGGCACCGACAGATTCAAAAACGCGCAGCAGCAGGTCGGCGCGGGCCTGGGTCGTGGGCTTCATCAGTCGTCCTGCTCGCCGGGCAGCCAGCTTTTCGGCCTGTTGTTCATTCAGTCCGAAGCGCTCGACCAGCTGCTTTTCGAGGTTGCCCCGGACATTGTCGGGCACAGGCTGGCGAATGATAACCGTGTACTTCATGGAGTAGACCTCGGGGCTAGGCAGTGAAATGGGTCAGCGTTCATGGAGAGAGCAGTCGTATGCAGCAGGAAAGTCAGGGAAAAGTCGGTGAGCGGCGGGGTAGAGGGGACTCCTAGAATAGACCAGAAGGTGTGAGAGTGACGCTTGCTCATGCCAGTCTGGTTCATGCCAGTCCCTTGGACCGCAGCTGCCTAACAAAAGCGTGCAGGTGCGTTTCATGCAGCTGCGTGGCAATGTTGCCCAGAACCTGTGAAAGTGTCGGATGTTCCCCGATCTCATCAAGCGCGTCGTCGACCATAAATTCTCCCATCGGCCCTACGACACTTATCAGGCACTGCGAAACCGTGGCGATCATGGCGTCGGTCATAACCTTCTCGCGCTGCACCGCCCGGTTGGTCCAGTTTTCGGCCTCTTCTAGAGCCACCTGAAGATCGTCCAGCGACAGCCCGAGCTGCTCCACGATCTGCTGCGCCGTGCGCTGTCCGTCGACTAGGTGCATAATTCTCCAGGCCGAAAAGGGCAGGGGAGTTTCGTCTTTCAGGGCCGTGGGCCAGACCGGAACACTCTGCGGGCTGAGGGTCATGAGGCTTCCATCCCGGCGATACCCCAGATTGCCTGCTGTTTCAGGTCATTGATCGGCAGGTCGACCAGTCGCAGGCCCAGGCGGGTCAGGGTGCCCCGGAAGGCCGCAAGCAGCGCTGGGCGCAGTTCCTGAACGGGAACGTCCGGCGCGACCCGCAGCACTCCGGCCTGCACGGTGATGTCGTGTGCAAACGGGTCCAGGGCCACGTGTTCCACTGAAAGCTGCATGCCGACCTGCCGCCAGACCTCACTGAAGCTGGGGTTGGCCCGCTGCGCCATAGCTATCATCTGCTGCCAGAACCTCAGCAACTCGGTGCGGTCCAGGCGACTAGCAGGAGTCACCACCAGACAGGCCATCCCCGAATGCGGAATGACTCCGGAAACCACCCGTCCGGACTCCCAGTACGAGCAGGTGTTCTCGGCGATGAGGGCACCATAAAAGCGCTCGCGGCTAAGTTCGTCGTAGGCCTGGGGCCAGGGCGAGACTAGAGGCTGCGGCGGCGTGGCGCGGCATAACCAGATGATTTCAGCCACTAGGGGATCGACCTGTGTCAGGGTCACCTGCGCCTGGGAGAGGGCCTGCATGGTGATTTCCAGGGGAACGTCGCGCCCGCCCGCACCTACGCCTCCACGCGCTACGCCGCGTACCCAGACGAATCTGGCCCAGCGGCTGTCTTGCTGAATATCCATAACGGCACTGAATTCGGGATCCTGCCGCCTTTCCAGATCAGTGAGAACCTCGGTCCAGGGGTAAAAGTCCGTGGGGAGGCGGCTGTAGATCAGGCGGTCTGGCGGTACAGGTAGGCGTATAAGTGGTAAGGGCGCAGTGGTATTGGTCATGATCGTGGGCAACCTGAGGGTGTCTGAAGCGGCGAAAAAACAGAAGAAGCCAGCGGAAAGAAGCGCAAAGCCTGGCAAAGCAGGCACCTTGGTTAAATACCTTGGCTAAAGTCGACGTTCATAAGACTGCTTGCACTCTTACTTGACGCTTACAGCTGTATCTAACCTTACAATGTTCAGGGCTGCAAGCTGCAATACGGACTGCCGTCTACTTCCCCATACCCGGTGCCGTTCCGGATACGGGACTAGCCGCCGGACATTTCGCTGGTGGGGCCACGTGGCAACACTCGGGCTGTTACGCGGAAAAAGAAGGCAGCCTCTGTGCGCGGCACTGAAAGCTGCCTGGTAAGTAACTTCCGGTTACAGTTTCGCCGATTCGAGGAAAGCGCCCGAACCCGCTCTGCTTCTCCGCTCAGCGAGTCCACTTCTATCCGGCAGGCACTTAAGTACGTTGAACCTAACATTGCGAGATTCCGGGAAAGCACAGGAACCTCTCCATTCCCGCTCCAACGTACTTTCTTCTGCTACGCGCTCCGCGCGGTTTATCTACAAGATAAACGCAGTGTACTTAACTACAGCGAGGCTAAATGAAGAGGGTTCGGCGCTGTTCCTAAAGCTTGTCAGAGTAAGTACAACGTGACTTAGCTGTGGCTGAAGCACTTCGGATCGGGCAGTTCACCTGAAGGCTGCCAGTGACCTGTGGGCCGCTGAAGCCAGGAAACCCTTATGCATCCTGGCTCTGTTAGGCCGCTTTTCAAGCCTGCTCGGGGCGATGAGGTCATCATCACCCGGCAGGAGCTGCTCAGCCGATTTCGTTTAGCAGATCCTGAACGCGGGCCTTGAGGTCGCCACGAGACTGGGGTGCGCCGAGCTGATGCAGGCCCCCGTGGTAGGCGTCGGGGTCACCAAAGAGCCGCGAGAGCAACTCGAATTCACGCTGGCTGCGCAGGCTGGCGTCATCGCGGAACATGCTCACGTAACGGTCCTGAAACATGGCGTCGCTCAGCTTGCCATCGAGAAAATCGCGCATCAGGCGGCGGTAGGGCTCGGCGTTGTCCTCGGTCTTGACCTGGGCCGCACCGCTACGGGCGGGCACCAACTGTTCAAAGACTGGCCCCAGCGCCTCGGGGGTAATGTCCCAGTTGTTCACCTCGAATTTGGGCTGGCCCTGCTGGAACAGGATGAACTGCGGACTCTGGTGGGCAATCCCGGTCACTTCGGTCACGTGGTTGCTCGCCGGACGCCAGTCGACCACGCGGATAAAACCGACAGGCAAATCGTGGTTTTGCAAGAAGGTCTCGACGACCCCGAAGCCCTGCATGGTCTTGTGGCAGGTTCCGGCCTTGAAGACCGCCGCTACCGGGTAGGTCTTTAAAAACTCGTCGACTTCCTCGGGGGTGGACAGGGGAACGAGCACCTGAGCTTCAGTCTGGGCGGCTTGAGTCATGGCCCCAGCATAGCGCTATTACTTTAGAAAACAAAGTGACACTGCTCTGAATAGACTGCTGGGTGGCCCGGCTGCGAACTCCAGCCCTGGTCGCGGCTGCCGCGCTTATGCTGGGGCCATGTCTACTGTCACGCGCGAACAACTGCTGATCGTCACGCCTCACTCGTCGGGCGCGGTGCCTGCCGACCTTCTGCGCGAGATGCTGGGCGACGACCTGTTTAACACCTCCAGACGGGAGGCCCTGCTCCAGCGCATTTTCATAGATGGCGACCCCTACACCGACCTGATGTACGCCGTTCCGGGCGCGCGGTTTCTGGCCGCCTCATGGAGCCGGTTCGCGGTGGATCTCAACCGTGAGCGCGGCGATCTCGACGACAACGGCGTGATTAAACTCACTGACTTTGACCGTAAACCGCTCTATCCCGCCGGATACACTTTAAGCACAGAGGCCCGTGAAGCGCGTCTGCGGCGAATCTGGGACAGCTTCGATGCCCAGATCAAACGGGAGTTGTCCGGCAGCAAACTGATGATCGTCGGGCACTGTATGGCTCCCCAGGGACCAAAACTCGGCCACGACACGGGAACGCCGCGTCCGGCCATCTGCCTGATGCCGGGAACGCCGGAAGCGCCCACCTTTCCGCAGCACCTGTGGCCTGCCCTTCAGCAGGCGTGTGAACGGGCGTTCGCGGAGGTCATCGCCCGCAGTGCCTACCAGGAAGTCAGAATTGGCGTGCCCTGGTTCACCGACACCCTGAGTGCCGCGCATCACCGGCACAGCGGCATTCCGGCCTTCGGGATCGAGTTTAACGCCGGGCTGTACCTCGACGGCGACCAGCCGCGTGACAGCGAGATTCAGGCTCTGGCTGGGGCTTTCGAGCAGTTTGCCGACGAAGCGCTCGGGCTGGTTTAGAGCGGTTTCTATTAATTAAGGCCACCCTATTTGTGGCCTTGTTAGACAGTCGGGTGGCACGACTATTTCCCTTCACGCCTATGCCCCTTTATGGGTGCCGCTTGGGGCAAGACAGCCGTTCGGGGCGCAACTGCACAAGTGGCGTCATGATAAAAGCTCCACTAGTCCGTGCTCTAGCGTAAACCACCCGACTAACCGCGTTCTGTGCGCTGTGGTGCGCAAAAACCACGGCTTCCAAACCGCTTTATGCTGTCCGGAACCGTGGTTGTCTTGACGCCGTTTGCCCTTAGCGGACTTCCACCAGCTCAACGTCGAAAATCAGCGTGGCATTGGGTGGAATCACGCCGGGAATACCCTGCTCGCCATAACCCAGTGCGCCGGGAATGGTCAGTTTGGCCTTGTCGCCCACCCGCATCTGGGCAATGCCCTGATCCCAACCCGGAATGACGTAGCCCACGCCCAGAGGAAACTGAATTGGCGCACCTCGGTCATGGCTCGAATCGAACTTCTGACCGTTTTCCAGGGTTCCAGTGTAGTGAACGCTGACCATCTTGCCAGCCTGGGCAGGGGCGCCGCTGCCTTCGTAATATTTCTCGACTATGAGTTGATCGCTGCTCATGCTCCTTAGCCTAAAGGCACTGGCCCCATAAGTGGCTATCTGTAAAGCTGTCATGAAGCTTGTAAAGGGTTGTCCTGAAACGTGAGGGGTGACTAAGGACAGCTGTATGTTTTCTGTCAGCTCCCGAGCTTAAAATAGTAGCTATGAAGGGCCTGCGTGAATTTATCGACTGGCTCCGCGAGGCGCTGAAAGGCAATCCGCAACCCCAGCCTGTGCCGATCCCGGTGCGTGTGCGCGAACGCCGCTAAGGGCCACCCCTCACTTCCTGAGCGTCCACCCCCTACGGTGGGCGTTTTTTACGGCCCTGCTTAGGCGGTATGCTGGCGTCCGTGCCTGCTGCCGACCATGGAATGTCTGAACTTAGAAAGCTGATTGCCGACCGGCCCGGCGCCGAGATTCAGCGCATCGAGACGGCCTATGAGTACGCCCGCAAAGCCCACGACGGGGTCAAACGTAAAAGTGGCGAACCTTATATTACCCACCCGGTGGCGGTCGCCATTGTTCTGGCGAAGCTGGGCATGGATACCGACAGTCTGATGGCGGGGCTGCTGCACGATACGGTCGAGGACGTAGAAGGCGTCACTTTTCAGGGCATCGAGCAGCAATTCGGGCCGGATGTGCGCCGCATCGTCGAGGGCGAAACCAAGGTCAGCAAACTGAGCAAGCAGGGCAGCCAGCAGGCTGAACTCGCTGACGCCGGACGCGACATGCAGGCCGAGAACCTGCGCCAGATGCTGATCGCCATGACCTCCGATATCCGTATCATCGTGGTCAAGCTGGCGGACCGGCTGCACAACATGCGCACCCTGGACAGCATGAAGCCTGAAAAACAGGCGCGTATCGCCCGCGAAACCATGGAAATCTTTGCGCCGCTGGCCCACCGCCTCGGGATAGGGCGCATCAAGTGGGAACTCGAGGACCTGAGCTTCAAGTACCTGCACCCCGACGCCTACGACTACCTGACTAGTCGCCTGCGCACCAAGCAAGAGGAACGCGAGGCGCTCATTCAGCGGGCGGTCACCCAGTTGCGCGAGGGTCTAGAAGACGACCTGGAACTGCCCGAGTGGGTCAGCGACATCGGGATCACCGGGCGCAGCAAACACCTCTGGAGCATTCACAGCAAGATGCAGAAGGAAGGCAAGGCCCTCGAACAGATTTTCGATCTGCTCGCCATCCGCGTAATCCTGACGCCGCGTGAATTGCAGGTGCCGCCTGGCACGGACGAAAAACGCCGTGAACGCGCCGAGGAAACCCGTGAAAAGCGTATCTGCTACCACACGGTCAGCATCGTGCACAGCATGTGGACCCCGCTGCCGGGCCGCTTCAAGGACTATATCGCGGTGCCCAAG
>NZ_JAGLBG010000001.1:51102-92961 GCF_018260405.1 Deinococcus sp.
TGCAGATTCGCAGCAGGAGAATGCACGAGGTCGCCGAGTTCGGGGTGGCGGCTCACTGGATGTACAAGCAGGGCAACCAGCTGGCCCAGCGCGACCGTGAAAACTGGATTTTGCAGCTCAAGGAGTTGCAAAACGAGATCAACGACGCTTCCGACTACATGGACGCGGTCAAGAGCGACATCCTTTCGCAGCGGGTGCGCGTCTTTACCCCCAAGGGGCTGGCGGTATCGCTGCCTGCCGGAAGCACCCCGGTCGATTTTGCCTATCACATCCACACCCGCATTGGGGAAACCACGGTAGGCGCCAGGGTCAACGGCAGCATCGTGCCGCTGTCGCACCGCCTGGACAACGGCGACATGGTCGAAATTGTGACCAGCAAGGTGGGGAAGCCCAGCAAGGACTGGCTCAACTTTGCCATTACCCGCAGCGCCCGCACCAAAATCCGCCACCATTTCCGGACCCAGGAGCGCGAGGTAGCGCTGGGGCGCGGCCACGACCTGCTGGAGCGTTACCTGCGGAAGCGGCAGCTGGCCGTGCGTCAGCTGATGCGGACCAAACTGCTGGAAGAAGCGACCCATAAGCTGCTCGGCACCCGCAATCCCGACGACCTGTATCTGGCGCTTAATGCCGGAAAACTAACCCCGGCGGTGGTGGCGCGTATTCTCTCGCCCAGTCTTGCACAGGAGCAGGTCAGCGCGGCGCAGCGTAAGGGGCCGGTGCCGCGTGCGCCCGAGCCGGGCGGCGTCTTCGTGGAGGGCTTTACCACCACGACCAAACTCAGTCACTGCTGTAATCCCATGCGCTACGATCAGATCATGGGCTACCTGACCCGTGGGCGGGGCGTCAGCATTCACCGGCTCGACTGTCCCAACATGATTCGTCTGCTTAAAGACGAGTCCGAGCGCTGCATCGCCGCGAGCTGGGACGCTGGAACGGCAGGCAACACCATTGTCGAACTCGATGTGCTGGCCCCCGACCGCAGCGGGCTGCTGGCCGACGTGCTGGGTACCCTGACGCAGCTCAGGGTCAGCCCCATGAAAATTGAGGCGGGGGTAGGAGCCGACGATGTCGCGCACATTTCTCTGCGCCTGGCTGTGTCCGGACACTCACAGCTTGAGCAAATCCGGCAGGCCATTCTCAAGGTGCCGGGCATCAGCGACGTCGTGCGCCTTGGCCGCAAGGGGGCGCGTAGCCGCAGCGCCAGCAGCGACTGACCGAAAAGCTCAGGTTGAATGGCAATGGAGTTGAATGGAACTGAGGCAGGGCAGCTCTCAGGGAGCGCTAAAGTCGGCCTGTGAGCCTTATTCTGCTGCCAGACCTCGGCGACCTGTTGCGTTTACAGCCCCAGTTCAATGCGGGTACCGTCGTCGAACTGGTCCGGGCACTGGGAAGCCGGGCACTGGGAAGCCGAGAAGGGGGAAGCCAGGAAGTGGTCTGGGTCAGCTCCAATGACCCAGACCACCCACTGCGCGATGCGCTGCCCGCCGCCGGAATAACCGTTCGGGACGGTCTGCTGCGCGACTGGAGTTGGGCGCAGCGTGACCACGAAGAACTGGTGGGGTATCTCGGGCAGTATCCGCAGGGCCGTGAGCGCTTGCAGGCTGTAGCACAGGCGGAAGCCGAACTGAGCCAGCAGTTGACCGTGCCGTTGGCTCCCGCGCAGCTGTTTGGCAACGGGACAGATGGCGGGTTATTTCGCGCCGTACAGGACTACCACCAGACTCTGCGTGAGCAACTCGATGAAGGACCGGGCACCCTCTGGCGGGCAAAACGCCTAGCCGAAACCGTGCAGGCACTTGCAGGCCAGCAGGGACTGGTGCTCGCCCCTTTCGACGATCTTCCCGCCTTGCTGCAACACGTATCCGGCGCTGAACTTCCCGACCTCACCGGCTTCAGCCCTGGCGAAATCAGCCGCCTGCGAGCACTTGCCGACCGGGCCTGGCAGCTACATGAGGAAGACGATCCGAATGCCCTGCTCGAAAGCCTGACCCGTGAAACCGGAGACGAAGTGACCCCGAAAGCCGAACTCGACACGCTGGCGGCTGGAATCTATCTGGCAGCCGGTGAGTTGGGCGCGGCCCGTGAGCTGCTTGAGCGGGCCGCGCATGGCCTGACCGATGGACAGCCGCGCAGTCTGGCCGGTCTGGTTCTGGCGCGGCTGGGGCAGGTGCGCGACCTGCAAGGCGAACGTGACCTGGCCCGGCGAACCTATCAGGCGGCGCTGGCCCTCCAGCACGCGGCCCAGGTGGTGCGCGAAGTGGCCGGGCAGGGACTATTGACGCCTTTTGTCCTGTCGCCCGGGCCATAGTCATGCTGCCTGGTGCTTCTAGCACAGAAGGGGGGTGTGTGAAGAGCAGCCTAAGAACAGCCTCCCTTGCTGTCCGTGCCACCGTGGTGAGATGCACCCGGACGGGGCGGGGGGGGCTAGGAGTGGACACTGACACCCAAACTGCTTATACTTGAAATGTTGCCCGCCAGACGGCGGGTTTTTACCAGCGACATCTGACCCACAAAAGTGGGCGCTGGGAGCAGCTTAAGCGCCGTAAGGCGGCAGTTGCGAAAGGAGCATCTCATGGCTAAAGACGGCCCGCGCATTATTGTGAAAATGGAAAGCAGTGCTGGTACCGGTTTCTACTACACCACCACCAAGAACCGCCGTAACACCCAGGCCAAGATGGAACTGCGCAAGTATGATCCCGTGGCTAAAAAGCACGTTGTGTTCAAGGAGAAGAAGGTCTGAGTCACCCTTCGGGGCAGACTTTTGATCTCTTCTCCTAAGGTGGCGACGGCATGAATATCGCTCAGTATTTCAGCGCGGCCCGCGAGGAACTTTCGCGTGTGTCGTGGCCTTCCCGCACCGAGGTACTGGAAGGGACGCAGGCGGTGATCATTTTTGTGGTCGCGCTGACGCTGATCGTCTGGCTGATGGATGTCCTGTTTAGCACCGGAATCCATCTGGCGCTCAAGTGAGCGTCGGCAGTTTCACAGGCTGGGGAGCGCAAGCATGAGCATCGAATGGTACGCCGTTCACACGTATGTCGGTCAGGAAGACCGCGTGCAGGAACAACTGATGGACCGCGCCAGAAAACTGGGCATGTATTACACCAAGATCTTTCAGGTTATTCAGCCTGAAGAGCAAAAGGTGGAAATTCAAGAAGGCGGCAAGAAGGTCATGGTCACGAACAAGCTGTTTCCTGGCTACGTCTTCGTGCAGATGGATATCGAGGATGACGACGCCCCCGGTGAGCTGGGCGAGTCGTGGGAAGTTGTGCGCGGCACCAACGGCGTGACGGGTTTCGTCGGCACTTCGACACATCCGGTGCCGCTGGCTCCCGACGAGGTCGAGCGCCTGCTGGCCTCGGTTGGTGTCGGGGCGCAGCCTGTCGCCGAGGAAGCGCCGCGCGTCAAGGCCAACTTCAAGTCGGGCGACATGGTGCGCGTGACTGCTGGGCCATTCGCCGATTTCAGCGGCGTGGTTGGCGAAGTCAACGAGGCGCAGTCGAAGGTCAAGGTGCTCGTTAGCATCTTTGGCCGTGAAACGCCTGTCGAACTTGATTTCTCGCAGGTCAGCCGCTAAATCAGGCTGCTTCAACTGGTTTCACGCTGGCCTCTTGGCAAATGTGAGCCAGATAGAGTAAAATAGAAAAGTTGCTGTGTTTCCAGCGTCGAAACACGGAACTTAGCGTCAGCACCCCACACCTGAGTTTTAACGGTTTGTCACTGTGCTGGGGGAGCTAAGGAGGAACGTAATGAAGAAAGTCATGGGGATTGTCAAACTGCAACTCCCGGCGGGTAAGGCCACTCCGGCCCCGCCCGTGGGTCCCGCGCTCGGTCAGTACGGTGCGAACATCATGGAATTCACCAAGGCGTTCAACGCCCAGACCGCCGATAAAGGCGACGCGATTATTCCAGTCGAAATTACTATTTTCGCAGATCGCAGCTTCACCTTCATCACCAAGACCCCGCCTATGAGCTACCTGATCCGCAAGGCTTCGGGCATCGCCAAGGGCAGCGCCACCCCCAACAAGGCCAAGGTCGGTAACCTTAACTGGGATCAGGTTCTCGAAATTGCCAAGACCAAGATGCCCGACCTGAACGCAGGCAGCGTTGAAGCCGCCGCGAACACGGTCGCTGGCACCGCCCGCAGCATGGGCGTGACGGTCGAGGGAGGCCCCAGCAATGGCTAAGCATGGTAAGCGTTACAACGCGCTGGTCGGCAAGATTGACCGCGACAAGCAGTACAGCATCGACGAAGCCGCCGCTCTGGTCAAGGAACTGGCAACCGCCAAGTTCGATGAAACCGTCGAAGTGCACTTCCGCCTTGGTATTGATCCTCGCAAGAGCGATCAGAACGTGCGCGGTACGGTCGCGCTGCCTCACGGGACGGGCCGCACTGTACGCGTCGCTGTGATTACCAAGGGTGAAAATGTGGCCGCCGCTGAAACGGCTGGGGCCGACTATGCTGGCGGCGATGAACTGATCGACCGCATTGCTGGCGGCTTCATGGACTTTGATGCCGTCGTGGCGACCCCCGACATGATGGCGGCTGTGGGCCAGAAGCTTGCCCGTCTGCTTGGCCCCCGTGGCCTGCTGCCTAACCCTAAGAGCGGCACCGTCGGTCCCGACGTGAGCGGCATGGTCAAGGGCCTCAAGGCTGGCCGTATCGAGTTCCGTAACGACAAAACTGGTGTGGTTCACGCGCCGATTGGTAAGGCCAGCTTCGATGCCGGGAACCTCAGCGCGAACTTCAGTGCGCTGATCTCCGCGCTCGAAGGGGCCAAGCCCGGCAGCGCCAAGGGCGTATTCCTTCGCAGCGCTTACCTGACCACCACCATGGGGCCAAGTATTCCGCTGTCTGTCAGCAGCAGCGTTTCCTGAGTTCACCGGGAATGGGTCTAGGCCTGTTCCCTTTTCCTAACGGCATTCCGGTGCAGCAAGTTCGCACCTGCTTTTAACAGGTTCTTGGTCACTTCGCCCCTATTCGGCATCAAAGACAGCGGGGACGCTAGCCACGTTTAAATATCCCGCCGAGTTGTCAGGTTGCGGCGCAGCACTGCTCGCGAAATTTTTGCACCTGAACTTGTTCCCACTAAGGAGGTTCACCGCGTGGCGAACGAAAAAAACCAGCAGAACCTCAGCAGCCTTCAGGGCAGCCTCACAGGAGTCGAAACGTTCTACGTCGTCGATTACCAGGGACTGACCGCCGGGCAACTGAGCCAACTGCGTAAAGACATCCGTGAAAAGGGCGGGCAGCTTATTGTTGCCAAAAACACCCTGATCAATCTGGCTCTGCAAGCAGGTGGGCGTGATTTCACCGAGTCTCTCAAAGGCCCCAGCGCCCTCGTCCTGGCTCATGAAGACCCCGCAGGCGTTGCCAAGGCCCTGACTCAGGCAGCCAAAGGCAACGACAAGGGAATCCCAAGCATCAAGGCCGGGTTCGTCGAAGGCAACAAAGTTGATCTGAACTTTGTGAACCGTCTTGCCAGCCTCGGCAGCAAGCTGGAGCTACAGGCTGAACTGGTCGGCGTCATGAGCGCCCACCTCAGCAGCTTCGTGGGCATCCTCGAAGCCTACAAAACCAAGCTTGAAGGCGAAGGCGAGAGCGCTTAAAGCGTTCCGCCGGTAGCTTTCCGATTTTAGCAGTCATTCAACTATTTCATTCCTGGAGGAATACATCATGGCTTACGACAAACAGGCTCTTATTGATCAACTCGGCACCCTCACCATTATGGAACTCGCTGACCTCATCGACGGTCTGAAAGAAACCTGGGGCGTTACCGCCGCTGTTTCGATGGGCGGCGGCGCTGCCGGTCCTGCGGCGGCTGCCGTAGAAGAGAAGACCGACTTTGATGTCGTGCTGATTGACGCTGGCGCTTCGAAGATCAATGTCATTAAGGAAATCCGCGCCATCACTGGCCTGGGTCTGAAGGAAGCTAAGGACATGAGCGAGAAGGGCGGCGTTCTGAAGGAAGCCGTAGCCAAGGACGAAGCCGAGAAGATGAAGGCCCAGCTCGAAGCAGCTGGCGCAAAAGTCGAACTGAAGTAATCCTTCCGTTCCGGAATGCAGCCCCCAGCCACTGTGGTTGGGGGTTTCCTGTTGGGTCGCCAGTTTCAAAGGCTTCTGAAGGTCAATTGTGTCCTGGTATTCGTTTCTGGGATGTTTGACCCCGTATGCTGCGTAAGTTCCACACCAGCGACGGATTTGATCCATGTGCCCGGTAATACACAGGAACATGCGATTTATGTTGGTGCGAGCAAGGAGAATTAAGATGGCTACAGGTAGAGTTAAGTGGTTCAACGCGGAAAAAGGCTTCGGATTCATCGAGACGGAAGGCAGCGCCGACGTCTTCGCGCACTTCAGCGCGATCAACGCTCAGGGCTTTAAGAAGCTCAACGAAGGCGACGAAGTAGAGTTCGAGATCGAAGCTGGTCAGAACGGTAAAGGCCCCCAGGCCAAGAATATTGTCGTTACCAAGGCAGCCCCTGCCTCGGCCTACGGCAACAGCAGCGCTGGCGGCTCACGTCCCCCCCGCCGCGATGATCGCTGGTAATCAGTAAAACATCGTAATCGTCAGTCCCCTGCCTGCGTGGTAGGGGGCTTTTTTATGATCTGAGTTCCTTCCTCAGCTGCGCGGCCAGCGTAAACCACTCGCCTTCTTGACGGCGGTAAAGACTGGTGGCCTTCTGCTCAGTTCTTTTCATTGCGTCCAGTAGGGCCTGCGCTTCATCTCGGCGGCCCTGTGCCAGCAGGTAGGCAGCGTAACGGGCGCGTGGCTCCTCGGTGGTGGCTCCCAGTAGGGCTTCTTGATAGGTCTGGTCGGCGGGCAGATTCTGTTTTTCCTGCGCCTGAGCCAGCAGGGTCAGGGTGCGGGTGCGGGTTCCGGCGCTGGTTTTCAGGTCGACCAGGTTCAGCTTTTGTTCGGCCTCACCCGCTTTGCCACGGGCCAGATCAAGTTCGGCAGATGAGAGCAGCACCAGGGGATCGTCGGCGTAAATGCCTCTGAGGAGTGGGTCCAAGGTGGCCTGGGCTTCTTCTAGTTTGCCTGCGCGGGATTGCAAAGCCGCCAGATCCGTGCGGTGTTGCAGGGTGTCGCTCTCTGCGAGTGCCGCCGACGCCTCACGAATCCGCACGTCGAGCGATTTGAGGGCATTGACCCCCCTGGACACAGCCTGCCCGGCCTGCCTTCTGGCCCCGCCAAGCCAAGGAAAAAACACCGTGACGGCGTACACGACCGCTCCCACCGTACTGAAGATGCCGCCGAAAAAAGTCGCCATCCCCAGGATAAAAAGCCAGTAGAGTTCCTGGCGCGTGACCAGCGCGTGAATAAAGCATAGGGCCGTCAGGACACGCAGCAGGAGTAGCAGATAGGGGAGAAGGTGCTGAATGGTCAAGCCGTCCATAGCAACAGAATACGGTACGCGGTGGTGTGCTCTGAGGACATTAAACGCACTGCCAATTGAACCGGGCCGCTTTGGATTCGACCAGGGCAGACTCGCAAAGCTGCGCCTCAGAGCGAGCAGCAGCAAACCGGACTGTCGGGCATGGAGTTGGCAACCCAGTAGCCTTGCGGGTTGGGAACGAAACAGGTGGCCGTCCGTATTAGCTGGCAAGGCCGGGCGGGTCAGCCTTATGGAACCGCTGGCACCAGGCTCCAGTAGATTTCCAGGGCGTAGCGGTCGGTCATGCCAGCGAGGTGGTCACAGATTGTGCGCGGCAGTCCATCGGCCTGTTCGCGGCGGCGGGGCCGGGGCGGCAGCATGGCCGGGCGCTGCATGAAGGCGTGAAACAGCGTTTCCAGGACGCGGGTGGCCTGTTCGACCTGCATCTCGACCCGCCAGTGGTGGTAGAGCTTTTGGGCCATGAACGCTTTCGTCTCGCGCAGTAGGCTGCGGGTTTCGGGGCTATACTCGATCAGTTTCTGGGGTTGCGCGTGAACGTCCGCCGCCGACTGTACGCCGCTTTGCCTGATGCTTTGGTCGCTGCTGGTGGTCAATTCGTCGATCAGCCAGCTTAGAAGCTCGCGGTGTAGCAGGCGGCGGTCCAGCGTGTCGAGGTCGCTGCCGCGCAGGCCCAGCTGGTCGCGCAGCTTTTGCCAGAGCCCCAGCCCGGCCAGTTCGTGGTTCTGGATCATGCCGCTTCTCAGGCCGTCGTCCAGATCATGGGCGGTGTAGGCCAGCGCGTCAGCGAGGTCCACGACCTGCGCTTCCAGACCCGGTTGGCCCAGGCCGCTGCGGTGGTGCTTATTAAGTCCGTCGAGGGTGTCCAGGGTCAGGTTAAGGCCCGGGTGGTGCGGGTAGCGGTCTTCCAGATGTGTCACGATGCGGTGGGCCTGCAAATTATGGTCGAAGCCGCCGTGTTCGGCCATAAGTGCATTCAGGATGCGTTCGCCCGCGTGCCCGAACGGGGGGTGACCCAGATCATGGGCCAGCGCCACCGTTTCTGCCAGGGTTTCGTTGAGACCCAGGTTCAGGGCCACGGAGCGGGCGACCTGTTGCACTTCCAGCGTGTGCGTCAGGCGGGTGCGGTAATGATCACCCCTGGCATTCAGAAACAGCTGGGTCTTGGCTTCCAGTCGCCGGAAAGCGGTGGTGTGCAAGACGCGGTCGCGGTCTTTTTGAAAGGCGGTGCGCGTGCGGCTGGTGTCCTCGGGGTATTTACGCTGCGCCGCCGCACTGAACGTGGCGTAGGGGGCGAGGGTCGTCGCTTCACGGATTTCCAGATCGGTGCGCAGGAACATGGGGGCATTGTGGCAGATGATGCCCGGTGTCCGGCAGCCCGTCGGCGGCCCGGCCCAGACGCCCGCTGTTTTCCCGAAATGCTCTAGAGTCGGCACATGAGTGATTTAGGCCCGTCTCAAGCCGACACGCAGGTGCTCTACGAGGGCCATATTCTCCGGTTAGAAGTGATCGGGGGCAAATGGGAAATTATCCGGCACGCCGACGCCGTGGCTATCCTGGCGCTGAATGAAAGGGGCGAGATGCTGCTGGTGCGCCAGAGCCGTCTGGCGATTGGTCAAACCACCCTCGAAGCCCCCGCAGGGCTGATTGAAGCCGGGGAAAGTCCTGAGGCGGCGGCCCGCCGTGAGTTGCAAGAAGAAGCTGGCTTCGACGCCGATATGACCCTGCTGACCCGCTTCTATTCGTCACCGGGCTTTTGTGATGAGCAGCTGTATGTGTTTGAGGCGGCCCGTCTGCGTGAATCCCGCCTGCCGATGGATGAGGACGAGGACATCGAGGTCGTCTGGATGACGCCCCAGGCGGTGCTGGACGGGCTGCGTAACGGCTCGGTGGTTGGCAGCGCCTCGACCATGAGCGCGGCCCAGTTCGGAGTGCAGCGCCTGAAGGAGCGGCCCCAGGCCCAGCACGGGCAGGCCCAGCCTTGAAGACCTATGTTTCGCCGGGGCAGCGCCCGGATACCGACACAGTGGTCGCCATCGGCAGTTTCGACGGGGTTCACCTGGGACATCAGGCTCTGATCGCCCAGCTCAAGGCCAAGGCGCGGGAGCACCGGGTGCCCAGCGTGGTCTACACCTTCGACCCTCCGACGCGGGTGCTGACCCAGGGCGTCGAATTCCTCTCGACCCTGCCCGAAAAGCTGGAACTGCTTAAGCTGTACGGCGTGGATGAGACCATCGCGGTGCCCTTTACGCCCGAATTCGCCGCGCGTCCCAAGGAAGAGTTTTTACAGGACCTGCGCTCTTTACGGCCCCGCGCCATTGTCGTGGGTGAAGACTTTCACTTTGGGCGGGGGCGTGCGGGCGGTGTGGCCGATCTACGGCTGGTGGCCCCCGAGGTCGTCACGCTGGCGATGCATCAGCTGGGCGGCGGTGACATCAAAAGTACCCGCGTGCGTGAACTGCTCCGGGCGGGCGAAGTGCAGGCCGTCAGCCGCCTGCTGGGCCGCCAGTACGACGCCGAGGGGGTTGTGGTCAAGGGCGATCAGCTGGGCCGCACCATCGGCTGGCCCACGGCGAACCTTCAGGTGGCGGCGGGCAAGGCGTTGCCGCTGGGCGTATTCGCGGTGACGGTGCAGCGCGAACGGGACGGGCGGGAGGAACGCTGGGCAGGCATGGCAAATGTCGGCTCCCGGCCCACTGTGAACGGCACCGAGCGCCGCTTCGAGGTCAATCTGTTTGACTTTGATAAAGACCTCTATGGGCAAGAACTTCAGGTTAAGTTCTATGACAGGTTGCGCGGCGAGCAAAAGTTTGCCGGTCTGGAAGACTTGAAAGCTCAGCTTGCCCGTGACGCCGAGCAGGCGCGGGCGGTGCTCGCTGGGCTGCCGGGAAATGTGTACTGATTGCGCGGGGCGGGGAACTTAAGCTCTCTTGAGTGCGTACTCTCTGGTGATGAAGCGATTTGCTGCCGTGTTACTGGCTGGGCTGACCCTGACTTCCGGGTTGACCGACGCTGCTCGCCGGAGTGGAGGTGGGTTCGGCGGAAGCCGGAGCAGCAGCTACCGGAGTGCACCTTCCCGGAGCAGCACCTACCGGTCGTCTCCCCGTTACGTTCCGCGCTCTGTGCCCACCGCGCCGCCCACTGCGCCGCAGAATACCTCGACAAGCAGGTACACTTCGCCGGGTTCTGTGGGGTCCCGCACGCCCAGTACGGCCCAGCGACGGGCAACTCAACGGCAGGTGTCTTTGCCTAGTAACGCGGCTATCCGCACTCACCCGCTGAATACAGCTGCCGCCGCCAAAGTGACCCCGGCGCAGTGGAGCAGCTGGAACAAGGTGACACTGCCCGCCGGGGTTTCCCGCAGCGCGATAACCTACAGTGCAGCGCCCAGCAGTCAGTATCAGTACCAGCTTCAGCCGGGGCGTTACTACCCCTACCCGCAGAGTTATTACCGCCAGCACGCAATCGGCTACGACATTCTTAAGTACGCGCTTATCTTCACGGCGGTCAATGGCATTGCTAATGCTGCCGCGCCCCAGCCAGCGCTTTCTTATCCGAGTTACAGCACGCCCGCTGTGAGGCCGCCGCGCAGTCCCAATCTATGGACGTACGCTGGCGTGGGGTTTCTGGCCGCTGCCGCCGCGTGGTTTCTGATGGGTCGCCGCCGCTAGGTACAATCAGGTCTGTCCTACAGACCGCCCTGGCTTTATCCTTCGTCGATCTGCGCCAGTTTCTGAATCCGCTCGGCCAGTTCGGACAGGTTCAGTGCCCTCAAAGCCTTGGTGGTGCGCGTGATTCCCGCCTCGTCTATGCGGCCCTGGTTCCAGCCTGCAATAAGTATGGCGCAGCCTTGCAAGGCGTCTGAGACAGTCTCCTTATGAAACATGGCGGCAAGGTTTCCCGTTTGTGGCGGCGTGGTCTGCTGCACCTGCGCCTGAACATCCAAGACCACCTGCATAAAAATCTGGTCGAGGCGGGCACGGTCGTTGGGGGCAATGGTTTTTCCGGTCATGGGCGACAGTTTAGACGGCCTAGGCCTATCAGACCATTGATTCCAGAAAGCCGGAGCGTTTCGGTGCCAGCATTTGCACAGGCGCACGCCAGCAGGCCAGCCCCCCAGGACTGGGGCGGTCAATGCTATAGGCGCGGGTGTCAGCTTTCACGCAATTTGCGAAGCGAAACGCCGTAATCCCCAAAATTTAACAAAATATTTGAGAACCAGTATACACAATAATTGCAAAATCTCCAGAAATTTAATACATTAATTGAGAAATGACTCCTGGCATCCCTGACGCACCGGCGCGGAAGATCAAGAAGTCTTACCGGTCGGTTCGAGGGAGTTTGCCCTCCATTGACGGCGGGCCCAGTCTTGGGTATGAGTCCACTCTGGAACGAGACTTTTACATCATTCTCTCCATGGATCCGGTCGTTGAGCGTGTGCTGCCACAACCCGTCACGCTCTCGTTCCTGGACGATTCAGGGCGAAAGCGGCGCTACACGCCAGACGTCCTCGTGACCTATCAGTGCGGGCGACCTCCGGCAATGTTTGAGGTGAAGTACAGCTCAGAATTGCTCGAAGACGCAGACCTTTACCGATGCCGGTTTCAAGCAGCTGCGGCTTACGCCGCAGAAAGAGATATGACCTTCGCTGTCATCACGGAAGACCAGATCAGGACAGGCCGCCTGCAGTGGGCCACCTTCCTGCGCCCTTACTGCTTCCGGGCTCCCTCTCCAGAGCTTGAAGCCAGGCTAGTGGGCGCGTTGGAGTCCCTGGGAGAGACGACGCCAGCGGAGTTGCTTGCCGGTTTCCCAGTTCATGAACACGGGATATTGATCCCGGTACTCTGGCAACTCGTTGCCCGTCACCGGGTCTGGATGGACTCCGAGGCTCCCGTCACCATGCAGAGCTGCCTGCGCTACAGGGCTGGCACGTGACCCGGCTCCGGGTACGGCCAGGCACACGGGCGGTCTATCGGGGAGAACAGGTGCGGATCGTCTCCATCCATGCCTTTGGTGAAGTCCAGGTCAGACGGGAGGACGGCACCCTCACCGACGCCCCGGTCGAGGAGTTGACGCCCGTTCAGGCCGCTTCAGCGACCCCAAAAGTGGGAACCGCGAGTGGCTTCCCGCTGGATTCACCTGAGCACGCCCGACGCATGGAAAAGGCGAAGGCCAAGCTCGTCGCGGTACAGGAACTGCTCGCTCTTGGCTCAGACCGATCGTCTGAACGGGTAGCCAGGATAGCGGCGGATAACAGGATCAGTGTGTCTACACTTTACCGTTGGGAAGCCGTTTACCGGCGCTCGGACTCGGTGGATGCGCTGGTGAGGCCGCAGAGATCTGACAGGAATCGCAACCGGACTTCAGAAGAGGTGGAGGCGTTGATCGAGCGCGTCATCAACGCCTATTTCCTGACCAGGGAACGGCCCACACAGCAAAGCGCGTATCAACGTCTCCGTGACGACATTGACCGGGCCAATCGGAGTAGGGTCGGGGAAACGCCACTCCAGACACCCCATTTTGCGACCTTTCGGAGGCGGCTGTTGGACATCAGTGCCGAACGGCGAGTCAGCCGCCGCTACGGGCCAAAGGCAGGGACACTGCGCCAACTGATCATCTCAGCCTACCCGGGTGCCATCTCCCCCCACTCGGTGGCCCAGATCGACCACACCCCGATCGACCTGATCCTGGTCGATCAGCGCCTGCGCCAACCATTGGGGCGTGCGTTCCTGACGCTGATCATGGACGTGTATAGCCGTATGGTGCTCGGCTTTTCCATCGGCTTTGAAGCGCCGTCTTCGTATGGGGTGGGCATGGCCATCTCCCAGGCCATCTTGCCCAAAAGGGGCTGGCTGGTGACCCGCCAGCAGGAGGTGGACGCAGCCCTGGCTGATCTGCGCCGCCAGCTTGGTAAGACCAGCGAGGAAGCCTCTCTGAAGCTGGAGTGGCCGTGCTGGGGGAAGCCGGACAAGCTGTTCATGGACAACGCCCGTGAGTTCGATGGCAAGATGCTCCACTGGGCGCTCGACAAGCACGGCATCGTGCATGAATTCCGCCCGGTGGGCCGCCCCAAATACGGCGGCCACATCGAGCGACTGTTAGGTACGTTCAGCAAGGAGATCCAGTCCCTGCCGGGAAGTACCTTCAGCAACACCCAGGCGCGGGGGGACTATGACGCTGAGGGCCGGGCAGTGATGACCCTCGACGCGTTCGAGACTTGGTTGACGGCCTACATATTGGGCGTTTATCACCGCAAGGTACACAGCGAACTCGGGGTTACGCCCCTGGAAGCCTGGAAGAATGGGCTGACAAAAGGGACGGCAGACGCCCCTGCCCGGGGTCATCCCGAACTGATCATGGGTGATGAAGCCGAGCGCCTGCGCCGTGATTTCCTGCCGTCCTTTGAGCGGACGGTGACGCCGGCGGGCGTGACCTTCGAGGGGGTGACCTACGTGGGTGAGGCTTTGGCTCGCCACCTCCCGCCCGCGAAGGTCGGGCGCAACGTGAAGCGCCGCAAGGTGACGGTTCACTACGATCCGTGGGACATGAGTGGGGTTCTGTTTCTCGATCCTGACCTCGATACCTATTTTCCACTGCGATCCCGTCAGCTTGACTTTCCTGGACTGACCCTGTGGGAACTGCGGGCTGCCCGGCGCTTCGCTCGGAAGAACAGGATGCGTGCGGATGACGATCTGGCGATCATGCAGGCCTACCGCGTGATGCGGGAGGTGCAGTCTCGCGAGGAGCAGGCGACCCGCGGAGCCCGGCTGGAGTCCGAGAAGCGTCGCCGTCAGCTCAAGAAAACCAAGGAGGCTGGCTCCCCCGTCATTGATCCCCCTCGGCCACCTTCTGCGAAGCGCCCAGCTCTGGCGGAGTTCCAGGAGTTTGGTGATATCCGTCCCTTTGACGATGTGCGCGACTGAGCCGCGCCCAGGTGGCCGATGCTGGCGCTCAGTGGCATGCGGCCCTGTCCTGCCCCATTCCAGGCTGATCGGACACTTGCTGTGGGCGGCGCCGTAGGCTACGATATCGCAGAGGTGTTGCAGTTGACACAAGAGCGCTCTCTGAGGGACAAGGCCCGCACCCTGCTCGACGCACCAGTGGAGGAGCGCCTTCTCTATATCCGGGAGGATCACTGGATCGGCTATCCGGCCGCCCAGATGGTGCTGGCCAAACTTGAAGACCTTTACGCTGCGCCGGACGTGACTCGTCCTGAGAACGTCCTGATCGTGGGCCACACCAACAGTGGGAAGAGTTCCATCGTGCGGGAGTTCGCTTCCCGTCATCCAGCGCAGAACGATCCACACGCCGGCCAGGCAGAATTGCCGGTGATCGTCTTCGATGCGCCGGCGGTACCCACCGAAGAGCGGCTCTACACCCATCTGCTCAATCAGCTTGGGGCCGTGACGCGTCCTTCGGAAGGGGTCGATGGCAAGCTCTTCCGTGTGCGCACCCTGCTGCGCCGCCTCGGTACGCGGGTGCTGGTGCTCGATGAGGTAAACAACCTGCTCGCCGCGAATCCCAGGATTCAGCAACAGGTGCTGACGTCCATCAAGGAGCTCGGCAACGACCTCGGTCGGCCCATTGTCCTGACAGGCACCGAGGTGGCTCTGGCTGCCCTGCGACTCGACCCGCAGGTGCAGAACCGGTTTCCTCCGGTCTTTCTGCCCCGCTGGGTGCTCAACCGCGACTATCTGCAACTGCTCGCGTCCCTGGAATCGTTCCTGCCGCTGAGGAAAGAGTCTCGGCTCGCGTCCGAGGTGATCGCTCCCCTGATCCTGGAGATGACTGACGGTCTCATCGGTGAGATGATCCTGCTGGTACGGCGTGCGGCGACTGAAGCGATCCGGACGAACGTTGAATGCATCACGGAAAAGCTGCTGCGCTCTCTGGACTGGCATAGCCCAACTGAGCGCAACCGGTTGTCGGCGGCCCTGGAACTGGGCGCTCCAGCGCGCCCTTCCTGAGCCGTGGAGGGGTTGCTGCCGCTCCGGCCCCGGCCATACGAAGGTGAACTGCTGTCCTCCTGGGTGCAGCGGCTCGCCCACGCCAACATGCAGCGGCTCTCCTACCTCACGCTGCTGTTGACCGGAGATCACGATATTTGGAGCCACGATCCTGACCGGCATCTGCGGCCGACATTCGGCCAGGCCCTGAGCAGGGCAACGGGAACACCGCTGGAAACCATCCACTCGCTCACCTTGGGAGCCGTGGCAGGCCGCGTCGTCCCCGCCCTCCCACAGCAGGCTCCAGTGCGCTGGATCATGCCCCTCTATCGGCGAGGCTACAGGCGGATGAAGCCCGGGGCGGCCTACTGCCCGGCGTGCCTCGCTGGCGCCCAAGCCCATGTGGCGCGGCACTGGCGCATGTCGTTTGCCACCAGCTGCCTCAAGCACGGTCTGCGGCTCCTGGACTGCTGCCCCGCCTGTGCCGCGCCCTTCGCGCCCCTGCGCAATGATCTGGGCCGAGGCCAGGACTGGAGCCTCCAAATGGAACTGCCCTTCGCCTTCTGCCCGGACTGTGGCGAAGACCTCCGGGGCGCAGCCACGATGCCCGCCGATCAAGGTGAACTCGCTCTTCAACAGCGCCTCGCCGATGCGGTGGACACAGGCACGATGGTCTGGTCAGGGATCGGAACGGTGCCGTCGCTTGAGGGATTCGACGTGCTCCACCAACTGCTGACGCTCATTCTTGGACGGGACGCACAAGGCTTCCTGTCCACCTCCTGCGGCCTCCCTGGCCCGGTGGGCCGAAACGAGCGACCCAACCGCTCGTTCGAGGATTACGGTCTGGAGGATCGCCGCACCCTGCTCGCGCAGATGGACTGGTTGATCTCAGACTGGCCGGCACATCTCGGACTCCTCTGCCGGTCGCTGAAACTGACCCGGCGTCCCCTGATGGTCAACTTCCTGTGTCCCCCGACCTGGTACGACGCGGTGGCCGAGACCTTCAGTCAGGCGAACGGCCGCCGGCGTTACGTCAGCCCGCCGCTCGCTGACCACGGCGCGCCCGATGAATTCGACCGGCAGGCGCAGCAGGCTCCCTCAGCCTCCGAGAGGCGCCGGTGGGCCATCCTGGCGGCCTATGCCAGGATGCCAGACACACGGGCGGTCTGCGAGGCTCTGGGCGTCCGCGCAGAGCTGGTGAGGCAGACGGTACGGCGTTACAACGAGAGAGGGTTTGAAGGTGTAATCGACGCTCGGCGGGGCAGCATTGTTGAGAAGCGTCGCATGCTTACGCAGGAGCAAGGCGTGGAACTGCAGGAGACGTTGAGGCGCCAGCCCATGAGCAATGCGGAATTGGCCGACTGGATCGCGCTGCGCGCTGGACGCCGGCCTGACGCGACGACGTTGTGGATGTATCGCCGGGGCGTGGCGAGCCACTCGTTGGAAGGACGGCGGGCCTGAGAAAAATAGCGAGAACGGCTCGTCTGTGATTAGCAGTCGCTCGGGTGCCCGGATGACCGAGAAGGATCTCTTCGAGATCATCCGTCGTCAGTCCGAGCAGATCGACGGGTTGATCGCCGAGAACAAAGCCCTCAAAGCGGAATTCGCCCACCTGTAATTGTACAAACACTAGACCTCTTGCGAAAGTCACGCCGTGCCAGTCAGGCAGTGGTTGCACACGGCTGCGATGAGATTCACACGTAAGGAAAAGCGCCGTCGTCGGTGACGGTACACGTCCTTCAGCACGCGAAAGATCTTCAACCGGCGTATGACGTGCTCAACCCGCAGGCGGGTTGACGCCAGCGCCCGGTTCTCCTGACGCTCTTCGGGCGTGAGCGATCTGGCCTTCGTCTCCTTGTGCGGTGTGATCGAGTGGCCATGATGACGCCAGATGACCTGATAACCGGCATCCCCGATCAGGGCGGTCTCAGGGTGGAGACGCACGCCCGACTGGCGAAACAGCGTGAGGTCGTGCATGGAACCGAAGGCGGTGGCGACACACCTGAATCTCCATCATCAAATGTGCGGAAGTTCCATTTTTAGGCCGCCAACGACAATACTTCAGGTTGTCAGCTGGGGACGATTCGTGCTGGACGGTGGGATCCTGCGGAAAGATGGCCCTTCGTTTCGCCCCGCAGGTGCAGCAGATCCGATCGTATTCTGGTGGGCGCGCGAGGTGGATGGTGCCAGTGTCGTGCCAGCAGTGATCGTGAACGTGAGCCTTCACGATCACTCGGCGCTGCGGAGTTCGGTTGCGTTACGAAAAAGGTGTTTTCTATCCTGATTGGGCTGGCCGGCGCCCAGCCCTCGTGGGCGCGAAGGTCAATCGTCACCACAATCCCGCGGGCACTTTGGATCGATTAGCCAGCATGGCGCTCTCGAATCTGGGGTAATCCTCCCTGGAGGTGAGAGGAACGAGGTGATGCAAGTCGCCCTCTCGGCACTTGAGCAGACGCGCAGCCTCGCGGGGCTCACCCAGCAGGTGCAAATTCCCCTGAACCTTGGGTTCTCCAGCCTCGATATCTCGCCGGGTCGGTCTCGGAACCGCGAGGGGCCGCCCATAGTCGATGCACGCCCGGCTGGCGTGCAGGCTGCCTCCCTGCACGTCGGTCTGGATCATCAGCACCCCCTGCGCCAATCCGGCCTGAGTCCGGTCCCGCTTGACGAAGTGGGCGGGGAACACTCCCACCCCGTAGGGATACTCGGAAACAAGCGCGCCGCCTTGTTCGAGGATGCGCCCAGCGAGGGCGGTGTGCTGCCGGGGAGCGATTGTCTGAAGGCCGTGGGCGAGAACTGCGACGGTGTGGCCCCCGACGTCGAGCGCCGCCTGGTGGGCCAGGGCATCGACTCCCAGAGCGAGTCCGCTCACGACACTCCACCCCCGCTCGGCTAGGTAAGTGGTGGAGCGGCGGGCGATCTCTACTCCATGGGGCGTGGGTTCACGGGTGCCGATGACCGCCACTCTCCGCTCCTGCCGCAACTCGCCCTTCACGAAGAGCAACGCGGGGGGGTCTGGGGTTTGCCTGAGCAGTGCGGGGAAGGCCTGGTCAACGAATGTGAGCAGGCGCGCGCCGTCCCGTCGGGCGTGGTCGAGGTTGTCGCGAGCCAGATCCGCCGCCTGGGCCACGGCGGCCTCCGTAAGTTTGGGTTCGAGGGTGGGCAGCAGCAGCCCCATCTCGCCCACATTGGTCTCCAGGAACTTGGGATGCCCGGCCAGCTTCAACAGGGTTCGTGGGCCAATGCCCGGAACGAAGCTCAGCGTGAGGAGCGTCTCTCCTCCCTCGCTGGCGACACCCCTCACGGGCGGCTCCGGTCACGGAAGCTAACCGTCTTTGCGATGGCGAGGGCCTGGACAGCCTCTGGGGCAACTCCCTGACTCTCCAGCAGGTTCCTGGCCCGCAAGAAGGTGCTACCGGTAGTGGTCACGTCATCGATCACCACATAATTGTGCCCGGGTGTGGCCCGAAAGGTGGGATGCAACAGGAGGTTCCGCTCCAGGTTCTCCCCCCGCTCCTCACCGTTCAGCAGCTTGTTGGAGGGCGTCCCTGGCGTGAAGTGGAAGACCGTTGGGTCGAGCAGGAGACCGCACCCGTCCTCTTTCAGCACCTCGCCAACCCGGTAGAGCAGGTTCTCAAGGCGCGGGGGCCGCTCCAACTTGGCGGGAATTATGGTCACTACGAGGTTCTGATGCTGCCGGGCCATGCCCTTGAGGATCCAGGCCACCACGTCCACCCAGACCGCCGGCACTTCGGCCTCACCGTGCTCCTTGTCCAGGATCTGGCGGGTGAGGGTGTGAGTGTCGCGTCCGGGAACGGCATGAACGCCCTTCTCGTCCTTTGGGGCGGTGAAGTACCGGCCGAGGATGGTGGTGGGCAGGCGCCGACCGCCTTTGCGCAGGCGACTGAATAAGTTGATCCGGAAGTGCTTGGCCTCCCGCCGAAGTTTGGTCAGGGGTGTCCCCGCGAGCGCCGCCTCCAGGGGCAATTCATGCAGCGCCAGGTCGGCCGCTACTTCCCCGAGCTGTTGGGGAACCGTGCAGACGGCGTGCGGTAGGGTCTCCAGCGCGTTGAAAAAGGTCCAGTCCCTGGTTGCCGTCGCCCCCTGAACAGGGGTGGAGCGCTGTTGCTGCCGGAACTGCTCTTCCAGATGCCGCTTCGTTTCCAGGGAGTAGAAATCGACCATCAGGGCGCGCGCCCCCGCCCTGTAGGCCATCTCCACGTCGTCGTCCTCATCGCCGATCACCAGCGTGCGCCCGGGTGACACGCCGAATCTCCCCATCAACTCCAGGAGGAGGGTGGGATCTGGCTTGTACCTGTGACCTGCCGCCCTGGCCTCGTCGTGGCCCAGCACCGCGTCCCAGGCGGTGCCCGGGTAGCAGTGATCAAGCAGGGCGTCCAAGTACCAGCGGGGGGACTTGGAGATGACGGCCAGTTTGGGGCCATCCGCCCCCGATTTCAGGGCCTTGATCCAGGCCCGCACGTCGCGCTGGGCCGAGGTGTTTCTCCGGCCCTGGTTCCACTCCTCGCCTGCCGCCGGGGCTAACCCCCGGAACGCCTTCAACGGGGTGGTGAAGGCCAGAGTATTGTCGAAATCGAAGACGATCAGGTCAAAGGGCACGACAGGTGAACTGGGTAAGGACGCCGCCTGAGCAGCGGTCTCCGTCTGCTGGGGAGCGGCTCCCCGCCGTCCCGGAGGCAAAAGAGAAGGGTTCTCGGAGAACCACCCCCGCACCAGCTCCGGGGTGAAGGCCTGGACTGGAGCGTTGCCAGGGGCGACCAGGGTGGGCCGGATGCCGTAGGTCGCTTGTAATTCCTCCAGCATCTGGCGGAGCTGACGCTCGCTCTCGAAGGCCAATGCGCCACCGAACAGAACGCGACCCTCATTCAGGAAGATGTTTCGGATGCTGCCCATCCCGGCGGGTACACCACTCGGTGCTGCCAACGCCGGGGTAAAGCACAGCCTCTCCACCTGCTTACTGGAGAACTGGGTCTGAACCTCGCGGCCCAAGACATGCTCGATCTGATTCCGGTAGTCCCGGACGTAATCGGCGGTTCGCAGGCGATCATAGTGGATGCCTTGCGGTACCCCCCCTACCATCTCGCCGAAGTAGAGCCAGCGGTGGTAGCTCTGCATGCCTCGAATGGTGCCGCCGATGGCGTCGGGCAGCCCCGGAAAGCGCAGTACCATCTCCAGCCGCTCGTCTCTGCGGTCAAAATGGGGAATCTGCTGCTCCAGCCCTGGAGCGAAGCACCCGTGAACAGTGAGGACGGCCGTCCCCGGCGTCGAGGATCTGAAAGCCGCCAGACGGTGTGCCGCACCCGCACCACGAAAAAAGAAGTTGTCCTGATCGCTCACGCCTCCACGCTAGGGGAAAGTCCGTCATCAAGAGCGCACATTTGAGGCATCCCTGCGAGGGCCAGTCTGCCAGAATGACCTCATCGTGTCCTCACTCACTCTGGAAAGCTTGTTCGCGGAAGCCGGGTTCACGCCCAACCCACCACAGCTCCAGGCGATCTTGCACATCCACGGGCCGCTGTTCCTGGTGGCCGGCCCCGGCTCTGGGAAGACCCGTGTGCTGCTGTGGCGCACCGTTAACCTGATGGTCTTCCACGGCGTGAAGCCCGAGGAGATCTTCCTCGCCACCTTCACCGACAAGGCCGCCAAGCAGCTCAAGGACGGACTGCTTTCCCTGCTCGGCCTGGTCACCAACCGCACGGGGCAGCCATATGACCTGTCCAGGATGTACATCGGCACCGTGCATTCCCTGTGCAACCGGCTCCTGACTGACCGGGCGTTTTCCCCTGGGAGGCAGCGGTCGCAGTCCCCGGTCGTGATGGACGCCCTGGAGCAGTATTTCCACCTGTACCGCAAGCGCTTCTGGAGGGATGCCCTGGCAGCGCTGAGCATCGAGGACGACCTGGAAGATGTGCAGGCCCAGATCAACCGGGTGTTCGGGAACAAGAACAGTTCCTCGCGGCACAAGGCGGTGGTGGGGCTGCAAAGCCTGTTCAACCGCTTCAGCGAGGAGAACCTCGATCCGCAGGAGCTGTTGGCACGGAACACCACTCCGGAGCTCGATCTCCCCCTGAAGCTCTATGCCCACTACCTCACGACGTTGGGACAACAGGTCGACCTCTCCCTGCTCCAGCAGGCCGCCTACCGGGCCGTCACGGCCTTCCCGGACGCCTCCGCCCTGTTCAAGCACGTCATTGTGGACGAATACCAGGACACGAACGCGATCCAGGAAAAGCTGTATTTCGCTCTTTCCGGCTGCGGGAATATCTGCGTGGTGGGGGACGACGAGCAAGCCCTGTACCGCTTCCGGGGTGCGACCGTGGAGAATTTTGTGCAGTTTCCGGAGCGCTGCCACCAGTACCTCCAGGTGCCCCCGACCCGCATCGCACTGAACACCAACTACCGCTCCCGCAAGGGAGTGGTGGACTTCTACACGGCCTTTATGGACGTGGTGAACTGGAAGCGACCAGAGGGTGGCGCCTATCGTATCGAGGGCAAGGGCATCCAGGCGAACAGCAATGATGCCGCCCCCTCCGTCGTCGTCAGCGATTCCGGCCACCCCGAGGACGTATCCCGCGAGATCGCCAGGCTCATCAAGGATCTGATCGACGCGGGCAAAGTGCAGGACGCCAACCAGATCGCCTGCCTGTTCCCCAGCGTGAAGAACGCCCCGGCCAGGCGCCTGGAGGCCGCTCTGGGCGAGCTGGGCCTGAAGGTCTACTCCCCCCGCGCTAAGCGCTTTCTGGAAACCGACGAGGCCACAGTCATGCTGGGCTTGATGATGCAGGTCACCGGGCGCACGCCCCGCGAACTGGAATTCAACGGTGGGGACTACAAGCTCTACCACGATTGGCTGGACGTGGCCGAGAAGGAGGCGAAGGCCGTGATCAGGCAGGACGCCCGCCTCGCCAGCTTCCTTCAGGAGCGCAAGGCCGAGATCGCCGCTACCCTCAAGGACTACCACGCTCTTCGAGGAGTGCTAGAGAAGCAGGGCTGGGCGCTGACCACCCCGTACGATCCCGATGTGCACAAGCGGGCGCTGATGGACGCCACGGGGCTGAGTGGCCGGGCCAGGCAGGGGATCGGCAACCAGCACTTCGACCGGGTCGCCCGCGAGCGGCAAGCAGAAGGCAAGCCGGTCACGCTGAATTACGCGATCAACCGGGCCACGTCGCTCGACTGGACGGTGCTCGACCTCTTCTACCGCCTCACTGCCTTCCAGCCGTTCAAGGCGATGTTCGACCTGGCCGAGCAGGGCCAGGACGAGGGGCCGGTCACCACCCTCAGCCTGGTGTCGCAGCTCGTCTCCCGCTTCCTGGAGGAGACGCAGACCATCCTCACGGCCAGCAGCTTCGACAACGACTTGCTCCGGAACCAGTTCAGCGGCTCATACCTGTTCGCGCTCTTCCGCCTGGGCGAAGGCGAGTACGAGGACGAGGAGGTTCCCTTCCCCAGAGGCCGCGTGCCGTTCCTCACCGTCCACCAGAGCAAGGGGCTGGAATTCCCGGTCGTGGTGCTGGGCAGCGTCCGCAAGGACGACCGGGGGCCGCAGACGGTGGAGACCCTGGTGCGGCCCTTCCTGCCCGGGGGCGGCGAGCCGCTGGAAAAGATCAGCACCTTCGACACCATGCGGATGTTCTACGTGGCACTCTCCCGCGCCCAGAACCTGCTGGTGCTGGCCCACACCAAGGGCGCGGGCCAGAGCACCCATGATTCTTTCAAGGTGATGCTGGCCGGATCCGTGCACCGTATCCGCGACCTCGACCTGAACACTGTCCCCGCCGCGAAGCACGAGACGGACGACACCAGCCGCACCTACTCCTACACGGCGGACTACCTGCGCTACCTGGAGTGCCCACGGTCATACATGATCTTCCGCAAGTACGACTTCGCGGATTCCCGCACCGGGGGCATGTTCTTCGGGAATCTGGTTCACCAGACCATCGAGGATCTGCACAACCGCCTGATTGCCGTGAGGCAGGGAGTGAACGCATGACCGCGCCGCATGACCTGGAAGGCTTCATCCGGGACGCCTTCGAGCTGAACTACGAGCGCATCCGCCTGGAGACGGGCCGCGCCGTCACCCCGAACATCCGCGAGGCCGCCCTGGAACAGGTGATCCTCTATTACCGGCGGATGCGGGAGGTGGCCGAGAACGTCACCGACACCGAGGTGAAGCTGACCCTGCCGGAGCAACGGACGCCGCTGGGCCGCCGGTTCACCCTGGAAGGCGTAGTGGACATCGTGCGCGAGGGGAACCAGACCGTCATGTACGACGTGAAGACCCACCTTGACGCGGACAGCGCCCACGGGCAGCTCGATCAGTACGTGCAGCAGCTCAACCTGTACGCCCCCATCTGGCAGGGCCTGCGGGGGCAGCCGCTTGACGAGACCGCCATCATCGCCACCCGTCCCACCCGCGAGCTGCGGCAGGCGCTGCGGGACGGCACGCCGGCCACCGTGACCGCCGCGCTGGAGAAGTGGCAGCCGTGCATCACCATCCCGCTGGACGCGGTTGCGGTGGACGACACTGTGGAGCAGTTCGGAACAGTGGTCGATCAGATTGAGGGTCGCGAGTTCCGCCCGCCGCCCGTGGAGCGGCTCCGCGCCCCGATCCGCCCAGGAGCCAAGCAGCCCTTCGGCACCGCCGTGTGCGCCAACTGCGACGTGCGCTTCACCTGCAACAGCTACCGTCAATTCCGCCTTCAGACCACGCCGGGGGTCGCCCCCGACCGGGTGATGCAATCAGCCCTGGACGAGTACGCCAGCAGCACCGAGCAGGGACAATGGGTGGATGCGAACATGGGCACCCTGGGCCGCAACAGCCTGCCTGACGCCACTGACTTTGACGTGGGAGATGCCCGATGAAGTCCTATCAATTGAGCGCGCTGCAAAGAGTGTCTATTCAGGATGTGTGGCCGAAGGAAGCGCAGGACTTCACTCCGTGGCTCTCCGGACATCTGCCCCTCCTTTCGGACGTTCTGGGCATCGAGTTGCAGCTGGTGGCCACCGAGCATCCCGTCGGCCCGTTTCGGGCGGATCTGCTGTGCACTGCGGGCTCTGAGGAAGCACTGGTCGTTATCGAGAACCAATTCTATAAGACTGATCACAGCCATCTCGGGCAACTCCTTACCTACGCCGCAGGTACAAAAGCCAGCACACTGGTGTGGATTGCGGAGACTTTTACCGCCGAGCACCGTGCCGCGTTGGACTGGCTGAATACCAACACGCCGGTCGGCGTCAATTTCTTTGGTCTGGAGTTGGAACTCTGGAGGATTGGAGACTCTCTTCCAGCCCCAAAATTCAACGTCATCAGCCAACCCAACAACTGGACGAAACTCGGTGTGTCTGGTGTTCAGGAAATCACGCCGACCGCGCAGCTCCAGCTGGCCTTCTGGACGGCCTTCCGGGAGTACGTACTGGAACGCACCACGGCACTCAAACCTGGGCAGCCTCAACCCTTGAATTGGTACGAGTTCTACATCGGGAAGTACGGCTTTTGGATCGGTGCTCGGGTCAACACCAAACTCAACAGCCTGTGGGTGGCGCTTTTCATGCAGCCGCCGGCTACGAAGGCGATGTTCCAGCAGCTTGAAGCTCAGAAAGCAGATATCGAGGCTCACTTTGGGTGTGCCATGATCTGGAAGGAAAATCCGGATCTCAACAAGTCGAATATCGAACTCCACCGTCTGAACTCGGATTTACGCGATCAGGAGCGATGGCCAGAATACTTCGACTGGCTCCTATCCCAGCTTCTGAAACTGAAACAGGTGTTCGTACCCCTTCTCCCTTCTTTATCGGATGAGGTAGGAACGTTACCCACATATGAGGAGAACCCATGATCGACGAAATGAAGCGCCCCGAGCGTTTGGACGAAGACCGTATTGAGGCGATCAAGGCCCTGTTTCCCGAGGCCTTCCCGGACGGGAAGTTTGACGCGCAGACGCTCAAGGAACTGCTGGAGAGTCCTGCGGAACCACCAGTTGAAGGCGGGGAGTTCTACGGCCTGAACTGGCCTGGGAAGCGGCAGGCGAGGAAGCTGGCGGTGAAGCCGTCGGAAGGCACGCTGGCTCCTGTGCCCGGCCTGGGCGTCAGCGAAGACACCACAGGCAACGTCATCATCGAGGGCGACAACCTGGAAGTGATGCGGACGATTCTCAAGGCCTACGCGGGCAGGGTGAAGCTGATCTACATCGATCCGCCGTACAACACCGGCAGGGACTTCGTGTACAGCGATGACTATTCGGAGCCGCTGGAGACTTATCTGCGGCGCACCGATCAGCAGGACGACATGGGGCTGCTCACCAGCAATCCGAAAAGCGGTGGCCGCTATCACTCGAAGTGGCTGGACATGATGTATCCCCGCCTGAAGCTGGCGCACGAGCTGCTGTCGCCGGAAGGGGCAATATTCGTCAGCCTGGACGACAACGAGATCTTCAATCTTCGGCACCTGATGGATGAGATTTTTGGAGCGGAGAACTTCATTACGACGGTGATATGGCAGAAGGTCTATGCGCCGAAAAACTCAGCCAAACACTTCTCTGAAGATCATGACTACATTGCCATCTATGCCAAGGATGGGGATTACTGGCGTCCTAGGTTAATGCCCCGAAGCGATGAAGCCAATGCTAGGTACATAAATCCAGATAATGATCCTAGAGGGCCTTGGAAGCCTGGGGACACTACGGCGCGTAATTACTACGCCGATGGTCTATATGAGGTTGAAAGTCCAAGTGGGAAAAAATTTACACCAGCACGAGGAAACTACTGGAGATATAGCTTTAGTCGTTTCAAACAGCTAGATCAAGATAAAAGAATCTGGTGGGGACAAGAAGGTGGAAATATGCCTTCCGTCAAACGTTTTCTGTCTGAAGTAAGGCAGGGAATCGTGCCGCAAACGCTTTGGAAGTACGAGGATGTTGGGCATACACAGGATGCGAAAAGGGAACTTATCGAGTTTGTAGGATTTGAAAACACTGATAATGTAATCGACAGTGTGAAGCCTACCAAGCTACTTCAGCGCATCCTGCATTTAGTGACAGATTCAAATACCAATGACATTGTGCTGGATTTCTTCTCCGGCACAGGTTCCACCGGACATGCTGTCATGAAGCAAAATCACGAGGATAAGGGCAACAGAAAATTCATTCTAGTTCAGTTGCCTGTCGAGCTGGATACGCCCGAGACGAAGCTGAAGACCATCGCAGACGTGACGATGGAGCGGATCAGAAACGTCGGTGCTGCCCTGTCCAGCGAGAAGACCCAGGCGGATGTGGGTTTCCGGCTCTTCCGCACCTCAAGGTCGAATCTCACGAAGTGGCAGACCAAAACCGCACGTTCCGTCGCGGAGTTGCAGGGCTTTGACTTCACTGGTGCGGGCGCTCTCGTGCCCGACTACAAGACGCGGGACGTCCTGACAGAATTGATGCTGCTCGAAGGCTTCCCCCTGGACAGCCGGGTGGAACAGTCGCCAGAGTTTGACGATGAGGTTCATGTTGTCACGCACCCCGAGCGCAGTTTCCGCCTGCTCGTGTGCCTCAGCACCGATACTCTGTCAGACGCCACGGTTCAGGCGACGGCGAAGTACCCCAAGGACACCTTCGTCTGCCTGGAGTCCAGCCTGAACGACCAGCTCAAGCTTCGGCTCGCGGACGCCGTCGAGAACGTGAAGACCCTCTGATATGGCCTTTGAATTCAAGTTCAATGCAGATCAGCCTCACCAGAAGGCTGCGATCAACAACACCGTGGAGCTGTTCGACGGCTTCCAGCGCCTGGACACCGAAGCCGTCATTCTGGCCGACGAGATCATCCCCAACCTGCCGGAAGGCACGTCGCTCGACGAGGAGTGGCTGACTGAGAACCTCCAGGCCGTGCAGCTCGGTCACAACCTCCAGTTCCCCGACGCCGCCATGCCGGTGCGGGGGCTGGAGATGGGCACTGAGGCGGACGGGATGATGCTGGAGGGGGTCAGCAATGATTCCCACCGCGCCCCGCACTTCACGGTCGAGATGGAGACCGGCACCGGCAAGACCTACGTCTATTTCCGGACGATGCTCGACCTCTACCGGCGCTGCGGATTCCGTAAGTTCATCGTGGTGGTGCCGAGTATCGCCATCCTCGAAGGGGTGAAGAAGACCTTCGAGGTCACCCGCAAGCACTTCCAGGAGCTGTACGGCGTCACCAACTTCAAGTTGATCGAGTACGACGGCGCGCGCCTGGGGCAGTTGCGGAACTTCGCCCAGAGCCAGTACCCGGTCGTGATGGTGATGACCACCCAGTCCTTCAACCGGGCGTCCAACAACTTCTACAAGTCGACCGAGAAGCTGGCCGGATCGCGCCTGCCCTACCAGTGGGTGCAGGAGACGCGCCCCATCGTGATCCTCGACGAGCCGCAGAACATGGGCTCCGACCGGGCGAAGGAGGCCGTCCGCACGCTGGCCCCACTGTTCGTGCTGCGCTACTCGGCCACCCACCGCGCGGGCGAGACTCCGAACACGATCTACCGCCTCACGCCCATTGAGGCGTTCCGTCAGGGCCTGGTGAAGCAGATTGAAGTCACAGGTGTCTCGGAACTCTCTGGCCTGAACGTGCCGCAGTTCCGCGTTGAAGAGATCACCCGCAACCCGATCACCGCGAAGGTGCGGACGGTGGCCGTGCAGGACGGGTTGACCAGCGAACAGACCTTCACCCTACATGGCGGTGACGACCTGTTCAAGAAGACCAAGAACCCAGCCCACGAAGGCTTCGTGGTGGACAACATCGGCGTCCCAAAAGACGACTTGCCAGGCTTTGTGAAGTTCACGAACGGTGAGGAGATCGGCACGGGCGACGAGGTGCTGGGTTCGCGCACGGAAGTGTGGCGCGCGCAGATCCGGGAGACGATCCAGACCCACTTTGACCGTCAGCGCCGCCTGAACAGGCACCGCGTCAAGGTACTGTCGCTGTTCTTCATCGACCGGGTGGCCAACTACCAGGGGCAGCCGGGGACGATCCGCCGCCTCTTCGAGGAAGAGTACGTCAAGCTCCAGGCGCAGTACCCGGAGTGGCAGGGTAAGGCCGCTGGCGAAGTTCACAAGGGCTACTTCGCCAAGAAGAAGGTCAAGGATCAGGAGGTCTACAGCGAGGACGTGAACCAGAAAGCCGATGGTGACGAGGCCAAGGAAGCGTTCCGACTCATCATGCAGGCCAAGGAAGAACTGCTTTCCTTCGCTGAGCCAACCGCCTTCCTGTTCGCTCACAGTGCCCTAAAAGAAGGCTGGGACAATCCGAACGTCTTTCAGATCTGCACCCTGAACCAGACCGTCAGCAGTACCAAGAAGCGTCAGGAGATCGGCCGTGGCTTGCGCCTGTGCGTGGATCAGGAGGGGAACCGCCCCGAGGAGTTGAATCTCAACATCCTGACGGTCGTGGCGAACGAGAGCTACGAGAGCTACGTGGCGAACCTCCAGCAGAACTACACCGATGATGGCGAGGGTGCCCCACCGCCGCCCAGGAAGCCCAGCCTGTCCACTGCCAGGCGCAGGGACGATCTTTTCAACGGTGAGGCCTTCCAGACTTTCTGGAAAAAGCTCTGCCAACGCCTGTCCTACCGCATCGAGGTGAACACCGACGAGCTGGTGCAGGAGGCGGTGAAGGCCCTGACGGGGGCCAAATACCCCCAGCCCATGCTCTCGATCTCCAAGGGGCAATTCGTGGTGCGGCAGTACGTCCTGCGGCTGGAGAAGGTCATCGGACAGGCCGCCGTATTGCTGCTCGAAACCCGCGATTCGCAGGCGGTTTCGCAAGTCTCACTGGGAATCACGAACACGCCCGCCAACCAGCACCAGGTCGTGCTGGAGGTAGGGGCTGACCTCAGCAAGCACAAGTCCTTCCCCTCCGGCGATCCCCGCCGGCAGCACTTCCGCAAGTTCAAGGTGCAGAAGATCTACGAGCAGTACGGGGAGTGGCGGGTCAAGTTTGACAACGAGGTGGAGATCAGCCCGAGCGAGCCGTACTGGATGGACGTGCAGGTCACGGCTCCGAAGAGCACGCTGGATGTGCAAGTTGTGGCAGAGGCGCAGCCGATCCCAGACTTCATCGGGAGGGCCGCGGCCGAGACCGACCTCACGCGGGCGACGCTCATTCGTATCTTCAGGGAGGTGCCGGACGGCGTGAAGGAAAAGTTGCTTACCAACCCGGAGGGGTGGACGAACACCTTTGTCTCTACTCTCAAGAACGTGCTGGCCGACCACGTGGCCGACCGGATCAAGTACCACGGAGGGCATGAGGTCTTTAGCAGCCCGGAGGACCTGTTCGCCCCGGAGGTCAAGCAGCCCCAGCGCGAGCTGGTGGACGACGAGACGGGCAAGGGGCTGTACGACCTGGTGCAGATCGACTCGGAGGTGGAGCGGGCCTTCGTGCAGCGAACCATCCACGACGACGGGGAGAACGTCGCGGTGTACTTCAAGTTTCCCCCCAAGTTCAAGCTGGGGCTGCCCCGCGTGATTGGGAACTACAACCCCGACTGGGCCATCGTGCGGCTTGGGGACGAGCAGACGCGGATTGAGCTGGTGCGTGAGACGAAGGGCACAACCGACGAGAGCGGCCTGCGCTTCGAGAGTGAGAAACGCAAGATCAGGGCTGCCAGGCGGTACTTCGAGGCGTTGGGGATCGACTACCGGGTGGTGACTGGAGAGACCGAGCGGTATTGGGAAAAGGCTTCCGAGAAGGGGGGGCACGGCCTGCTATGACGGTTCCCGCAGGAGCACCCCTGCCCAAGCGGCTCAGGAAGCTCGCCGGTCAGCTGCGGGACTTAAGCGGGAACATGCCCCGAACCATCCACGGGTTGGCGAGTTGGCTGGCTCGGGCGGCAGTCGTCTGCCAGAACGGCGAGCCGTACCTGGCAGACCGGCTTCAGGGTGAGCCCACAACCGTGGAGGAGCAATGCATTCAGGCGGCCCAAGCAAACCTTGCCGCCGTCGTTAAGCGCTGGAAGCCCCAGATCACTCGCTTCATCTCGTTGGTGCAGCGTTATCCAGACCAGACGGTGGCGTTCCGAGAAGGTCGGCGCCGCTTCATCGCCCTCGTTGAGGTGGGGGAAGGCATTCGGTCACCTCGACTTCGGCGGGAGCTTGAGGGGCTTCAGAAGGTGTTGTCCCATACGGGGTCCCGTACCGCCACACGTCCGGAGCAGAATGTGAAGACCCGCGAGTTGACGCGGGCAGCAAACGAACCGATTCCTCTTCCTCGCCTCATGCCCCCAGTTCCCCCTGCGCCGAAGCGGGTCATTCCCCTTGCGGAACCGGCCCGTTTTTCAACCTGGGCAAAGTGCGGGGTGTGTAAAGCGAAATTGGTGGATCTGGTGTGCATTGTCTGCCACCGGCACGTTTGCCCGAGATGTGGCGCATGCTCGTTTACCTGTGAGGCCAGGAATAGGAGAAGGGAAATGGTTCAGTTCCCAGCCTTCAGGGAGAGCCGCGTGGGCTTCGTCCCGGAGGAAGAATGGATTGCACGGAAGCGGGAGATGCGGGAAGGAGTGGGTCGATCACTTGATTTCGAGGTCTAGGAGCAGGAGTGCAGCCTTACCAGGAAAGGAAATTTGATTTTGAGAGACCGTGCTGCTCATCCATCAACCCAGGACATTGCTGAGCGCTTGGACGATCTGGCCGTACAGATTGAACAGACCGCTCAGGCGCTAAGTGCGTCCGCCGTTGAACTTGATCGTCAAGCTGTCGCCTCGTGAGACACGACGTGCTTACAGTGAGTTAAGTAGGTCGAAGTTGATCTTTAGATCAACCGAGCGGAGCGAGTATCGAGAAAAGTATGTTGAAGCTAACATTGCGAGATTCCGGCGTTTTCCCGGAATCTCGCAATGTTAGCTTCAACCAAGACTTTCCACGAAGAGCCAGAGTGAGTGTCACACGGCCTCAAGCACGGCGACGTGACGCTCCATGTCGGTCAGGACACCATTTTTCGCATTCTGCGCTGCCAGGTGCTGGGCTGAGCGCCAGGTCAATGACAGATCAGCCTGACGCACCAGCAACACGGCGTGAAAGGCCTCTACGACACACCAGACCCAGTTCTCCTGGGCCTGGATTGTGCGGCACCGACACTGTCCCAGACCCAGGTTCTGCTTCAAGAAGCGGTGAATCACCTCAATTCCCTAGCGGGCCTTCCAGGCCCGCAGCAGCGCGCGAACCGTGAATGACGAATCGAACGTGCTGAAGAGGCAAAAGCACGTCCATTCACCGTGCACCTTCCGCCACACAATGAGGACATCGAAGGTGCCGACCGCACGTGAAACGCGGAGTCTGCGCACCCGCCACTCCAGCTCGTCATACAGATGGCAACGTTCAGGTGGAAACTGCTCAGCCAGCGCTTCGAGGGTGAGGGACTCACCCTCGAACTCGACCGTCATGTTCCGCTTGGCGCGCACCAACATCGGAATCTGGGTCTGGCGACTGAAAGCCACGACCTCATCACGCCCGAACTCCCCGTCCACGAGGACGCCGGCCATCGCGACTCCGGCGGCGCGGCACGCCTGAACGGTGTGGATCATCTCCTGGGTCGCGGTGCGGTACGGGTACATCGGGGTTTCCAGCATCCGGGAGACTTTGAACTGCTCCAGGAGTGGGGTCGGGTCGTGCCCCAATTTCACCAGGGCGGCAGAGGTGAACTGGTGGCCATGTCAACGGCGACTTAAAATTGACCACTTTCGGCGGGTTAAATTTGACCACCCTGCCAGCTGTCATTTCCGGTTCACCTCCTGATTGGTGGGACTGAGCCCCACCAGCGTGCTCGGGAACAGCCCAGATTTCTTCTTCTCCCGCAGCCGGTACGATTCGCCTTTGATGTTCAACACGTGGCTGTGGTGCAGCAGCCGATCCAGGATGGCGCTCGCCACCACCGGATCGCCCAGTACCTCGCCCCAGTCACCGAAGCCCTTGTTGGATGTCAGGATCACACTCCCGCGCTCATAGCGTGCCGCGACCAGTCCGAACAGGGCATTCGCTGCCAGGCGGTCATAGGGCCACACGCCGAATTCGTCGATGACCAGCACCTTCGGTTTCAGGTAGAAGCGCAACCGATGCTCCAGCCGGTTCAGGGCCTGCGCTCGGCGCAGGTCCTCCATCAACTGGCCGGCCCGCGTGAACAGCACGCTCTCCCCCTGTTCGATGGCGTTCACGCACAGTCCGACGGCCAGGTGCGTCTTCCCGACGCCAGGCGGCCCCAGCAGGATCACGTTCTGTCCGTCAGCGGCAAACGACAGGGTGCCCAGTTCCTTGATCAGCCGCTTGTCCACGCTCGGCTGAAAGGCGAAATCGAAGCTGTCCAGCCGCCGGTCGAAGGGCAGTTTCGCGAGTTTCAGTCGGCGGGTTCGGCCGTGTTCATCCCGGGCGTTGACTTCGATCCGCAGCAGATCTGCCAGGAACTCCGCATACGGGAGTTCCTTCTTGGCGGCCGCGTCCAGTCGACTGTCCAGCAGGCTTGCCGCATGCGGCAAGCCCAGTCGCTCCAGGTCGTCCCGACAGCGCTCCACCGAGATCATGCTGACCCCTCCCGGAACACGTCGGCCAGCACCTCGTCCAGCGTGACACTGTCCTGAATGGCCACCAGGGCGGCATATTCCGCCAGGGGACGCTGCTCGACCTGCACGTCCGACAGCGCTTCTTGCTGATAGGCCAGGTGCGGGCCACGTCGGGCGGCCGCGCCACCCGCCGGCAGGCCGTCGTACTGTCGATCCACCACGAATCGCGCGCCGCGCTGAGCTGACCGGGGATGCACGGCGATGCGACATCCACCGCTGAAGATCTGCACCGTGACCTGGTCGGCCTGCACGTCGACGCCCTGACCGGCATACGACCAGGGCACGCCATAGAAGTTGCCGGCATACGACACGAAGCTGTCCCAGCTGACCTTGCGGGGTTCCCGCAGGAACACCGCGATGGTGTCGACCGGTGGGATGGGGGTCAGGGCCGGCTGTTCCTGGTGCAGTCGATCCACCGGGCGGTCACGCGTCGTGCCGTGAACGCGGGAATTCGCGATGTGGTCAAGCCAGGATCTGGCTTGACGGTTCAGATCCGCGTCGTCCACGAACTGCGCACCCAGCCAGAAGTTCTTCTCCACATACCCGACGCCGCGCTCGACTTTGCCCTTGGTGCGCGGCCGGTACGGGCGGCACAGCCGGATGGCAAACCCCAGCCGCAGCGAGAAGTCCAGGAATTGTGGATTCCAGACCGGCGCGCCGGTCTGGTCGCGTTCCAGCACGACCTGCTTGGTGTTGTCGTACAGGATGGTCTGGGTGATCCCGCCGAAATAGGCGAACGCGTTGACGTGACACCGGATGAAGCTCGCGGTATCTGCCTTGCGGATGAACTCGACGTACAACGCTCTTGACCAGCCCAGCACCATCACGAACGCCCAGATGGAACACGTCTGGCCCTCCAGATTCCGGTAGCTGTACCGCCCGAAGTCCACCTGCGCCTGTTCCCCGGGCTGAGTTTCGAAGCGGGTGGTGAGGCGCTGGGCGGACACGTGTGTCCGCCGAAATGGGCGCACAAAGTCCTTGACGACGGTGTACTGGCCGTCGTACCCGCGTTCCTGTAGTTCACGGAATAACACCACGGCATTCAGGACGCCCAGCTCGATCCGGCCTGTCAAAAACTCTATGAAAGGGGCCAGCTTGCTCCCCCGGGGTTGACGTCGGCGTGGCTGCGGGAGGCCGGGATCGCGGAGGTACTTCTTGACGGTGTTCCGACTGACGTTCAGGGTTTTGGCGATGCCGCTGATGGACTGACCTGCCGCCTTGAGCTCGATGATGTGCCGCACCTGTGCGCCTCCAAGCATGCCGACCTCCGACTCGTAGTGAATCGCAGATCGTGGGGGGCTCCAACCTCGGCATGGTCAATTCCTATCCGCCACTTTTGATCATTTTTAGGCCGCCAACGACAGCCAGGACGGGTTCGTTCTTTTCCGCTGTATTGGAGGCTCAGCCCTTCCATCTCGACGCCGGCGTGAGGAACCAGCACACAATCGACGGCCAGGAACGCGCCACAGGGCGCATTCCTGGGACAGCGCGATTATCCACACATTGGCGAAGGAGATCATGCCATTGAGACTGGTGACACGGTGCAGCAGCGCCGTGACGATGCTGAGCGGTAGGCTGGGGAGGCGAGGCAGAGTCACTTTGCATGAAGGCGCATGAGACCGGGGTTTTTCAGCTCCTGCACTCATCGGCTTTCGTTGCTGTCGACGTTCTTTATCTTCTTGAAACTTTTGCTGTAACGAAGCGCGAGGGGTTCAGGGGCGCTGATGATGCGATGGTTCTGTCAGAGGGTGCCGATGCACGTGACGGGTGAGCGGGTGGTGGGTGCGGATGGGCGGGTGTGGTTAGTGTTCTTGGTGGCGACAAGGCTGGCGCTCGTGTGCGGAACGGTGACGTGCTTGGAGGCTTAGGAGCGTGTACCTGAAATGAAACGATCCCGGAAGTTGTTCCGGGATCATCACGTCATGACGGGGATTACATCATGGCGTGGGCCATCTCCATGTGCCGGGAGTAGTCGTCCGCAATCAGTTTGGCATGCCGTTCGGCGAAACCTTCCTCGAGCAGCGCACGTCGAACGAGATCCTTATGCTCGTCGCGGTCATCAAGGCCTTCTGCGGCTGCCGCTTTGATGAATTCGAGCCAGCGCTCACGGTCATTGGGATGACTGTTGCCCGTGCTTTTGTTCGCGCTGTGGTAGCGGAACAAGTCGTATGTTTCTACGGTGAGTAGGTTGCGAAGGTGAACCGTAGCGGGGGTCTGCCGAATTCCCACGGTTGATGGAAGCAATGGGCGCAGGGCGGTGACAAAATCCTGTTCGAGTGTGTTGGATTCGGTGAGGGAGATGTCGTCTTCGCCCTTGTCAGGCACAATGTTGACGATCTTCGCAATCGGTTCATCGCGGTTGAAGTCGATTGCGAGGAGTGGGCGTTTTCCATCGGAGCGGGTGTAGTACCGCTGAGTGAGGCCGAGGTGCCCTTTTGCGGGTTCAAGGTCGTGCCGGCGCGTCCATTGGCCGATCGTGGTGGGAAGTGTATCGAACGTGGCTATGAGGTTCGTGTCGGTGAAAGTGGTTTTCAGGTATTGGGGTCGCTCGCCGCTGGTGGGGCTGGTCATTATTGGATCCTCCTGTAAATTAGGCACTTGGCCTGCAGGGAGCTCAAGACCTTTGTCCAGGGCGGCGCTGAGTGTGTTCCAGTCGCGCCAGCCGTGGATCCGTGCAATGAGGTCAAGTGTCTTCCGGTGCCCCAAGGTTACGGCTTCGTCGCTGAGTGCAGCGCGAAGGCGTCGTGCTTGGGCCTTTAGGGCCTGAGCGGGGGCAGTCATAGTTGTTTCCTCCAAAGAGCGAAGTGGTGGAGTTCCCGCTTTGTCCGCCACGCGCCCTTTGAGGGAAGCAGCGATGACGAGGGTCATGCGCTCGCGCTTAGCCAAACCATCGCTGGCGCGGGAGGCGGGCGGCGAGCAACCGTTCTCATAAAATAGCGGCTCACTTCGAGTGAGTGTGAGAAAACCGTCACTATTGCGTTTGAGCGGCAGGGTGTATGGCGCCGCGTGCTGGGCGCTCCGAGCGTGACGGCCTCCGCCACGTTGAGCGCGGCGCTTAAGGATCCGTGCTTTGATTCGTAGCGACGGGGCACCTAGAGCGACCCCGTGGCATCACCGATCGTGTGCGATGTGCGGTCAAGCATCCGCATGGTGTGGAGGTCAAAACGGTAAGATCTCAGCTCAGATTAGTAAGTGGAATCGGAAGGAAGACAGTTTCGCGCTGTAGCCGAGTCACTGAAGCAGAACACCGTCGCTTTTTTGGTCAGAGCTAGGTCGGTCAGGCTATAGCGCTCAGTTGCTGACGCCGGAGCCTGAGCATGTTGGTGCCTAACGGGGGCAGCAGATAGTGTCGGCTAACCCATATGTATCCTGCAAAGAGCTGCACCCCGTCAGCCGGAATCCTCGCCGGAATGCCTGCCTGAACGGAAGTTGCCGGCAGCCCCAGCAATGCCATGGCAGCACGCCCTTGCGCCTCGTCGTCAGAAACCGTCATGTAAGTCTTGCCAGCGCCTCGGCCAACTCGGCGTGTCCCCGCTGACCGGGGCGCGGCGATTTCGCCACTTGGTGCAGGGCCCGGCGCAGTCTATGCATTAGTACGTCGTCGCTTACATGCGCGTCGATTCGCACCCGCATCAAGGGCAGCCCCGCCAGGCGGCAGATCGTGTTCTTCAGCCCGTCGCGCCCGCTCTGGGGAGGGTGGTCGTGCTGTGGCACGTCGGCTTCCACGGCCAGAACCGGCAGCAGGCTGCACCCGCTGTAGATCACAGCGTCCAGCTCGGCGGCTGGGTGCGCCAGGAACTTCAGCGACGCTGAGTCGAGGTACGGCTGCGCCAGGACTGGATCGACGACCTCGCTCAGCCGCAGGTTGGCCATGACCGCGCAATTGGGGAAGAGCAGCACCAATGCCCGAAAGATCCGGCGTTCAAGGGGGTTGGCACACACGGGTATCAGCAGGTCAGGCACCGGCAGGATCAGGCTGATGTGCACGGAGCTGCGCAGGTCAGCCTGCGCCAGGGAGCGGATGCTGGCCGCCAGCGCCCAGCCATGCGGTGTCTGTACGGCCATGCCGACCTCAGTGAGCCGCACCATCATGCCGAATACCGCTCGGGTGGGCACCTGCACGGCCGCCGCCAGCGTGTCCGTGGGCACCTCGCCGTCGTGGGCGGCCAGCGCGGCGAGCAGGCGGCGCTGACGCAGTTCCAGCTCCCCGTAGCGGCGGCTGGCGTCCAGGACTCGGGCCGGCAGTCCTTCACGCAGGGGCGTCTGCCGGCCCGCGTGGTTCAGCGCCACGGTCACGGCTCAGGCCTCGCTGGTGTGACTGCGCCTGGCGCGGCCGGTGCCGATGTGGCCGACCAGCCAGCCCTGCACGAGCAGGTCGTCAGCCGGGTAGGTGAGCGGGGGATAGGCAGGGTTCTCGCTGCGCAGCGTGACCGTACCGTTGTTGCGGTGCCAGCGCTTCAGGGTGGCCGTCTCCTCGCCTGGCACTGCCACCAGGGCGATCTCACCGGACAGCGGTTCCTGGGTGGTCGGATGGATGGCCACCAGGTCGCCCGGGTAGATGCCGATACCCATCATGGATTCGCCGCGCACCCGCAGCAGGAAATCTCCTTCGTGCAGATCGAGCACATCCTGGAGGCGGGTTGCACGGGCCTCGATGTCCGTGCTGGCGAGGGTGGGATGGCCAGCGGCGACCTCACCGAGTACCGGGAAGGTCAGGGTGCCGTGCTCTTCGGCGCGCGGAGTCCGGCGGGTGACCGCCACATTCCAGCCCTGTTCAGTCAGATGGATTGGAACGGTCTGGCGTCCACTTGCCGGATAGCGGATGGCTCCACGGTTGAGCAGCGCCAGCAGGTATCCGCGGATGTTCTGCCGGGGCAGGCCGAGTTCGGCGGCGAGCCGGCTGGTTGTGACGTGTTCGCCCAGGTTTTCCAGGCGCGCGATCGCTTCGAGAACGTCACGGGTTCGGCCTTTCACCACGGTTTCGTCAGCCTTGTTCATGTGTCATCTGACACATGATAGGAGCTGGGGCCATCGGATACAAGGTCGGCGGATCGAGTTCAGTCATTCGGGAGATGCCCCCGCAGCGTCCGTGCCAGGCTCTCGTTGGTTGTATACGAGTGGGTTATCCGTCCGAACCTCCAGCCCAGAGGTGCCGCCGGCCAGGTGCGTTGACCAAGGCGGCTGAGCAGCAGGGACAGGAGTGCAGCTTCGCTGGCCCTGTACCACCGCGTCCGGGCGGCCACGATCAGGGGCCCGAAATCACTCGCGTTGAGCCGCTCTTTTTCGAGGATGTAGGCGTAGTGGGAGTCGCGAGAGATCTCAAAGATCAGACAGCGCCACGGAACGCTCGATGGACGGCGGCTGGTACCCAGGGCAAGCTCACGCACGTTGAAGCCACGCGATTCGAGTAGCGTCAGGGCTCCACGGAGCCGCTCAACATCCATCGGATTGAGTTTGAAGGTCGAACCCTCTGGAACACTGCCGACCACTGCCTTGCGCACGCGTGACTTGCGCGTGGCTGACCTGCCAGTAGACACCGTACCCTCCACGGTCAGGGTTCCCTGAACAGACACCGAGGGTGACGGTTGGCGCTCCACGTCGTGGAAGAGAGGCCGCTGCTGCGAAAAGTGTGCGGGCAGACCGGGAAGCCAGATGGTGGCGCGAGACCTCTGTCCTTGAGCTGTGGAATCAACAACGATGTTGTCCATATCCACGGTGAGCAGGGTCTTGCCCCCTGCATCGCCCTCATCGGGCTGGCCGGACTCATCCGAGGCAGTATGACTCGGCAGGCTCACCTCGAAGGCACGTTCCACGTCAACTCGCAGAACCTGCTGAACCAGGAAGCGGGGCATGCCCGTGTTCGCCACCCAGTTCCCGGAAACGTGGATCTGAGCTTCCCCCTGGTACGGAAACAGCGCGGCGACATGGCTTAACTTGGGGAGTCCGATGGCTCCTGGCGCAGATGCGGCCATGAAACTGGTATCCAACTGCAGGGCCTGCTTGCGTGCCCAGGCATCTTGCAGGAGCCACGCCATGGTCAGGGACTCTTCAGCCGAAAACCCTTTGGGCAGCGCATCGACGTGCAGGACGTCACCTTTCCAGGTGGAGTGGGCCTCAAGTTCAGCCAACACCTCTGGGAGCCGGTCGGAAAGGACGGCCTGCAACAATCGTCCCGAACTGCCGTAACAGTAGCGGATCATCTCCGTCATAGGCACGACGACTTCGGCGCCGTCGTGGCCCGGCAGGATCAGGCAGGGTGAATCCGAAAAGGTGGCCCAGTTCTGAGGGCACCCAAAGACGTTTTTTGGGAATAAGGGCTGGCCGCCTGAATCCAGCTCGCCCAGACGCCGTACGCGCTGAAAGGTGAAATCGGTGACCAGAGACAGGGTTCGTGCGGAAGGTTGATGCTGGGCGCGGCGGCCTCTGAGAAACAGGGTGCCGATCGTGAGGGCCGGCAATTCGCCTGCAGGAACGCTGATCACCTTGCAGCTTCCCTTTCTCTGAACAGGCGTGAGGAGTAGCCGCGTGTTCCTGGAACCGTCGAAAGAGGCCACGGGCATTAAGATGCCGAGTACACTCCGCTGACCGCTGTGATTTGGATCGATGAACTGTGGCCCCAGCCAGGTCAGCAGGCGCGGGTGGTCGTCAACCACGAGACTGCGGAATTGGGGCCAGGCCAACGTCATATCACCCGGGCCAGAAGCTGAATCTCATTCTCAAATAATTTGCACCATTCTCGTTTATCGTGAAAGCTGACAGCGGGGGCTGCGTCGTCCTCGGCTGGCCACTAGCGCGGTGCAGCCGTGTTGTTAACGTGATGCAGGGCGTCCCAGAGCGCAGCCACACCGGGCAGGTTATTCGCCAGTGATCTGCACACCTTTCCAGAAGGCAACATGACCCCTGATCTGCCCGGCAGCTTCCTTCGGGTCGGGGTAGAACCAGGCGGCGTCCACGTTCTGCTGCCCGCCGACTTCCAGGGTGTAATAGTTCGCTGTGCCCTTCCAGGGGCAGACCGTGTGCGTACTCGACGGCTTCAGGTATTCCTGACGCACGCTACTAAGCGCAAAATAATGGTGGCCTTCGACCACGACCGTCTGCTCGGACTGCGCGATGATTTGACCATTCCAAGTAGCTTTCATAGGGGTCTCTCCAGGGTGTTGACCCGGCGGTTCAGGGAACGGCGTGCGGCCCGCATCAATGGAGGTCGGCCACGTCGGCCAGCAGTTCGGCCAGCTGCTCCTTGGCGCGGAAGACCCGGCTCTTGGCGGTGCCGGTGGCAATTCCCTGAAGCCGGGCAATTTCTTCATAAGGCAGGTCCTCGACAAAGCGCAGCACCACAGCCTCGCGGTATTCGGGGGCCAGTTTCATCAGGGCACGCTGCACCCGGTCCTGCGCCTGTTCACTCTCGGCGGCTTGCACAGGGGTTCGGGCATGGCTGGTGACCTCGAAACCAACTTCCTCACGCGCCTCGTCGAGGCTAAAGCGCTGGTGCTGTTTGCGGCGGTGAGACTCGATCTGGGTATTGCGGGCCACCTGATACAGCCAGGGCAGGACACGCTCGCCCGGATGAAAGGTGGCGATAGAACGCCACGCCCGGTAAAACACTTCCTGGGTCAGGTCAAGCGCGTCTTCGCTGTTGCCTTCGAGCCGGTACAAGTAGCCGTACATGCGGTTTTCGTATGTGCTGACAAATTCGTGCCAGGCTGCTTCGTCTCCCGCCGCCAGCCGAGCATGGACTTCGGCTGCAAGAAGGTCAGGGGCGGTCAACTGGTCTGGCTGCTGGGTCTGACTGTCCACGCTCTGCACACCATACCGCGTTAAGGGTCGCTGTTCCCCTGATCAAGGAGAAAGGTGCATGAGAAAAGAGAGTGGGCATCAGCTGCCGACTCTCCTCCAGGGTGTGCCGCACTGAGCGCGGCGAGGGCTGCTCAGTTGTTGTTGTTTAGCAGCAGGTTCTGTATGGGCGTGGGGGCGTCGGGGAACTTGACCACCACGTTGACCACTGTGCCTGGCACCGTCTGCGGATCGATGTTGATCCAGTGGCTAGCCAGGATAGGCGGATCGGGCTGCGCGTCGATGGCCCGCACCAGCACGCGCCCCTGCGTGGGTACGAAAATGCACCAGCCGTCTTGCCCGGCAGCCACAAAAGCGCGGGTAGGCAAAAGGCTTTGCAGGGTCAACTCTTCGTTGGTGGCCCAGTACTCAATGAGCAAAACGGCCTGCTGGCGTTCCTTGTCGCGGGAGTCGATATCAAGCTGGATTTCGACGGTGTCGGGTTTGCCGGGCACCAGGTTGGTCCAGCCAGGAACCACGAAACGGTTGCTGCTGGCGCTCTTGAATTGCTGTTGTTCGGGGGGATTAGTCATGGGTATACCTGCCCAGAAGTATCGCACACATTAAAACCCTGCGCTGCCCCTGATGGTGGTGTCTAAGTGGCTGGCGGGTGATGGGTGCATCACCGGCCCAAGCAGAGCGAGTAGCCAAGAGCTACTTACCACGGGCTAAATGATACCGAAAATTCGCTTATGATTCAGAGCCGGGCTTGCAGGGATGCGGGACCGCCGACGCCTCAGTTGGCGCGGCGGACGGTGCCGATCAGGGCTTTCATGGCGAGGTAGCCCACGCTAAAAAACATCAGCGGGGTCAGGTTGAGGCTGAATTCAGCGTCTTTTTCGGGTTCCAGCGCGTTTTGTTTACGGTACTTGATCATGTTTCCAGCATAAATGAAGCCCTGGCCCCCGGCGGCTTTCGTTAAGAATTTAGGATTCTAGGCCGTGGTTCCGCAGACCCTTCTTGCTGCCGCCCCATGACTCTCTGTGGAGTGGCCGAGTGGCCCGCCTCTGTTGCCAACTGCATTACACTCGGCCTATGCTCGTGTATCACCTGCCTGGAACGTTCGACACCCGTGAAGCTCACCTCGACCTGTTGTGGGAG